>JBCBEP010000056.1:0-22796 GCA_038528605.1 Pseudomonadota bacterium
TGGTGGCGACGACGCCCTCGGGCGAACTCGTGGAAGTGAGCCTCTCGGCGCAGGGGCCTGGGCGCTGGGGCGCGCGGATCGAGGACGCGGCCGAAGGGCTCTGGCGCTTCAATGCGGATGGGCTCGAGGCCGTGGCGGCCGTGGGGCCGGCAAGCCCGCGCGAGTATACCGAGCCCATCGCCAGCGGCGAGGCGCTCGAGCCGCTCGTGACGGCGACGGGCGGGCGCACCATGTGGCTCGCCGAGACCGGGCTGCCGGATCTCCGCCTCGTGGCGGACGGGCGGCGGGCGCATGGGCGCTCCTGGCTCGGCTTCGTCGAGCGCGAGGCGTTCCGCGTGACCGGCATTCGCCTGACACCCCTGTTGCCCGCCTGGCTCGCAGCCCTGGCAACGGGCCTCCTGTTCCTCGCCGCCTGGCGCCGCGAGGGCCGCTGAGCTGAGCATCGAGCCTGGCGGTGTCGCTGACGCGACGCTTTCCTGCGCTGCGCCACCGCCCTCCGGCGGTGCCTCAGCCGAACGGGGCGGCTTGAGACCCGGTTCTGAGGGCGCTGTTGCGGTTCGGCGCTCGGCATTGGGCTGGGGAGGAGCCGCGAGGGCTCCCGATCCAGCCTGGTTGCGGGTCGGGGCGCGTCAAGGACGCCTCCTGCGCCGGCTCCGCCGGTGGCGCCGCCATCCTTGACCCGCCCCGATCCGCGGGGCTAGGCGCGGGGCTCTCGGAAAGGGGAGGGCCGGATGGCGCGGCGCAAGCGCGGGCGGGACGTGCATGGCTGGCTGATCGTCGACAAGCCGGTGGGGCCGACCTCCTCGGATGTGGTCACCATGGTCCGCCGCGCGCTGGATGCGAAGAAGGCGGGGCATGCGGGCACCCTCGACCCCCTCGCCTCGGGCCTGCTGGCGGTGGCCTTCGGGGAGGCGACTAAGACCGTGCCCCTGGTGCAGGACGGGGCGAAGACCTACCGCTTCACCGCGCGCCTCGGCCAGGCGACCGGCACCGACGACGCCGAAGGGGCGGTGATTGCCGAGAGCACCGCACGGCCCACGGATGCGGAGATCCGCGCGGCCCTCGACGCCTTCAGAGGTGAGATCCGGCAGGTGCCGCCCGTGTTCTCGGCCGTGAAGGTGGACGGGGCGCGCGCCTACGACCTGGCCCGCGCCGCCCTCGACGACCCCGGCGCGATGCCCGAGCTTGCGCCACGCCCGCTGACGGTGCACGCGCTCACGCTCGTCGACCGGCCCGATGCGGACCATGCGGTGCTGGAGATGACCTGCGGCAAGGGCGGCTATGTGCGCGCCATCGCGCGCGATCTCGGCCGCGCCCTCGGCTGCCACGCCCATGTCTCGGCGCTCCGGCGGCTGGCCAGCGGGGCGCTCACGCTCGACGGCGCGATTTCGTTTGCGCCGGGGGAGAAAATCGGGCATGAGGCCGCTTCCGCGCATCTGAAGCCGGTGGCGACCGGGCTGGACGACATCCCGGCCCTGGCCGTCTCGACCGAGGACGCGGACCGGCTTCGGCGCGGCATGGCTCATGAGACGGCGTTTCCGCCGGACTGGGCCGAGGGGGCGACCGGCTGGGTGGCGGAGAAGCGGGGGGACGAACGCGTGCCCGTCGCCATCGGCATCCGGGCGGGGCATCTCTTCCGACCGAACCGGGTTTTCAACCTCTGACAGGGACACCCGCCCCCGCGCGGCCCCGGACCGAAAGGACACCCGATGTCGATCACGCCCGAGCGCAAGGAAGCGCTCATCAAGGAATATGGCGCCAAGGAAGGCGATACCGGTTCGCCCGAGGTGCAGGTCGCGATCCTGACGGACCGCATCACCACGCTCACCGAGCACTTCAAGACCCACAAGAAGGACAACCACTCGCGTCGTGGCCTTCTCAAGATGGTCAGCCAGCGCCGCAAGCTGCTGGACTATGTGAAGGGCAAGGACGTGGAGCGCTACCAGTCGCTCATCAAGCGCCTCGGCATCCGCCGTTGAGCGCGACCTGAGAGGACCGATGCGGCGCGGGGGCGATGGCTTCCGCGCCGCTTCTCGTTCATGCTGAACGCTGCGTGACGCCGATGAAGGCGGCGCGCGTCTCCCGCCCGGCCCGGCCCCCCGGCCGACCGCGGGCAGGCTGAAACCGGGGGGCCGCGGCCGGCACGGCCAGCCGTCGACGCAAGGCGCCGCCTCCAGGGGGAGGACGGGCCACATGAAGGAACGACCATGTTCGATATCGTTAAGAAGGAAATCGAGTGGGGCGGGCAGACGCTCACGCTCGAAACCGGGCGCATCGCGCGCCAGGCCGATGGCGCGGTTTTCGCCACCATCGGCGAGACCACGGTGCTGGCCACCACGGTCTACGAGAAGAAGCCGAAGGAAGGCCTCGATTTCTTCCCCCTCACCGTTCACTACCAGGAGCGCTACTACGCCGCCGGCAAGATCCCCGGCGGGTTCTTCAAGCGCGAAGCGAAGCCGACGGAGAAGGAGGTGCTGACCTCGCGCCTCATCGACCGGCCGATCCGGCCGCTCTTCGTCGATGGCTTCAAGCATGAGACGCAGGTCATCGTGACCGTGCTCAGCCACGACCTCGAGAACGACCCCGACATCCTCGGCATGATCGCGGCCTCGGCGTCGCTCACGCTTTCGGGCGCGCCCTTCCTCGGGCCCATCGGGGCTGCGCGCGTGGGCTTCGTCGACGGGCAGTATGTGCTGAACCCGGCTGTCGACGACATGCAGAAGCTGAACGAGAACCCCGAGCAGCGCCTCAACCTCGTCGTCGCCGGCACCAAGGACGCGGTGATGATGGTCGAATCGGAAGCCTACGAGCTTTCCGAGGAGGAGATGCTGGGCGCCGTCACCTTCGGCCATCAAGCCATGCAGCCGGTGATCGACGCGATCATCGCCCTGGCCGAGGACGCGGCGAAGGAGCCGATGGACTTCCAGCCGGACGACAACTCGGCGCTCTACGCCCGGGTGAAGGAGCTCGGCGAGGAGAAGATGCGCGCGGCCTTCGCGCTCACCGACAAGCTCGAGCGCCAGGAAGCCATCGGTGCCGCGCGTGACGCCGTCATGGCCGGGCTCTCCGAGGAGGAGCTTGAGGACAAGGGCCTCAAGACCTGCTTCAAGAAGCTCGAAAGCGCCGTGCTCCGCGGCGACGTGATCAAGACCGGCAAGCGCATCGACGGGCGCGACCTCACCACCGTTCGCCCGATCCTGAGCGAAGTGGGCGTGCTGCCGCGCACCCATGGCTCGGCACTCTTCACCCGCGGGGAGACGCAGGGCCTGATCGTGACCACCCTCGGCACGGGCGACGATGAGCAGATCATCGACAGCCTCGAGGGCGATTGGCGCGAGCGCTTCCTGCTGCACTACAACTTCCCGCCCTACTCGGTGGGCGAGGCCGGCCGCATGGGCCCGCCGGGACGCCGCGAAGTAGGCCACGGCAAGCTTGCCTGGCGCGCGCTGCAGGCGGTGCTGCCGGCGGCGACGGACTTCCCCTACACCATCCGCCTCGTCTCGGAGATCACAGAGTCCAACGGCTCGTCCTCCATGGCGACCGTGTGTGGCGGCTCGCTCGCCATGATGGATGCGGGCGTGCCGCTGAAGGCGCCCGTGGCCGGTGTCGCCATGGGCCTCATCCTCGAGGAGAGCGGTGAGTTCGCGGTGCTGACCGATATCCTCGGCGACGAGGACCATCTCGGCGACATGGACTTCAAGGTGGCGGGCACGGAAGCCGGCATCACCTCGCTGCAGATGGACATCAAGGTGGCTGGCATCACGCCCGCCATCATGAAGCAGGCCCTCGCCCAGGCGAAGGACGGGCGGATGCACATCCTCGGCGAGATGTCGAAGGCGCTCACCGAGGGGCGGACCGAGTTCTCCGTCCACGCGCCCCGGATCGAGACCATGCAGATCAACACCGACAAGATCCGCGAAGTGATCGGCTCGGGCGGCAAGGTCATCCGCGGCATCGTCGAGGAGTCGGGTGCGAAGGTCGACATCAACGACGACGGCATCATCAAGATCGCCTCGCCGGATGCCGCCTGCATCGAGAAGGCCAAGGCCATGATCAACGGCATCGTCGCCGAGCCGGAGGTGGGCGCGATCTACACCGGCAAGGTGGTGAAGATCATGGATTTCGGCGCCTTCGTGAACTATTTCGGCGCGCGCGACGGCTTGGTGCACATCTCCCAGATGACCTGGGAGCGGGGTGCCAACCCGAAGGACCTCGTGAAGGAGGGCCAGGAGGTGAAGGTCAAGCTCATGGGCTTCGACGACCGCGGGAAGACGCGGCTCTCCATGAAGGTCGTGGACCAGGAGACCGGCAAGGAGATCGAGAAGGAGGCGGCCGAGGGCTGAGCTGAGCCCCCGCCGATCTCTCTCGGTAAGACAGGACGCCCCGGCCCCCGCGCCGGGGCGTTTTGCGTCTCGGGCGAACGCGTATCGGGCCAAGCGGAATCGCGCCTGGTCGGCGCGATGCTTTTTGCGGGGTTTCTGCGGCAAAGCGGCTGGGAGAGCATGCCGGGGACCGGGCCTGGCCGAGGGTGCGGCAGAGGGCTGGGGAGGAGCCGCGAGGGCTCCCTGCCGAGCATGAGTGACGCCGGGGCCGCGTCAAGGACGCGCTGCGCGCGCCGGCCCTGCCGGTGGCGTGGCCGTCCTTGACCCGGCCCCGCCTTCGCTTCGGGCGGTGGATGTCGAGCTCAGAAGTCGTCCCGGAAGGTGGCGAGGGGCAGGCCGGAGGCGTCGAAGAGCGTGAGCGCTCGGTCGCGGATCTCCCAGGCGCGGGTGCCGCGGAGGACGCGGAGGAAGCGTTGCTCGACCGTGGCGAGCGCTGGCGTGCAGCCGCGGCGTGTGAGCCGGGGGGGCGCGAAGCTCAGGGTCTCGGCGGTCAGCGACGCGCGGCTCTGGAAGAGGTTGCAGCCCGTATCGCCCTTCACCTGGCCCACATCGTCGATCTCCATGAGGACGACGGCGACGGGGGGCAGGGGAAACTTGATGAAATCCTCGAGCCGCCATTGCCGGTTGAGGGGCGAGGCTTCGCGCGTGTCCTGCAGCACCGGGTTCTCGAGGAAGAGCGCGAGGTCGCCGATATCGACCACCGGGTCGAGCCGCAGGTCCTGGCTGCCCTCATAGAGCGTGTTGCGCCCGGCAAGGAGGCGCGCGCTCACCCGGTACTGTCCGCCGCGGGGCGCGAGGACCGGGTCGACCATCAGGCGGAAGGGTAGCGGGCGGGTGGATGGCGCGAGGACCTGGCGGGCGAGCTCCCGCGCGCCGAGGGGGCCGCGGCCGATATCGGAGACGGTGACCTCCACCAGCGTGTCCCGCGTGAGGCGGGTCTCCTCCGGCCAGTCGACCGTGCCTTCGACCACGGCGAACTGGGCCGCGGCGGGGCTGGCGAGAAAGGGGGCGGCGGCCAAGAGGAAGGCGAGGAGGGCGAGAAGGCGCATCGGGTCTCTCCGGCTGGCTCTGCCGGGAGAGGGCCACCGATGCGCGCCGCGCGCAAGGGGCGGTGGGTTGGAAACCCACCCTACCGGTACTGGCGGGGTGGGCGCCTGTGATCAGCCGTCGATGCGGATGCGGGCGTTGGTGGGGTCGTAGGGGCTCTCGGCCACCACCTCCGCCGGGTAGTGCTCGCGGAACATCAGGCAGTCGAACTTCTGGCCGGGCTCGGCCAGCGCGGGCTCCACATAGCCGATGCCGATCTGCTTGCCATGGGCCACGGACCAGCCGCCGGAGGTGAGGCGGCCGACCTTCCGGCCACCGGCGAAGAGCGCCTCCCGGCCCCAGGGATCCGCATCCGAAGGCCCGTCGATCAGCACGGTCACGCATTTCGCGCGGATGCCGGTCTCGTTCATCGCGGCCTTGCCCTTGAAGTCCTTCGACTGGTCGATGAAGCGGGTCAGATCGGCTTCGAGGGGCGTTGCGTCCCGGCCGAGATCGGAGCCGAAGGCGCGGTAGGACTTCTCCTGGCGGAGCCAGTTCTGCGCCCGCGCACCGCAGAGCTTGAGGCCCACCTTCTCGCCCTCGGCCATCAGGCGGTCGAAGAGGTGGTTCTGCATCTCCATGGGGTGGTGCAGCTCCCAGCCGAGCTCGCCCGTATAGGCGACGCGGATGGCCATGGTGTCGACCATGCCGAGCGCCAGCCGCTTCATCGAGAGCCAGGGGAAGCGCTTGTTGCTGAGCGCCGTGGCAGGGTCCGCATCCACCACCAACGGGCGCAGAAGCTCGCGGCTTTTCGGGCCGGCGATGGCGAAGACGCCGATGGAGGAGGTGACGTCCTGCACCTCGATCCAGCCGAATTCCGCCCGCTTCTTCTCGGCCATCTTCACGAGATAGTCGCTGTCATAGGCCTGCGCGGCGCCGGCGCTCACCAGATAGTAGCTGTCCTCGCCCATGCGCACGATGGTGAACTCGGTGCGCACGGTGCCGGCCTCGGTCAGCGCGTAGGTGAGGTTGATGCGGTCGATCTTCGGCAGCTTGTTGCAGGTCAGCCAGTCGAGGAACGCCGTAGCCCCCGGGCCCTTCACGCGATGCTTGGTGAAGGCCGTGGCGTCGAAGAGGCCGACGCCCTCGCGCACGGCGCGGGCCTCCGCCTCCGCGTATTGCCACCAGGCGCCGCGGCGGAAGCTGCGGCTCTCGTGGTCGAAATCCTCGGGCGCATCCTTCGGGCCGAAATAGTTCGGGCGCTCCCAGCCGTTCACACAGCCGAACTGCGCGCCCTCGGCCTTCATGCGCGCATAGGCCGGGGCGGTGCGGAGCGGCCGGCAGGCGGGGCGCTCCTCGTCCGGGTGGTGGAGGATGTAGACGTGCTCATACGCCTCCTCGTTCTTTCGGGCGGCGTATTCGCGGTTCATCCAGCGGCCGAAGCGGCGCGGATCGAGGCTGTACATGTCGATCTCGGCCTCGCCCTCGGTGATCATCTGGGCGAGGTAGTGGCCGGTGCCGCCCGCCGCCGTGATCCCGAAGCTGAACCCTTCCGCGAAGTAGAAGTTCTCCACCCCCGGCGCGGGGCCGACCAGCGGGTTGCCGTCGGGCGTGTAGCAGATGGGCCCGTTGTAGTCGTCCTTGAGCCCCACCTCTTCGGAGGACGGAATGCGGTGGATGAAGCTCGTGTATTCCTCCTCGATCCTCTCGAGATCGAGGGGCAGAAGGTCGGCGCGGAAGGTCTCGGGCACGCCATGCACGGCCCAGGCCGGCGCGTTCCGCTCGTAGGGGCCGAGGATCCAGCCGCCGCGCTCCTCGCGCACATACCATTTCGCATCCGCGTCGCGCAGCACCGGGTGCTCGCCATTGGTGCTGCGCCACTGCACCAGCGCGGGGTCGGGCTCGGTCACGATGTACTGGTGCTCCACCGGGATGGCGGGGATGTAGCAGCCCACCATCGCGGCCGTGCGCTGGGCATGGTTGCCGGTGGCGGTGATCACCACCTCCGCCTCGATCTCGAAGGCCTCCCCGTTCATCACGAGGTTCCCGCCCTTCTCGTGCATGGTGTGGCCTTCGACGATCCAGTGCCCGTTCTGGCGGCGGAAGCCGTTGACCTGCGCCTTGCGCATCACCTCCACGCCGCGCTGGCGGGCACCCTTGGCCATCGCC
Organism: Pseudomonadota bacterium; assembly: GCA_038528605.1. GTDB lineage: Bacteria > Pseudomonadota > Alphaproteobacteria > Rhodobacterales > Rhodobacteraceae > Thermohalobaculum. Next base: position 7,578 of record JBCBEP010000056.1, read on the forward strand.
TGGGTCACGTCGGCGGGGTTAATGTAGCCGTCCGTCGGGTGGTAGATCGCGCCCACCAGGTCCTCGGTCCGCACCAGCGGGTAGCGGTCCTTGATCTGCTCTGGCGTCAGCCACTCGTAGGGGATGCCGATGCTCTCTGCCGTGGTGGCATAGAGCATGTATTCGTCCATCCGCTCCCGGCTCTGCGCCATGCGCAGGTTGCCGACGACGGAGAAGCCCGCGTTCAGCCCCGTCTCCTCCTCAAGGGTCTTGTAGAACTTGATGGAGTAGTCGTGGATGTGGCTCGTCGCGTAGCTCATGTTGAAATACGGCAGCAGCCCCGCGGCGTGCCAGGTGCTGCCCGCCGTCAGCTCGTCGCGCTCCAGCAGCAACGTGTCGGTCCAGCCCGCCTTCGCCAGATGGTAGGCGATCGAGCACCCGACAGCGCCCCCGCCAACCACAACCGCCCGTGCCTGCTTGCGCATGGTTTCGCTCCCGAACCCAATGAATGTCGGAGCGTGATGCTACAGGGCGGCAGCGGCGGCGCGGAGCAAGGCGACAGGCTTTTGACCAGAATCGACATTGCGGCGATGTCGCAGGGCCGCGCCGCAGAAACGGGTGCCCGCGAACACGGACACCCGAGGCTCGCGCCGCGCCGTCAGGCCAGCACGTCGTAGACGGCCAGGCGCACGATATCGAGGTCGTCGACCGCCACGATATGGTCCCCGATGCGGACCCAGCGGGCGTTGTCGATCACCGGCAGCGCGTCCATCAGCTTCCCGGGCACCGGGTCAATGGGGGCGGCGGCGGGCAGGCGCTCGCCCTCCACCAGACCTTCCTCCACCCCCGCGGGCAGCGGGTTGGGGTCGGAGAAGATCACGGCGCGGCCGTAGAGGCGCTCCACGGTCTCCACGATCCCACGCTTCACGTCGAAATCGGCGCGGCTTTGGTCGTGGATCGTCACCGTGTTCGCGGCAAGCGCCGCGCCGCCGGCGAGCAGGATGGCGAGGGTCGAACCGATCAGGGTGCGTTTCATGACGAAACCTCCTTGGCTGGTGCCCGCCGGAGCGGGCTGACGCCTCCCTGAACGGGCGCCCTGTGCCAAGGGTTCCGAGAAACTTCCCTGCGCGTCAGCCGCGGGAGGCGCGCACGCCGTCCAGCAGCCGGCCCGAGATGTACCCGTCCGGCACCCGGCCATTGGCGGCCTGCCAGGCCCGCACGGCGCCGCGAGTGTTGGGCCCGGCGATGCCGTCGACGCCCTTGGTGTCATAACCCTGCGCGGTGAGAAGGCGTTGCAGTTCCTCGGTTTCCGTCCGGCTCAGCGCCCGGTCCCCGCGCGGCCAGGAGGCTGCGAAGGGCGGCGCGCCCTCCAGCCGCTCGGCCAGATGCGCCACCGCCAGCGCGTAGGAGGTGGCGTTGTTGTAGCGCTTGATGACGCGGAAATTCTTGTAGGCCGCGAAGGCGGGGCCCTGAGAGCCGGCGGGCAGCAGGATCTCCACGCCCTCCGCCGCTGGCAGGTTGCCGCCCCGCGCGGGGCGGATGCCGATCGCCTCCCATTCCGCCGCCTGGCGCCGCGTGCGCCCGTCCGCCAGCAGGTAGTCGAACCCGGCGGGCAGGGTGATCTCCACCACGGCAGGCTTGCCCGTCTCCCAGCCGAAGCTGGCCAGGTAGTTCGCGGTCGAGGCCAGCGCATCCGCCGCCGAAGGGTCCCAGATGTCCCGCCGCCCGTCGCCCGTGAAGTCCACCGCGTAGGCGAGGAAGCTCGTGGGAATGAACTGCGTGTGCCCCATGGCGCCCGCCCAGGAGCCCACCATGGCCGAGGGCGCGATATCGCCCGCCTCGATGATCCGGAGCGCTGCGATGAGCTGCTCCTCGGCAAAGCGCCGCCGCCGTCCGTCCCAGGCCAGCGTGGCCAGCGAGCGGATCACCGAGAGGTCGCCATAGTTCGCGCCATAGGCGCTCTCCAGCCCCCAGATGGCGACGACCACATGCCGGTTAACGCCATAGCGCGCCTCGATCTCCGAGAGCAGCTGACCGCGGCTCCGCATGGCCGCGCGGCCGTTCGAGATGCGCGCGTCAGAGACCGCGCTGTCGAGATACTGCCAGATGGCGCGGCTGAATTCCGGCTGGAACGCGTCCCGCTCCAGCACCGTCGGGTTCTCGCGCAGGCCCGTGAAGGCGTTGTCGAGCGTCGGGCCCGCGATCCCCTCGGCCAGCGCCCGTTGGCGGAAGGCCGCCTGCCAGCCCTCGAAGGTGGCGAAGGTGCCGGCCGTGAAGGCCGCGGGTTCCGCCTGCACCTCGGGCTCGGGCGCGGCGGCGGTGGGGGCCGCCTCCGGCGCCATTGCCGTGCAGCCGGCGACAAGGCCGATGGCGGCGGCGATCAGGGCGGCGGCTTGGGGCTCTCTCGGCACGCGGCGGTCCTCACGGCGATGGCTTCTCGATGGCCCGCTCGGCGAGCGGCGGCTCCAGCGTCAGACGTTGTTGCATGAGCCTTGTATCGAGACGCAAGACCGCAGTGACCCCCTTGCCCTCCTTTGCCTCGATGCGCGCCACCGTCTCCGCCAGCGGCTCGCTCGCCACGGCCATGTGGTGGGCGTTCGCGTGCAGCAGCCGCTCGCTGTCCTGCATCACGCCCACATGCCCGGCCCAGAACACCAGGTCCCCCCGGCGGAGGGCGGCAAGGTCCGCGGCATGGAGACGGGTTACGCCGGGCAGGTCCGCCGCAGCCTGCATGTCGCTGTCGCGCGGGAAGGCGCAGCCGGCGGTGGCGAGGGCGAGCTGGAGGAGGGAGGAGCAGTCCATCCCGTCCCCGCTTCGCCCGCCCCAGAGATAGGGCTGCCCCGCCAGCGCCTCCGCCTCGGCAACCCAGTCCGCCGCCCGCGTCCCCACGGGCACGAGATGCGCCATGGGCACGAAGCCGCCCACGATCCGGCCGAGCAGCCCATGCGTGCCCGCGCCAGGCACGGTCTCCAGCACGGTCACGGTTGCGGGCCAGGGCAGGCGGGTCGCGGGCGCCTTGATGTCCGGCGCCGCGAAGGCGAGGGCGGCCCGCGCCGCCACCCGGTGCGTCGCCTCCGCCGGCGGGCCGAGGTTGCCCGCGCGCAGATACCCCACATAGCCGTCGATGCGTGACCGGACCCAGGCCCAGCCTTCCGCCTGTTCGTAGAGGTCGACCAGCTCGCCATGAAGCAGCTGCGTGTCGATCTGCGTCGCCGCATCCGGCCTCGGGTGGAGGTCGGCCAGCAGGGCGGTAACCTGCCGGGGCGCCGGCGAGACATAGCGCCCCGCGGCCACCCTCCCGTCGAGCGCTGCGTCGGCCAGGTCCGCCCGCGCCGGCGTCAGCCGGCGGTCGCGCCCCTCCGGCAGGCGCCAGCGGGTATCCGGATCCGCACGCATCGCGCCCTCACGCGCCGCCGGCGTAGCGGTCCTCCAGCACGGAAAGGAGCGCGCGGATCGCCTGTGCCTCGCCCCCCTTCGGCCGGCCCGGCTTCGGCTTCTGTGTCCAGGCGTAGAGGTCGAAATGCACCCATTCGGCCTCCCCGCCCGCGAAGCGCTTGAGGAAGAGCGCCGCGGTGATCGCGCCCGCCATGCTGCCGGAGGGCGCATTGTCCAGATCCGCGATCCCCGGCTCGATATCCGCCTCGTAGCCCGGCCAGAGCGGCAGGCGCCAGACGGGATCGGCCGTCCGTCCCGCGGCGGCGGAGAGCGCGTCCGCCAGCTCCTCGCTATCGGTGAAAAAGGGCACGAGATCGGGGCCAAGCGCCACGCGGGCGGCGCCGGTCAGCGTCGCGAAATCCGCGATGAAGGCGGGCTGGTCCTCGGCCGCGAGGGTCAGCGCGTCGGCCAGCACCAGGCGGCCCTCCGCATCGGTGTTGTTGATCTCCACCGTCAGGCCCGCGCGGGAGGTGAGAATGTCCCCCGGCCGGAAGCTCCCGCCCGAGACCGCGTTCTCCACCGCCGGGATCAGCACGCGCAGGCGCACCGGCAGCTCCAGCGCCATGATCATATGGGCCAGCCCCAGCGCATTCGCCGCGCCGCCCATATCCTTCTTCATCAGCCCCATCGCGCCGCCGGGCTTCAGGTTGAGCCCGCCCGTGTCAAAGCACACGCCCTTGCCCACGAGTGTCACCTTCGGGTGCTCCGGGTCGCCCCAGGTGATGTCGATCAGCCGCGGCGCCTCCGCCGCCGCGCGGCCCACGGTGTGGATGAGCGGCAGGTTCGCGTCCTTCAGCGCCTCGCCCGTGGTGACCTCGATCACGGCACCGTCCCGCTCCGCCAGCTTGCGCGCCGCCGCTTCCAGACCCTCAGGCCCCAGATCGTTGGCGGGCGTGTTGATCAGGTCGCGCACGAAGAACACGCCCTCCGCGATTACGCCCAGCCGCTCGCCATCCACGCCATCTGGCACCAGCAGGTCCGCCTCCGGCGCGGCCGGTGCCTTGCGGTAGCGCTCGAACCGGTAGCGCGCCAGCAGCCAGGCCAGGGCAGCTTCCTCCGCCGCCTCCGGGGCCAGCGCGGTGGCGAGGCGGTAGGTGCCGGGCGGTGCCTCCGCCGCGAAGCGGCCGAGATCGAAGCGGGAGCGCTTGCGGTCCGCCGCACTCCCCCAGCCCGCCAGAACCCGCGCAATGCCGCCGTCGCGCGCCGGCAGGAGGACGGACTGCCCAAGCTTGCCGCGGAACCCGTTGGCGCGCGCCCAGGCGGCCTCTTCCGCGGCGAGGCCGGAGAGCGCAGCCTCGAGATCGTCGCTCCCGATCAGGTGAATGTCGACGGGCTCCCGGTCCGCTCCCGTGCCGTCCTCAGCGTTCTCGCTCATCGTCTCGTCCTCGTGCGAAGGGCCGCGCGCGCCTTCTGGCGCCTTGTGGCCGCTCCTTCCTGGCATGTGCGGTCGAAAGCCGCCGGTTCACCTCGGTTCAGGACATCGCCCGGCAGACGGTGCCGGCGCAAGCGCGAGAGCCAGCGGCGCGCGACGTTTAACCCCCGGCCTCGTTCTGTGCGGTTGTGTTGCGCCAGGCGGCGATGGCTGCCAGCGAGCGATCGGCCAGCGGCAGGGTGCGCGCCACGGCGGTGCCGAGATCCGCCGGCTGAGCGCTCCTCAGTCGCCGGTTCAGATCCACCGCCGCCAGCGAGAGCGCGCTCAGCCCCAGATGCCCGGCCACGGCGATCAGGTCGTGGCTGAGCCGGCGGACACCGTCCACATCGCCATCCTCCACCATCCGGCGCAGCTGTGCCGTCCGGTCGGTCAGCTCGAGCTCGCCATCCGCGAGCAGCTCCGCCACCATGTCCTCACCGAGATGCTGGCGCAGGCGCTCGAGATAGCTCTCGTCCAGCAGCGCTGGCTTCTTGCCCGCCATCTTCCCCAACCACTTCATGCCCCGCTCCTGCCGCTCTCGCTGCAGCCCTACCACGGTATGCTGAACAAAGGGTTGAGTCCTGTGACGCCCGTCACCCTCGGCGTCACTTGCGGCGCCGGTGTTCCTCCAGGCGCGGCATGATCTCCACGAAATTGCAGGGCCTGTGGCGGTAGTCCAGTTGCAGGACCAGGATCTCGTCCCAGGCATCCCGGCAGGCGGAGGGCGAGCCGGGCAGCGCGAACAGATAGGTGCCCCCCGCCACGCCCGCACAGGCCCGGCTCTGCACGGCGGAGGTGCCGATCTTCGCCATCGAGACATGGGTGAACACCGTCCCGAAGGCGTCGATCTCCTTCTCATAGACCGCCCGGTGCGCTTCCACCGTCACGTCCCGCCCCGTCAGTCCCGTCCCGCCGGTGGAGATCACCACATCGATGCCCGCATCGGCGATCCAGGCGCCAAGCTGCGCCTCCAGCGCCGGTTGATCGTCCTTCACGATCGCCCGGGCCGCCACACGATGCCCCGCCCCCTCGATCCGCGCGGCCAGCGTGTCGCCGGAACGGTCATCCCCGGGCGTGCGCGTGTCCGAGACCGTCAGCACCGCCACGTTGAGCGCGATGAAGTCCCGGCTTTCGTCGATGCGCGACATGCGCTCCTCCCTCGATCTGCGCCTTTCAGCGGAACCACCACGCTTGGTGCCCCCGGAGGGCGTAAGGATGGCGGGTGGGCGGAGCAAGGGGCGCGGCGAAGCCGCGTGCCGCGCGAACGAGCGCCCTCCATCCACGCCCTCACCCCTGCCGGATCACAGGCCCAGCCGTGCCGCGATCTCCAGCAGATCCGCCCAGGCCTCCCGTTTCTTCGCGGGCGTGCGCAGCAGATAGGCCGGGTGAAAGCTCGCGATCGTCTCCACCCCCGTCGGCGCATGGCGGCGCCACTGCCCCCGTGCCCGCGTAATCCCGCCCGTCTGCCCCGTCAGCGCGCGCAGCGGCGTGTTGCCGAGCAAGAGCAGCACCTCCGGTGCCGCCAGGGCGATATGCCGCTCGATGAAGGGCAGGAAGGCCGCCGCCTCCGCTTCCGTCGGCGTCCGGTTCCCCGGGGGCCGCCAGGGCAGGATGTTGGCGATATAGGCCGCCCGGGCCGGGTCTTCCGCCTGCCGGTCGAGCCCGATGGCCGCCAGCATCCGGTCGAGCAGCTGCCCCGCCCGGCCCACGAAAGGCCGCCCCTGCCGGTCCTCCTCCTGCCCCGGCGCCTCGCCCACGATCATCAGCCGCGCCCCGGGTCTGCCATCGGCAAAGACGAACCGCGTCGCCCCCGCCTTTAGGGCCAGGGCCTCCGGTACGTCATAGGCCTCCGCCGCCGCGGCCAGCGCGGCGAGGTCGCTGGCCGCTGCCGCGATCTCGCCAGCGCCTTTCGCGGCAGCCCCGCGCGCCGAGGCCCCCTCGGCGGCACCGCCCGCCGCTACGGGCGCGCCAGCGCCCGCCCTGGAGCCCTGCGAGCCCCCTGAGCCCTGCGAGCCTCCTGAGGCATGTGAGCCCTCGGCGCCCGCCGCCGGGCGCTGCGGGCGTGCCGCAGCGGGGTTCTCCCGTGCGGCGCGCTCCGCCGCGAAGGCCGCGAAGCGGTCCACGGGCGCCTCGCCGATGGCCTCGTCCGCGCCTGCCTCTTGCTGAAGGGCCAGCGCGGCTGCCAGAAGGGCACGATCAGAGGGGATATCCGGGTTCGACGTCATGGGTCGCGACACTTCGGTTGGTTGGCAGCGCGGCATTGCGCCGCCATGTTGCGCATGAACAGGCGCATCGGCCAGTTGTCACCATCCGTTTGCCAAGGGCAAACCTGACCTATACGTAAGCTGCGAGAGCGGAAGGAGCGAGCATGAGCGAGATCGAGAGAGACGCCGTCGAGTACGACGTGGTGATCGTTGGGGCGGGGCCCGCCGGCCTCTCGGCCGCCATTCGTCTGAAGCAGCTCGACGCGGATCTCGAGGTCGTGGTGCTCGAGAAGGGCTCCGAGGTGGGCGCCCATATCCTCTCCGGCGCCGTGCTCGACACCTCGGGCCTCGATGCGCTCATCCCGGACTGGGCCGAGAAGGGCGCGCCGCTCCACACGCCCGTGACCGAGGACCGCTTCTACGTCCTCGGCCCGGCCGGCCAGGCCCGCATCCCCACCGCGCTCATGCCGCCGCTCATGTCGAACCACGGCACCTATATCGTCAGCATGGGCAATGTCTGCCGCTGGCTCGCCGAGCAGGCCGAGGCGCTCGGCGTCGAGATCTTCCCCGGCATGGCCGCCAGCCAGACCATCGTCGAGGACGGGGTGCTCAAAGGCGTCATCGCCGGCGAGTTCGGCTTCGACAAGGACGGCAAGCCCGGCCCGAACTACGAGCCCGGCATGGAGCTCCGCGGCAAATACGTGATGATCGCCGAGGGCGTGCGCGGCAGCCTCGCCAAGCAGCTCATCGCCGAGTTCAAGCTCGACGAAGGCAAGGAACCCCAGAAATTCGGCCTCGGCATGAAGGAGCTCTGGGAGATCGACCCCGAGAAGCACCGCCCTGGCCAGGTCACCCACACCATGGGCTGGCCGCTGGGCGGCAATGCCGGCGGCGGCTCCTTCATGTATCACCTTGAAAACAATCAGGTCTATGTGGGTTTCGTCGTCCACCTGAACTACGAGAACCCGCATGTGTTCCCCTATATGGAGTTCCAGCGCTTCAAGCATCACCCGCTGATTGCGGAGGTGCTGGAGGGCGGCAAGCGCGTCTCCTACGGCGCGCGGGCGATCGTCGAGGGCGGCTGGCAGGCCATGCCGGAGGTCGCCTTCCCCGGCGGTGCGCTCCTCGGCTGCTCGGCGGGCATGGTCAACGTCCCCCGCATCAAGGGCAACCACAACGCCATGCTCTCGGGCATCGCGGCGGCGGAGGCAGCGCAGGCCGCCATCGCCGGGGGCCGCGCCTCGGACACGCTCGAGGCCTATCGCGAAAGCGTCGCGACAGGCCCCATCGCCAAGGACCTCAAGCCCGTGCGGAACGTGAAGCCGCTCTGGTCGTCCTACGGTCTCTGGGCCTCGCTCGGCCTCGGCGGGATCGACATGTGGCTGGCCAACCTCACCGGCTGGAACCCGTTCGGCACCATGGGCCACGGCAAGTCCGACGCCGAGGCGACGCGGCGCGCGAAGCACTACGAGCCCATCGACTATCCGAAGCCCGACGGGGTGCTGAGCTTCGACCGGCTCACCAACGTGGCCTACAGCTTCACCAACCACGACCACGACCAGCCGGCGCATCTCAAGCTCGTCGACCCGACGACGCCCATCGAGGTCAACCTGCCGAAATACGCCGAGCCCGCCCAGCGCTACTGCCCGGCGGGGGTCTATGAGGTGGTGGAGGAAGCCAACGGTCCAGAGTTCCGGATCAACTTCCAGAACTGCGTCCACTGCAAGACCTGCGACATCAAGGACCCGAGCCAGAACATCGTCTGGACCGTCCCCCAGGGCGGCGACGGCCCGAACTACCCGAACATGTGACCGAGGCTGCGGCGTGGGGCGCAGCACGGGTGCCGCGATGGGTGACACGATGGGTGACGGCGGGCTGACGGCGGCCCGTTCGCTCGGGCGCGCCTGCGGCGCGCCCGTCGCTCCGCCCCCCCGCCAGCCAACCGCCGTCCGGGGGTGTGCCGGGGGCTCCGAACCTTGACGGAGGTCGATCTCGAGGCGCTCGAGGAGGCCTATGAGCGGGGTCTTGCCGCCGAGCGGGCGGGGGATGCGGCCGGGGCGGCGGCGGCATGGCGGGACTGTCTTTCGATCGATCCGGAGGATCGCGGGGGGGCTGCGGTGCGGCTCGCGGCACTCGGGCAGGGAGCGTCGCCAGCGCGTGCCTCGCCGGCTTATGTCGCCACGCTCTTCGACCAGCATGCGGAGAGCTTCGAGGCGACCCTCGTGCTCTCCCTCGGTTATTCGATCCCGGAACAGACCGCCGAGGCGCTGGCGCGGCTCGGCCTCGGGCCCTTTGCGCGCGGGCTCGATCTCGGCTGCGGTACCGGGCTCGCGGGCGAGGCGCTGGAAGAGGTCGTCGGGGCCATGGACGGCGTCGACCTTTCGGAGGGCATGCTCGAGATCGCGGCGGAGAAGGAGGTCTATGAGGGCCTCTTTGCGGGCGATGCGGTCGCGTTCCTCGAAGGGTCCGCGCCGGGGGCCTACGATCTGGTCGTGGCAACGGATGTGCTGCCCTATCTCGGCGCCGTCGATGCGCTTTTCGACGGCTTCGCGCGAGTGCTGGCGCCGGGGGGCGTCGTGACCTTTTCCACCGAGACCCTGCCGGCGGCGGCCTTCGAGGGCACGCCCGGCTGGCGCGTCGGCCCCCGCCAGCGCTTCGCGCACGACCCTGCCATGCTGGAACGCGCCCTCGGCGCCAGGGGCTTCGCCCAGCTTGCCGCCGATCCCGTGACCGTCCGCTACGAGACCGGCGTGCCGGTGGCAGGCCACCTCGTCGTCGCGCGGCGGGACGGCTAAGCCCCTATTGGTAGCGATCCGGCATCAACGGGGCATGCCGCGTCGCAGCATGCCCCGCCAGCGCTATGCTTCGCCCATCGGGGCGCGGTCCGGCGCCCACACGAAGGGTCGGTGGGAGGGGCAGGATGCCGGCGCGCAAGCTCGACAATCATCCGCGGCGCTATGAGCTGACGAAGGAGCTGCATGCCCGCCCCTTCATGCCCATCGCCGTGCCGGGCCGGGCGCTGATGGTCGCCTTCAAGCAGGAGCGGAACGCGCAGGAGCGGGACCCCGCTGCGGATCGCGAGCACCTCCTCAACTTCATCGAGCGCCATGGCGGGCCGCACCCGGCGCCCGGCGCCAGCCACCATATCGGGGATTTCGACCGCTTCGTCCTCAAATGGGAGCGGCATACGGAGTTCGTCAGCTACCTGCTGGTGGAGGAAGGAGCCGGTGCGGATCTCTTCGATGCGAGCCTGTCGGAACACCTGCCGGAGGAGTGGCTGGCCGAGGCCCCGGGCAAGGTCGTCGCCGCCGTCGAGATCGAGATCATCGAGGCGGCGGATGCGGAGGCGGCGGAGGCGCTGATCACCAATGGCGGCCTGGCGCGGGAGTTCAGCCGCGAGAGCCTGGTGATGGCCAAGGTAATCGACGGGGGCGCCCTCGCGATCGGGGATTTTCGGATCCATGAGGGGGATTTCAGCCGCTTCGCGCTCATCGTCCATCAGGGGGTCGGGGCGCGCCGCATCGGCCGCGCGGTGCAGCGGCTGGTGGAGATCGAGAACTACCGGGTGCTGGCCATGCTGGCGCTGCCGATCGCGCGCAGCCTTTCCGGCCGGTTGAACCAGATCGACCGGGAGCTCACGGCGCTCCTCGCCCGCGTGGCGGACCGGGAGGACCCGGTGACCGAGCAGGCGATCCTCGACGAACTCACCGCGCTGTCGGCGGAGATCGAGGCGCTCTCGGCCTCCACGGCCTTCCGCTTCGGCGCCGCGCGGGCCTATGAGGCCATCGTGCACGAGCGCATCGAGATGATGCGGGAGGAGCGGATGGTGGGCCGCCAGCTCTTCTCGGAGTTCATGTTCCGTCGGTTCGACCCCGCCATGCGCACCGTGCGCGCGGCGGAAGCGCGGCTCGAGGGGCTGGCGACGCGGGCGAGCCGGACGGCGGATCTGTTGCGGACGCGGGTCGACGTGGCGCTCCAGGCCCAGAACCAGGACCTGCTCACATCGATGGACCGGCGCGCGGCACTGCAGCTCCGCCTGCAGGAAACGGTCGAAGGCCTCTCCGTGGTCGCGATCAGCTATTACGCCGTGAGCCTCGGCTCTTACGCGCTCGCGCCGGTGGCGGAGCTGATCGATGTGGAGAAGGACCTGCTGGTCGCCGTCTCGGTGGTGCCCATCGCCTTTGGCGTCTGGTCCTTCGTGCGCAGCATCCGCCAGCGCGTGTCCCGAGACACGCAATAAAAAAGGGGCCTCGCGGCCCCTTTCGCATCCAGACGGTGGGAGCTGTCAGACAGCCTTGCGGCGCATCACCACAAGGCCGCCGAGGCCAGCGAGCAGCAGCAGCGCCGCGGGCGGCACCGGAACCTCGACCGCGAGACCGGTGAAGTTGATAAAGGTCGGCTGACCCGTGACACCCGACCCGTCGAGCGTGAAGTTCAGCACGTCACCCGCCATCAGCACGAAGCTGTTCGGGAAGATCGCGGACGTGCCGGTAAAGGAAAGATCCCCGTCCGTCAGGCCCGAAATGTCGCCACCCCCGCTGGCAACACCGTCGAACGAGATCATCACCGGATCCGGGTTCGCGTTCGTCGCCGCGCTCGCCGGGTTCACCGTGATCGAGAAGTTCTGGACGAGGATGTCTTCGATCGCTGTGATCGAGCCGAACACGCCGTCGAAGTCCTCAGCGAAGTTCGGCGCCCCCGACGCATTCAGGTTCTCGGACGTAGCCGAGCCGGAAATGAAGCCGAAGACCCCCACATTCTGGTTGTTGCCGTCGCCGGGCGAAAGGAAGCCCGCCGTCGTCACTGCCGATGCGCCAGTCGGCAAAGCAATCGCTGCTGCGAGCGCCACCGCCGCAAATTTCACACTGTTCATTTTAGATCCCCACTCTGGATGAGCTCATTAATCGCGCAGGTCGGTTCAAAGGCAAGTCAAAATCCGCACAGACGCTCGTGAAGGCGGATGTGGTGCATATGCGAGAACGCGACTGTGCACATTCGGGACATGACCTAGCGGCAGTGGCAAGAATGATGTCGGCATTGTGCGCATCGTAAGGAGACGATGCGACGCAGCCTCGCCGTCGTAAAGCCTTCGCTCACAGCACCGAATCAAGGAGCAGCGCTGCCGCGTAACCCATTCCACCATAGCGTGTCTCTCGGAACAGCAGCAGGCATCGGGCGCTGTCGGCAATGTCGAGCCGTCGGATCTGTGCGGCCATGTGGAGCATGAGGCCGAGCGCGCCGGCATAGCCCAGCAGCCCCCCGTTCGCCGCCCATACTGCTGCAGCTGCGAGCACGCCTGTCGCCAGCGTGAAACCCCACAACCACTCCGCCGTCCGCTCTCCGAACAGCCGCGCGGTGGACTTCACGCCGATCAGCGCGTCCTCCTCCCGGTCCTGATGCGCGTAGATCGTGTCGTAATGCAGCGTCCAGGCGATGCCGGCGGCGTAGAGCAGCAGCGGCGCGAGGGCGAGGCTGCCCGTATGCGCCGCCCAGAGCAGCAGGGCGCCCCAGTTGAACGCGATCCCGAGGAAGACCTGCGGCCACCAGGTGAAGCGCTTGGCGAAGGGGTAGACCGCCACGGGCAAAAGCGAGAGCACCCCCAGCCAGATCGCCGTGCTGTTGAAGGTGATGAGGATCAGGAACGCCGTCAGCGCCTGTGCAATAAGCCAGAAGAGCGCCGCCCGTGGGGTCACCTCGCCCGCCGGTAGCGGCCGGTTCGCCGTGCGCTCCACATCCGCGTCGATCTTCCGGTCCTGCAGGTCGTTCCAGGTGCAGCCCGCGCCCCGCATCAGGAACGCGCCGATGCCGGAGCCGAGGATCAGCCAGAGATCGACCAGCCGCCAGCCCGTGGCGCCCGCCGCCAGGAAGATCGCCCAGAGGCAGGGCAGCCAGAGCAGCCAGGTGCCGATCGGCCGGTCCGCCCGGCTGAGCCGCAAAAAGGGCTGGGCGTCATAGGGCGCGTAGGTATCGACCCAGCTGCCCGCCACCGCATCGGCGATCCGCGCTTTCCGGTCGCTCCGGCTGCGCCGCGCGCTCTTGCGGCCCTTGGGCTGCTGCGCCTCTGCGGCTGGCGCCGCGTCGGGCACCGGGGGCGCTCCTGCCACGGCGGCCTCGGGCGCTTCTGCACGCTCGGAAGCTCCCTCCGGCGCGGCGGTTTCGGGCTGGTTCTGCGGCGTCGTGTCGGTCATGGAAGGGTGCATGCCACAGGCCACGCCAAAAATCAGGCTCCATCTCGACGCGTCGCTCGAGGCAGGCGCGGAAGTGCCGCTGGAGCGCGACCAGGCGAACTATCTCGGCGCCGTCATGCGCCTTGGCCCGGGCGCCCGGATCCTCGTTTTCAACGGGCGGGATGGTGAGTGGCTGGCCGAGGCCACCGCGCTCACCAAGCGCACCGGCACGCTCATCCTCCTCGAGCAAACCCGCCCGCCCGCGCCGCCGCCAGATCTCTGGCTGCTCTTCGCCCCGGTGAAGAAGGCGCGGACGGATTTCATCGTCGAGAAAGCCTGCGAGCTCGGCTGCCGGCGCGTCCTCCCCGTCCTCACCGCCTACACCAATGCCGAGAGGGTGCGCACGGAGCGGCTGCGCGCCCATATGGTCGAGGCGGCGGAGCAATGCGGCCTCGTCTGGGTGCCGGAGGTCGCGGAGCCGGAGCGCCTGGGCACGGTGCTCGCCGCCTGGCCCGCGGAACGCCGCCTCCTCTTCTGCAACGAGCGCGGCGGCGAACCCGCGGCCCGCGCGCTCGCGGGCGCCGAGCCTGGCCCCTGGGCCATCGTCATCGGCCCCGAAGGCGGGTTTTCGGAGGAGGAGGCGGCGCGTCTTGCCAGCCTCCCCGGCGCGCTGCCCGTCAGCCTGGGCCCCCGCATCCTGCGCGCGGACACGGCGGCCGTTGCGGCCTTAACCCTCTGGCAGGCCGCGTTGGGAGACTGGTAGCGCCCCCATCGCCCCACCGCTCAGGGCCGCGCGATGAACCGGATCACGGCGAAGGAGATCAGCCCGAATACCGCACCCAGCCCCGCCGCCATGGGCACGGCAACACCGCCGAGCGCGGCAAGCGCGGCCGAGGCGCCCGCACACAGCACCACGCCGACACCCAGCCACACCAGCAGCCCCCGCTGGCGCAGCAGCCCGAGAAGGATGACACCCGGTATCAGCGCCGCCGGTGTCAGGCTCGCCGCATAAAGCCCGAAGACCGCCAGGGCATTCTCCGTCACCGCGAACACGCCAATCCGCGTCGCCTCCGTGAAGCCGCCGATCACGAAGGCGATGCCGCCCGCCAGCACCGTCAGCAGCACGGGCGCGAGCACGGTCCCCATCGCCACCCTCGCCCAGGGCCACCGGCCGGCGCGCGCCGGCCTGCCCGGGGGGCTTGCATCCGGGGCATCCATCTTCTCGGTCTCATCCGCCATGGCGCCATGATACCCTGCCCGCCAGCGCGCACAATCGCAGGCGCCAACGCCCCGTTCCGGGACCGTCCCGGGACTTGCCCCCACGGCGCGACCCGCCGTCGCCGTTGGCATCGGGCATGCCGCGACGTACATAGACCACAACCAAACGCAGGAGGATGCCCAGATGAACGAACAAGCGCCGCTCCGCCCAGCCAAGGCTGTGACGTCCGAGAAGCCGCGGTTCCAGTGGGACGATCCGTTCCTCATCGAGGACCAGCTCGCCGAGGATGAGCGCATGGTGCGCGACACCGCCGCCGCCTACGCCGCCGAAAAGCTCGCCCCCCGTGCCATCGATGCCTTCGCGAGCGAGAGCGTCGAGCCCGAGATCTTCCGCGAGATGGGCGAGCTTGGCCTCCTCGGCGTCACCGTGCCGGAGGAGTACGGCGGCGTCGGCGCCGGCTACGTCTCCTACGGCCTCGTCGCCCGCGAGATCGAGCGCATCGACAGCGGCTACCGCTCCATGCTCTCCGTTCAGTCCTCGCTCGTGATGTACCCCATCCACGCTTACGGGACCGAGGAGCAGCGTCAGAAATACCTGCCGAAACTCGCCACGGGCGAGTGGATCGGCTGCTTCGGCCTGACCGAGCCCGATGCGGGCTCCGACCCCGCCGGCATGAAGACCCGCGTCGAGAAGATCGACGGCGGCTACCGGCTCACGGGCGCGAAGATGTGGATCTCCAACAGCCCCATCGCGGATGTCTTCGTGATCTGGGCCAAGTCCGAGGCGCATGGCGGCGCCATCCGC
>JBCBEP010000057.1:0-22410 GCA_038528605.1 Pseudomonadota bacterium
CCGGCTGTTGGCCGCCCAAGGGGGGCTCTGGGGGCAGGATATCGCCGATCTCTGCGCGGCCTTCCAGGCGGCGGTGCGCGATGTGCTGGGCGTGAAGTCGGCGCGGGCGATGCGAGCCTTTCGCGCCGACTGGCCGGATCTCGAGACGCCGGTCATCGCGGTCGCCGGCGGTGTCGCGGCAAACCGGGCCCTGCGGGCGGTGCTGGAGGCGGAGGCGGACAAGGCAGGGTTCGGGGCCGTGGCGCCGCCGCTGCCACTTTGTACTGATAATGGCGCCATGATTGCCTGGGCGGGTGCCGAGCGGCTCGCAGCCGGCGCGGCGGCCGAGACCGTCCGGCCCCGGCCGCGCTGGCCGCTCGATGCGGGGGCGGCGCCCATGCTCGGGGCCGGGCGCAAGGGCGCAAAGGCGTGAACCGGGCTTGCCGCGGCTGCCCGGAGGGCGGAGAAGGCGGCGAGGTTCACGGGAGGACAGCATGCTTTACGCCATCATCTGCATCGACAAGCCGGGCGCGCTCGACATTCGCAAGGCCAATCGCGATGCCCATCTCGCCCATATCAAGTCGACGAACGGCGCGATCCAGCAGGCCGGGCCGTTCCTGGACGGGGCGGGGGAGATGTGCGGCTCCCTGCTGATCTACGCGGCGGACGACCGGGCAGAGGTGGAAGCCTGGGCGGCAGCGGATCCCTATGCGCTTGCGGGGCTCTTCCAGTCGGTCGAGATCCGCGCCTGGAACCGGGTGCTGGGGTAAGCCTTCGGGCGGGCTGGCTGGTCGCCCCGGCTTCGGCAGCTGCGCTGCCTCAGCGGCCCGCCCGCCAGCCGCGCCCCCCTCGACGCCCCCTCCCCTCGCCCCCTCGACGCCGGCGCGAGGACAACTATCGTCCGCGTGACATGAGAGGGAGACGCATGATGGCCTACTGGCTGTTCAAATCCGAGCCGAACACCTGGAGCTGGGACGACCAGGTGGCGAAGGGCGATGCTGGCGAGGAGTGGGACGGGGTGCGCAACTACCAGGCGCGCAACAACATGCGGGAGATGAAGCTGGGCGATCTCGGCTTCTTCTATCACTCGGTCAACGAAAAGCGCATCGTGGGGATCGTGGAGGTCTGCGCCGAGATCCACCCGGACAGCACCACGGACGACGCGCGCTGGGAGTGTGTGGACATCAAGGCGGTGGCGCGGGTGCCCCGCCCCGTGACGCTCGCCGAGATCAAGGCGGAGGAGAAGCTCGCCGAGTTCGCGCTGGTGAAGCAGAGCCGCCTGTCGGTGGTGCCCGTATCAGACGAGGAATGGCGGCTGATCTGCAGCATGGGGGAATACGAGGGATGACGGTTTCGCCCTTTGCGCGCCTGGCCCATGAGCGGCTGCCGGGGATCGGACACAATAACGGTCCGTCACTCGACGGGGCGCGATCCTGGCGGCGGCATTGCTGGAAGGCGGCGAAGAAGGCGGTGGCACCGCCGGCGCCGCTCGAGGTGGTGCGCCGGCGGGTGGCGCGCGCCCGGCAGCTCGGCCTGGCCTACCCGGCCTATGCCTCGATCCTTCTCGGTACGGGACGGGATGTGCGCGGGCTGCTGTTCACCGCGGGCGCGCTGGGCCTCACGGTCGCGGGCGCCTTGGACCGGCTGGTGCGCCTCGACCGGGAGAAGGCCGCGCGGCTGCGGGCGCTCGAGCGCTGCGACAGGCTGATCCTGCTCCCCGCCGGTGCGCCTGTGGCGGGCGTGGCCGAGGCCCTGGCGGCGTCGGACCGGATCGCGCTTGCCGGGGTGGGGGCCGCCCCGGAGGAGCCCGCGGCCTTCACCGCGCGGGCGGCGGCGATGGATGCGCTGCTCTCTCCGCCGGGCCTGCCGTCGAACACGGTGGTGATGATCGGGACAGCGCCCGAGGAGCGTGAGACGGCCGCGGCGGGCCGGCTCGCGAAATTCCTCGCGGCCGACCTCTACTTCGCGGGGCCCTGACGGCGTCAGGCGAGCTCGAAGATCGCCTCGACCTCGACCACCACGCCCATGGGCAGCGCGGCGACGCCGACGGCCGAGCGCGCGTGCTTGCCCTTGTCGCCGAAGGCTGCCTGCATGAGCTCGGAGGCGCCGTTCACCACGATGTGCTGCTGCTGGAAATCGGCGGCGGAGTTCACGAAACCGACGAGCTTCACCACGCGGGCGATGGCCTCGAGATCCCCCGTGGCGATTTTCGCCTGGGCGATGGCGTTGATGGCGCATTGGCGCGCGGCGGCCTGCGCGGCGGCTACGGCGCTGCCGGCGGGCGCGGCGCCGTCCACATGGTCCGCCGCGGTCAGCTGGCCGGTCGGCAGCGGGTCGATCCCGAGCGGCAGCTGGCCCGACACGAAGAGCTGGTTGCCCGTGCGCACGAAGGGCACATAGGCCGCGAGCGGCGCCCCCGGCGTCGGCAAGGTGATGCCCATTTCGGCGAGCGTTTCTTCGACTGTGGCCATGGCTGCCTCCCCTTCTCTAGTGGCGCGCCATGAACGCTGCGGGCAGGCGGGATGTAAAGGGCTTACGAGAGGCCCCAGATGCGCGGCTCGGCAAATTCGAGGGAGTTGCCGGCGGGGTCGCGGAAGTAGATCGAGCGGCCGCCCTGGGGCCAGTCGACGACGCTTTCGATGGCAATGCCTGCGGCGGAGAGACGGGCGGACCACGCTTCGATCTCCTCGCTCGTGGCCGCGAAGCAGGCATGGCCGGGGCCCTCTGCACCATGCGGCGGCACCGGGAGCGCGCCTTGCGGCGGTGGTGTCCGGCTCTCGCCCGGCCGGAACAGGAGCAGGACGCCACCCTCGACGCGGAAGAAAATATGACGGCCAGCCCTTTCGCTGAGACGTTCGAGACCGAGGACCTCCTCGTAGAAGCTTGCGGTTTCTTCGAGATTCTCGGCGTAGAGTGCCGTTTCGAGCACGCGCATTCTGGTTCTCCGCATCGGGGCGTTGCGCTCGCAGGCGGGCACGCGTGCGTGAGGGGCGCTCGCTGCGCAACGCTGGCATGCTATTTGCGAGCATGGTCTCGCGATTGTCATATTGGCATGGAGGTGCCCGCGGATGAAACGGTTCGGATTGATTGCCTTTCTGCTCGTCATCATGGGCGCAGCACCAGCGGCAGCCTGTGGCTTTCACCCGGGGCGCGATGCGGCGGCGGCCGCGCCCGCGGCGCTGGATGGGCTTGCGCCGGGGATCGTGCGCGGATGGCTCCGCTGCCCCGGCGAGGCGGACCTACCGCTGGTGGTCTGGACGCTGGAAGTCGATGATACCGAGGCGTTTCTTGGCGTCCGCGACGCGCCGCTCTTCCGCTCGCTGCCGGCCAATCCGCTCGTCCCGGTAACGCGCATCGGCTATGGCGGCGACCGGCGCTTCAACGTTTTCGTGCGGGCGGAGCATGAGACGGCGGCGGTCTCGTCGGATCGCGAAAGCGGGGGACGGAGCGCGCCCTACCGCGTCTTCGGCACGCTCTGCGAGGATGGCGAGGCGGATGCGCTCGACTGCTCCGTTGGTGCGGGCCGGTTCAAGGCACGGACGGATATGCGGGACAGCGACGGCGACGGGGTGCTCGATCTCGCCCGACATGAGATCAGCGTCTACGCACCGGGCAGGCTGCAGGTACTGCGCTTTCCGGGCCCGCACGAGGCATCACCCCGCCGGCTCGTGGCCCAGTGGTTGCCCGCGCTCACGCTCTCCGGCCTCTAAGGAAATCGCCCCCACGCAGCGTGCTGCGCAGGGGCGCTTAGCCGTGCCGCTTCGGGATCAGTAGCGGTAGTGATCGGGCTTGAACGGGCCCTCCGGCGTCACGCCGATATACGTCGCCTGATCGTCGGAAAGCCTGGTCAGCTCAACGTTCAGCTTGCCGAGATGGAGGGTGGCCACCTTCTCGTCCAGATGCTTCGGCAGGACGTAGACCTCGTTCTGGTACTCGCCCGGCTTCGTCCAAAGCTCGATCTGCGCCAGCACCTGGTTCGTGAAGCTGGCGGACATCACGAAGCTGGGATGGCCCGTGGCGTTGCCGAGGTTGAGGAGCCGGCCTTCGGACAGGAGCAGCATGCGCTTGCCGTCGGGGAACTCCACCATGTCGACCTGCGGCTTGATGTTGGTCCACTTGAAGTTCTTGAGCGCGGCGACCTGAATTTCGTTATCGAAGTGGCCGATATTGCCGACGATGCACATGTCCTTCAGCTGGCGCATGTCGTCGACGGTCACGACGTCCTTGTTGCCGGTGGTGGTGATCACGATGTCGGCGCGCGGGGCGGCCTTCTCGAGCGTGACCACCTCGAACCCGTCCATCGCCGCCTGAAGCGCGCAGATCGGGTCGACCTCCGTCACCAGCACGCGGGCGCCGGCGCCGGCGAGCGACGCTGCCGAGCCCTTGCCCACATCGCCGTAGCCGCAGACGATGGCGACCTTGCCGGCCATCATCACGTCCGTCGCGCGGCGGATGCCGTCGACCAGGCTCTCCTTGCAGCCGTACTTGTTGTCGAACTTCGACTTCGTGACGCTGTCGTTCACGTTGATCGCGGGGAAGGGCAGCTCGCCTCGCTTCTGGAGCTGGTAGAGGCGATTGACGCCGGTCGTCGTCTCCTCGGTGACGCCCTTGATCGCGTCCTTCTGCTTGGTGAACCAGCCGGGCGAGGCCTGGAGGCGCCGCTTGATCTGGGCGAAGAGGTACTCCTCCTCCTCCGAACCGGGGCTCGCGAGGAAGCCCGTATCCCCGCCCTCGGCCCGCGCACCGAGCAGGATGTACATCGTCGCATCCCCGCCATCGTCGAGGATCATGTTGGTCGGCTCACCATCCGGCCACTGGAAGATCGAGTCCGTGTAAGTCCAGTAGTCCTCGAGGCTTTCGCCCTTGATGGCGAAGACGGGGGTGCCGCCATCGGCGATTGCGGCGGCGGCATGGTCCTGCGTCGAGAAGATGTTGCAGGAGGCCCAGCGCACCTCGGCGCCCAGCGCCGTCAGCGTCTCGATCAGCACGGCGGTCTGGATGGTCATGTGCAGGGAGCCGGAGATCCGCGCACCCTTCAGCGGCTGGCTCTGGCCGAATTCTTCGCGCGCGGCCATCAGCCCCGGCATCTCGGTCTCGGCAATCGCGATTTCCTTGCGGCCGTAATCGGCAAGCGCAATGTCGGCGACGGCGTAATCGGTCACGGTATCAGGCATCTCGGTCCCCTCATTCTCGCGCGCGTCATGCTGCGCTGCGGCGGTGCCACTCCGGCTGAGGCAGGTAGCATCCTCGAAGATGTATAACAACGCGCTGATAGCCACGGTGGTCCCCACCAAGAACCACCGTCAGCGAACGGGTGCCGGGATGGGAGATAACGACCAATGCGGACCCTGCGCGGCGCGGCTCAGTCCTCCGAGCGGTGGTCCTTGGTGCCGAAGAGGCGGTCTCCGGCGTCGCCGAGGCCGGGGACGATGTATGCCTTCTCGTTGAGGTGGCTGTCCATCGCGGCGGCCCAGACGGGGACGTCCGGATGCGCCTCGGCGAAGCGTGCGGCGCCCTCCGGGGCGGCGACGAGGGCGAGGAAGCGGATGTCCTGCGCGCCGGCGCGCTTGGCGATATGCACGGCCTCGATGGCGGAGCCGGCGGTGGCGAGCATAGGGTCGACCAGCACGGTGACGCGGTCGGTCAGGTCGTCCGGCAGCTTCACGAGGTATTCGACCGGCTCCTTCGTCTCCTCGTCGCGGTAGAGGCCGATATGGCCGACGCGGGCGGAGGGGACGAGGTCGAGCAGGCCCTGCAACAGCCCGTCGCCCGCGCGGAGGATCGAGACGAAGCAGACCTTCTTGCCCGCAAGCCGTGGTGCCAGCATGGGCGAGACCGGGGTTTCGATCTCCACCTCCTCGAGCGGCAGGTCCCGCAGCAGTTCGTAGGCCAGCAGCAGGCTGATCTCCCGCAGGAGGTCGCGGAAGCTCGCGGTCGAGGTGTCCTTCATCCGCATCCGCGTCAGCTTGTGCTGCACGAGCGGATGGGCGACCACGGTGAAGCGCGGCGGTGTAGCGAGGGTCTCGGTCATGCCGCGCGGCTTACGCGATCGGTGCAGGGGCTTCAACTGGCGTAAGGCCCTCTTGGCTCCGGACGGGAGGAGAGCGATGGCGCGGCAGGCGAAGGTTGAAGCGGGGGCGCCACGGGCCTGGCAGCGCATGCTCTCGGGCCGGCGGCTCGACCTGCTCGACCCCTCGCCGCTCGACGTCGAGATCGAGGACATTGCGCACGGCCTCTCCCGCGTGGCGCGCTGGAACGGCCAGACGGAAGGCGAGCACCCCTACAGCGTCGCGCAGCACAGCCTGCTGGTGGAGGACCTGATGGGGCGGGCACGGCCCCAGGCCAGTGCGGCGGAGCGGCTGGCAGCCCTGCTCCACGATGCGCCCGAATACGTGATCGGCGACATGATCTCGCCCTTCAAGGCGGCGCTGGGCCTCGACTACCGGGCCTTCGAGGCGCGGCTGGCGGGAGCGGTGCATATCCGCTTCGGTTTGCCCGCGGAACTGCCGGAGGCGCTGGAGGCACGGATCAAGCGGGCCGACCGCATCTCCGCCTGGTATGAAGCGACGCAGCTTGCCGGTTTCAGCCCGTCGGAAGCCGCGAAGTTCTTTCCGCGCCCGCGGGCCGCCTGGGCGGGGGACATCGTGTTGCGCCCCGATCCGGCGGAGACGGTGCGCCTTGCCTTCATCGCCCGCTTCGAGGTGCTGATCGACGCCTTCGCAGCCGAGGGCTGACGGCTCAGGAGGTCTCCGGCGCGAAGGGGAGCGCCAGGTGGACCTCGAAGGTGCTGCCCACATCCCGGGTCGAGCGCACGGTGATGCGGCCGCCCATCTGGCGCACCAGCCGGTCGCTGATCGCCAGGCCGAGACCGACGCCACCGGTATGCTGCTTCTCGCTGCCCGCGCTCTGGTAGAAATGACCGAACACCCGCTCGATCTCGTCCGGCGCGATGCCGATGCCGGTATCGCTCACGGAGATCACCACACTGGCGTCGTCCTTACCGAGTGTTGCCTGAAGGTTGAGCCCGATATGGCCGGCTTCTGTGAACTTCACCGCGTTGGTGAGCAGATTGAGAATGACCTGCTTGATCCGCACCGCATCGCCGAGCACCTGCGGCACCGTAATCCCGTCCGGCAGGCCACGGAGCACGAGACCCTTCGCCTGCGCCTCGGGCGCCACCGTGTCCAGCGCCTCGCGCAGCACCTCGCAAATGCCGAAAGGCGCCTCGCGAAGCTCGAAGGTCTCGCTCTCGATATGGGCGGTGTCGAGCAGGTCGTCGATCAGCCGGAGAAGGACGTTGCCGCTTTCCCTGATCACCCCCGCATAGGTGCGCTGCTGGTCGTCGAGCTCGGTGCGCTGGAGGAGCGCCGCCACCCCGAGGATACCGTTCAGGGGCGTCCGCATCTCGTGGCTCATCCGGGCGAGGAAGCGGGACTTGTGCTGGCTCGTCTCCTCCACGCGCCGTCGCTCCTCCTCGAGCATGCGGCGCTGCCGGAGCTGTTCGCTGACATCGCGGATGGTGAGGACGCAGCCGCCGAAAGGTAGCTGGGCCTTGTGGATCTCGAGCGTGGTGCCGTTGAAGAGCTGTCGCTGGACACTGAGCTGCATCGGATCGGTCGCGAACGCGTAGCGCTTCTCGATCTCCATCTGCCGCCGCTCGGGCGAGAGCCTGGCGAGGTCTCCGAAATGGCGGGCAAGTTCGCGATAGTGCTTGCCCCAGACAGCGTGCTCCTTCGGGATATCGTAGAGTTCGAGCAACCGGTCATTGAACGCGATGAGGTACCCGGCATTGTCGACCAGCACCACGCCGTCCGTGATGTTGTCGAGAATGCTCTTCATGCTGACGCTCTGGCGCTCAAGCGCAATCTCGTCGGCGATCTTCGCGCTCATATCGATATGGACGGCGACGAAGTTCCCGTCCGAGGCGCGGTTGCGATAGATGTCGTACACCCTGCCGTCGCTGAAGCGCCGCCGCTCGAACCGGCAGGCATCGCTGCCCCAGGCGGCGGTTCGCACCGCGATCTCCTCTTCCATCGCGTCCGCCCCGGCCGGGAAACCCCCGCGTTCGCCCACGCGCCGGATCAGCGCCTCCACCCGGTCGCCCACGCCGAGATCTCCCTCGCGCAGGTTGAACATCTCCGCGTAACGGCGGTTATAGGCGAGAACCCGACGATCCGGCCCGACCACCACCACGCCGTCGCTAAGCTGCTCGAGCACCGCGCCGAGCGTGCCGGCGGTGCTTGTGACGAGCCGCTGGGAGGAGGAGAGGGAGCTCACATCAGGCCTCTTCGGGGTGGTCGCTTGGTCGTTTCATACTTCAACGGACTGTGAAATGTAACGCATCAGCAGGCTAGGGCACGCTGGACGGGCAGAATGTGACGCCCGTTGCTCAAATGAGCCGAATGACGCAGAAGGGCGCCGCAAAACGCGGCAGGGAGGCGAGCAATATGACGCAGATGAACCTTCTGATTCTAGCAGGTGACGGTATCGGTCCTGAGGTTATGGCCCAGGTGAGCCGGATCATCGACTGGTATCGTACATCACGCGGGCTCGATTTTGCTGTTGAGGAAGATCTCGTAGGGGGAATTGCCTACGACACGCACGGCACGCCGCTCACCGATGCGACCATGGCGAAGGCCCAGGCAGCCGATGCGGTGCTGCTGGGCGCCGTGGGCGGGCCGAAATACGATGCGCTGGACTTTGCCGTGAAGCCCGAGCGGGGGCTGCTACGGTTGCGCAAGGAGATGGACCTCTACGCCAATCTCCGCCCGGCGCAGTGCTTCGACGCGCTGGCGGACTTCTCCTCGCTGAAGCGCGAGATCGTGGCGGGGCTCGACATCATGATCGTCCGCGAGCTGACCTCGGGCGTCTATTTCGGAGAGCCGCGTGGGATCACGACGCTGAACGACGGGACGCGCGTCGGCATCAACACCCATCGCTACACCACCGAGGAGGTGCGCAGGGTCGCCCGCTCCGCCTTCGAGCTGGCGCGAAAACGGGACAACCGCGTGTGCTCCATGGAGAAGATGAACGTGATGGAGGCGGGCATCCTCTGGCGCGAGGAGGTGGAGTGGGTGCACGCGCATGAGTACCCGGACGTGCAGCTCAGCCACATGCTGGCAGATGCCGGGGCGATGCAGCTGGTGCGCAATCCGAAGCAGTTCGACGTGATCGTGACGGACAACCTGTTTGGCGATCTCCTGTCGGACGCGGCGGCGATGCTGACCGGCTCGCTCGGCATGCTGCCCTCCGCCTCGCTCGGCGCGCCGATGGAGAACGGGCGCCCGAAGGCGCTCTACGAGCCGGTGCACGGCAGCGCGCCGGATATCGCGGGGCAGGACAAGGCGAACCCGATCGCCTGCGTTCTCAGCTTCGCCATGGCGTTGCGCTACAGCTTCGACCTCGGCGGCGAGGCGGACATGCTGGAGGCGGCGGTGGAGGACGTGCTCGCCAAGGGCATCCGCACCGGGGACCTCGGCGGCGACCCTTCGAGCGCCGTCGGCACCGTCGCGATGGGCGACGCGATTCTCGAGGCGCTTGCGGCCCGCGCCGCCTGAACTCTCCTTCACCCGCCTGGCCCGGCAAAGGCCGGTTCCCACACCCGATCAGGAAGCGCGCGCTGCCCCCTACCCCTGGGGGCAGCGCGATGGTTTGCGGCACGCCAGCATTCGACCGGCGGGCATTCCGAGGGCCAGACACACGCATTCTGCGGCCCCGCGACCCGACACACACAACGAACCCTTACTGCTTACGCTTGATAGGGTATGACGGAATGAAGTGAATGAAGCATGAACAAAAATGGTTCATGCGGAGAAAGTGCCTACATCCGTCGGTTGTAGAAGGCTTAGCGCGGCAGGCGCACCGTCACCGCCGCACCGCCCCAGCCATGCACGCTGTCCCGCGCTTCCACGCGCACCTCGTCCACCCCATCGGGGATCTCGACGCCCGAGAGCGAGCGGGTGAAGGGCTGCTCGTTGACATGCGGATGGGCCAGCTCGCGCGTGCCATACACCGTGCCGTCCGGCCCCACCACGCGCCACGCATCGGCATAGTGCTCCCAGCCCGTGTCCCCATGCGCGACCGTCGCGCTGAAGCGCCAGGTATCGCCGGTGGCCTCCGCTTCGGCACGGACCACGTCGGCGGGGCCCGCCACGGCCGGCGCGGCTAGGAGTAGGAGGATAAGGGAGAGAGCGAGGCGGCGCATGGCGGGCTCCTGAACGGCTTTCACGTCACCTTAACCATATCGCGCGCCTGATGCGCCCGTTGCGTAGTCGCTCGGGGATCACATGGTCGCGCGTGCCCATACCGTTGCCTTCATGGGCGTCGAGGCCCGGCCCGTGGAGGTGCAGTGCGCCGTTGCCGCCGGCATTCCCGCCTTCAGCATCGTCGGCCTGCCGGACAAGGCGGTGAGCGAGAGCCGGGAGCGGGTTCGCGCGGCGCTGACCGCCTGTGGCATGGCGATGCCGGCGGGGCGGGTGACCGTGAACCTCTCGCCGGCGGACCTGCCCAAAACGGGCTCCCATTTCGACCTGCCGATCGCGCTGGCGCTGATGGCGGCGCTCGACGTGCTGCCGAAGGGCGAGGTGGACCGGGTGGTCTCGCTAGGCGAGCTCAGCCTCGACGGGGAGGTGCGCGCGGTGCAAGGCGCGCTGCCGGCGGCGCTGCTCGCTGCCGCGTCGGAGAAGGCGCTGTGCTGCCCCGCCGCGTCGGGGGCGGAGGCGGCCTGGGTCGGCGCCTGCGAGGTGCTGGCGCCCGGCTCGCTGCTCGCCTTGGTGAACCACTTCAAGGGCGAGAGCCCGCTGGCGAGCCCGGAGCCAGGCCCGGTCATTTCCCTCGGCCGGGTGCTCGATCTGGCGGATGTAAAGGGGCAGGACGGCGCGCGCCGGGCGCTGGAGGTGGCGGCGGCGGGCAGCCACAACATGCTGATGGTGGGGCCGCCGGGCGCCGGCAAGTCCATGCTCGCGAGCCGGCTGACGAGTATTCTGCCCCCGCTCACCCCGCCGGAAGCGCTGGAGGTCTCGACCATCCTCAGCCTCGCGGCGGAGCCAGGAGAGGGGGCGATGCTGCGGGAGCGGCCCTTCCGCGCGCCGCATCACTCCGCCAGCCGGGCGGCCATGGTGGGCGGCGGGCGGCGGGTGGGGCCGGGCGAGATCAGCCTCGCGCATCGCGGCGTGCTCTTCCTCGACGAGCTGCCGGAGTTCGAGGGCAAGGTGCTGGAGGCGCTCCGCCAGCCGATCGAGACCGGGGAGGCGGTGGTGGCGCGGGCCGAAAGCCACGTGACCTTCCCCGCACGCTTCCAGCTCATCGCCGCCATGAACCCCTGCCGCTGCGGCTACCTGGCCGATGCGGGGCGGGCCTGCGGGCGGGCGCCCCGCTGCGGGGAGGACTACCAGAACCGCCTCTCCGGCCCGCTGCTCGACCGGTTCGACATCCGCATCGACGTACCGGCCGTCAGCCCCGACACGCTGTCGATGCGCCCGCATGGCGATACCTCGGCCAGGGTCGCCCGGCGCGTGGCGGCAGCGCGGGTGGTGGCGGAGGCCCGCGGCGGGCCTGGCGCATCGAATGCGCTTCTGGAGGGCGAGGCGCTGGAAGCCGCCTGCCAGCCGGACGAGCAGGGACAGGCGCTGCTCAGCAAGGCCGCGGAGAAGTTGCGCCTTTCGGCCCGGGGATACCACCGTGTCCTGCGCCTCGCCCGCACGATTGCGGATCTGGAGGGCGCCGGCACCGTGCGCCGGCCGCATGTGGCGGAGGCGGTGGGCCTGAGGCGCGCCATCGCCTGAGTGACGCACGGCACGCTAAGGGCGAAGTAGCCCTGCGCGATCGCGCACACGTTGTGCCGGAAGGCACAGGCGTTATCGAAGAACCAGCCAATATCCGTCCCAACAGCGCCGGGAAAGCCGGCGGCATAGCGGGAGTATCGGGACGATGGACAGCTTCCACTTCTACGGCGAGAGCAAGATCGAAGAAGACATCTTCATGGAGTGGCTCGAAGCGCTCTCCGAGGAAACCTTCGACGACGCGTCCAAGGAAGGGGCCGGCTGGGACGAGGCCACGGAGATGGAGGTCTCGCTCTGGTTTACAGGTGAGGACGGTGAGTACGTCAACTACACGAGCTTCACGCTCACGAACGACCGGCTCGTGGGCATGGTCTCTCACCAGCTTCACAACCTCAAGTCCAACGCGGCTGAACGGGCGACGGAGAGCATGGTGGAATACGGGCTCGCCTTCGAGGAGATAAAGGTCACCTATGACGACGGCTCGTCGGAGGAGACGCAGAGCACCGACAGTTGGCTCGACCCGATTTGAGCCGACCTCACCGCCGGGCCTGACCCTCGGCACAGCGGGGCCAGGCCACCCGGTCGCGCACCGGGCCCTTGGGGCAGAACCGGCTCCACCCCGCCACGTTCATCTCCAGCCCGTTGGTGATCCCCCGCCCGGCGTAGACCGGCACCTGCCAGAGGCAGGCGAAGGCCCGCATCAGCCGCGTGTTCAGCCCGGCATGGCAGCCCACGAAATGCGCATAGCCGCAGGTGCCGAAATGCGGGGCGAGGGCGGCGAGCACGGCGGCATGGTCGCGGAAGGTGACCGGGGTGACGATATCGTCCCCAAGCTCCACATGCTGCGTTGTCCCGTGGTCCACGATGCGCAGGGCCCGGATCGTCTCCCCCGGGCGCAGCAGTCCGAGCACGTTCTCGACCATGCTCTCGGCGGAGGACATGCGCGCCTCGCCCCGCGTGTGGAGCGCGATGAACGGGCCCCAGAACGCGCCGCGCAGCCCCGCATCCCAATCCACCCGGTCATCGATCACGTAAATGTCGCGAGGTCGCTTCATGCTTAACAGATAGGAAAGGTTGGCGCGCAGTGCGAGCGCCGCGCGCACCGGGTGTGAGCTGCGGGTCGGCCGCGGTCGGCAAGCCCTTCCCTCGTTGCCGGAACTCCCCTATGAGGCGCGCGTCATCGAGGAGGATGAGAGATGGGATATCGTGTCGCCGTTGTGGGCGCCACCGGCGCTGTCGGCCGGGAGATGCTCAACATCCTCGCCGAGCGGGAGTTTCCCGCCGACGAGGTCTATGCCCTTGCTTCGCGCCGCTCGCTCGGCACGGAGACGAGCTACGGTGACAAAACGCTGAAAACGGGCGACGTGGAGCAGTTCGACTGGTCGAAGGTCGACATCGCGCTCTTCGCGGCCGGCTCGGGCCCGGCGAAGGAGTATGCGCCGCGGGCCGCGCGGGCGGGCGCCGTGGTGATCGATAACTCGTCGCTCTACCGCTACGAGCCCGACATCCCGCTCATCGTGCCGGAGGTGAACCCGGACGCGATCGAGATGTTCTCCAAGCGCAACATCATCGCCAACCCCAACTGCTCCACGGCGCAGATGGTGGTGGCGCTGAAGCCGCTGCACGACCGGGCGCGGATCAAGCGCGTGGTGGTGAGCACCTACCAGTCCGTCTCCGGCGCGGGCAAAGAGGGCATGGACGAGCTCTGGAACCAGACCAAGGGCATGTATGTGCCGGGCCAGGAAGTGGACCCGGAGAAGTTCCAGAAGCAGATCGCCTTCAACATCATTCCCCAGATCGACGTCTTCATGGAGGACGGCTCGACCAAGGAGGAATGGAAGATGGTCGCCGAGACGAAGAAGATCGTTGACCCGAAGATCAAGGTGCATGCCACCTGCGTGCGCGTGCCGGTCTTCGTCGGCCATTCCGAGGCGGTGAACGTGGAGTTCGAGGACCCGCTGGACGAGGACGAGGCGCGGGAGATCCTGCGCGAAGCCCCGGGCATCATGGTCGTCGATAAGCGGGAGCCGGGCGGCTACATCACGCCGGTGGACTGTGTGGGCGAGTTCGCCACCTACATCTCCCGCCTGCGCACGGACCCGACGGCGGAGAACGCGCTGAGCTTCTGGTGCGTTTCCGACAACCTGCGCAAGGGCGCGGCCCTCAACGCGGTGCAGATCGCCGAACTCCTCGGCCGCCGCTGCTTGCAGAAGGCGTCCTGATACGGGGCGTTTGCGCGTCGCCTGCTGATCGGTCCTGCGCGTCCGCTGCGCTTCGCAGCTCTCTGGCAGGGCCGATCATCCGCTGAACGCCGGTGCGTAACAGTCAGGCGTCCGCGGGTATGGGTGATGCCTCCATAGAGAGACCATCCACTCCCGCATCCCTTTGAGGTTAGGGCAACGTGGTGGTGCGAGGCCGGCCAGTGCATGCCACGCCTGCGGTCTTGCGCAGGCGCCGAGCGTCGGCTATGTCCGCCGCCGTCGCCGGTATAGCTCAGATGGTAGAGCACGTCATTCGTAATGATGGGGTCGGGGGTTCGAGTCCCTCTACCGGCACCAGCGAAATCATGGAGTTAGGCGATGATATTGCTGTGTTCCTTTCAAGCGCTCCCGGAGGGGTAACACTCCGGGTAACAGCCAGCGTATTGTTGTCTTGCTGCACTGCGGGGAGTGCGACGGTATCGCTCGCGACGATCGTTAGTGACTTCCTAACACATTGCGCCCATATTTCTGACACGTTTGGCCCCAACGGTTTGAGAACAGACGGAAGGGGGAGGAGTTGACTATGAACGCATCGTCTAAGCCAACGACGCGCTGCCAGAGCATCGTGGACGTGATAATGCGTACCGCAAAGGCGAGCTTTGGCGAGGCACAGATCGACCGTGTAGACCTTGGAGATGACGAAGACGGAGAGTTCCTTCGCGTCGTAGTTGTCGTTAAGGAAGCCGAAAACCTCTCTGACGAAGCGCTTGCTAGCTTCATCAGGATTGTTCGCTCTGCGCTTGAAGATGAAGGGGATGATCGCTTCCCGCTCATCAGTTACGTAAACGACTCTGAGATGCAGAGAGCGACCGCTGAAGCCTGATGATTTTTTGAGGACGGCAGAACGGCTAGCCGCGCCCAAGGGGCGCGGTGCGCCACTTGATGCGGATCTTCGTCGGGCACTAAGTACCGTTTACTATGCGATGTTCCATACCCTCGCCCGGGACTGTGCGGATTTGTTGGTTGGCGGCAAGAGTGCTGAACGTAGTTCTCCCGCGTGGCGGCAGGCATATCGCGCGCTTCAGCACACTAGAGTCGCTGATGTGTGCCGGACTGATAGTAATCAGAATTCGAGGAAGAAGAGAGTTTTTAAGAAGTTTCCCACTGAGATCCAGGATTTTGGAAATAGTTTTGTTGATTTACAGAAGAAGCGCCATGCCGCAGACTATGACCCACTTGCCAAACCACTGACATATTCGGAGGTTAAAGCTAGTATTTCAATGGCGCGCGGTGCAATAAAACGCTACAAATCGGCGACGAAAGCAAATAGGCGGGCTTTTGCTGTTTTTGTGACGATGGATCTGCGTGCTGATTAGGGAGTTTTCAACGTTCGTTGATGGAAAATATTGCTCACCCGCGTGCTGGGTCGGACAAAGGACAGAGGCATAGGGAGTTCGGGCGCCCGGCGAGGATTGACCGGGCGCCCCTTCTCTATCGCGCGAAGGAGGCGCGCGCGGGCCGGCTCACCTAAATGGTAGCAAGGCGCCGACTGCCGGTGTTGCGCGAATGCCGGACGCGGGCCACCGCCGGCTGGGCCCATCGGGGCGCGCGTCACGAGCCCCGATCCTCTTGATCCCACCCGACCGCAGCGAAGGCTTGCGCGACCTCGCCTGCCGGCAGACCGGCAGCCTCAGCCTGTGCGAGGGCAGTGACGATGCCGCTGAGCGCCCGCGCGCGCCCGCCGGCGTCGTAGGCCTGAAGCGGCTGCATGAGGTCGATCGACACAGGCTGGCCCAGCTTCTCCGTCGCTTCGGCGGCGATAAGGGCGGCGATCGGCTGCAGCATCCACTGCGCCAGATGCCGTTGCGCCTCGCGGACGACCGGCCCCGTCGCCGCCGGGGCGAAGAGGGCGGGGAGGACACCGAAGGCCGCGAGGATGCCGCTACGGGCTGCCGCGAGGCTTTCGGCCGTCATGGCTCGAGACAGGTCGGGCGTGAGATCCGAGGGCCGCCAGTCGGCCGTGGGAGCGGGCCCTCCGGCCGCAGTTACGTTCACGCTCTCGCGGAGGAGCACCCGGCCACGCCGGCCACGAAAGTCCCGTGCGAGGGCGCCCATGTCTGTCTCGGGCGTCTCGGGGAACGGCACCACCTGGGAGCCCAGCGGCGCGTCGGCATAGACCTCGCTGAGAGCGGTTTCGATCGCCTGAAGCATGCCCGCGGTGAGCGAGACCCGGCGTAGCGGCGCCTGCCCGAGCCACGGGGCGGCGATATCGGCGGCGAGGCGCACGTGGAGGACCTCGGCTGCGAGCTTTGTCTCGGAGCGCCCACCGCCGGCCTCCGGCACGCACAGCCGGTAGGCGGTCGGCCGGCCGTCGCGCGTGCGCACGTCCCAATCCGATGCCGGGATCAGGCCGCGGTCGCTGATCACCATGACCGCATCGCCCCGCAGCGCGAGGGAGCGGGCCAGGAGGCCCAGGACTGGCGGGGTCAGAAGGTCGGTCCCCTCGACCGCCGCTAGGCTCAGCCCGCCTTCCCACAGGCTGATGCAGCCCTGAACGGTCGCGGTGAGCTCGGCGAGCCCCGTGCGGCCGGCGATGTAAGCCTCGCGCGCCGCGATCACCTCGGCAGTGAAGCCGCTGCCGGTGGCGCGCCTCTCGATCGGCTCGCGCGTCCATGGCCAGCGCCACGGCATCAGTGTGCACCCAGACGTCGCCAGGGGCGCAGGAGATCGGCGGCGCCGGAGAGGTGGATCGACTTTGCGAGCCACGATGCGGGGCGGGTAGAGGACTCAGAGATCGCACCGCCAATGTCGATCGTGTGCGCGCTGACGCCAACCTTGCTTGGATCACGCACCGCCTCGGCGAGGAACTCGGCTAGCCGTCGGTAGGCCTCGAGCACGCGTTCCGGGGGTGCGTCGGAGAAGCCCACAAGCCCATCCAGCTGGTAGAACCCCGCTGGAAGCCTAAGGCCGCCCGTCGGCGTTCCCCGTAGCGTCACGGGCAGATAGGTCTCGTCCTCATGGTCCCACTGGAGCGTCGCGGACGGCGTGAAGGGTTCCAGCGGCGCTCGCCAACACGCGTCGCCTTCGGCCTCGACAGTGAACGACGCGTTTCGCTCGCCCCACCGGACTCGCGTCCAGTCCTCGATCCGACCCCAGACAACGGCCTGCGGGATACCGACAGCTTCCGCCGAGAGGTCGCCCGGGGGATCGGGCCAGGCTGCGGGCTCGCCTTCTGCAACGATCAATGTGGTTGCGTGCATCATCGCCACCTCGCGATCGGATGAAGGGCGGGTCCAAGCGTCGCTGTGCATCGGCGCGCCTGTGTCGGTCGCCACGACCGGGCTTCGATCTGCGCCTCGGCATCTTGGTAGGCGGGCCGTGTCACGAGGCTGAACTCGTAGAGCAGGCCTTGGTAGATCGTGCGGATCAGGGCAGTGCCTTCTGCGGGGTCCTCCTCCGTGACCTGCTCCGCTTCTTCCGTCGGCACGGCGCGGGGTGGCGGCATGCGGAAGCCGGGCGAGAGGCCGACCATCAGACCCGCCGAGAGCCCCGCCAGCGCGTCGCCGCCGTAGGTGCTGCGGGCCACGAAGCCGGCGATGAAGGCACGAATGAGAAGGTTCTCGGCGGTGTCCTCGAACTCGAGCGTCCCGTTGCCCGTGCGGGCCAATGGCTTGTCGTAGGAATGGCCGACCAGAAGGTGGATCTCTTCCTCGGGTCGCTCGATCCGGTACCGGAACGCCCCCGGCGCAATCCGTTCCTTTCGCGGTCGGCCGCCGCTGCGCCCGCCGTCCGACAGCGTGGCCGGCGAGTTGTAAGGAAAGCGACCTGAGATGCGCACGCCGTCGTCTTCGTTGCGCATCTCGAGGACGCCGAGTGGGGCGCCGTAGAGCATCACTGAAGCCCCGTCAGAACCTCGGATTGCACGCCGCGGGCGACCGTGATGTCCATGGTTGCGAGCGCGGTCAGCCGGAGACCGCCCGAAGCCGCATCGCTGTAGACGTCGCGGATGAGATCCACGGCGCCCCAGGTGGCCACGAAGAAGGGCGGGACACCGCTCACGGCCGTCGTCAGCAGCGCGGACGAGGCCGCTGGCGAACCGGTCGGCGCTGCGAGCGCATTGCTCGAGGCGGCCATGCTCGTCGCCGGCACGTACCGCATCATCCGATCGAGTTCGGAGTCCGACGTGCCACTGATCAGCGTGTCGAGGCTGTTGTAGAGCTCAGGCCGCATCAGCACGCGGACGGCTCCGAAGCCGGTGGTTGCGTTCGCCACCATGAACCGCACGATCGCCTCCCGGAACGCGCCCCAGGTGGCGGCAGCATCGACTGCCGTCTCCGTTATGCCGTAAGTGCTGGCGCCCGCGATCACGCCCAGCGGCTCCCCCGAGGCGCCGGCGCCGAGGAACGCGGCGCGGTCCATTGCCTGCTCGATCGCGCCCTGCATGTCCCGACGGATGGCCTGCTCAAGCGCCGCGCCCGACTGCTTGAGCGCCT
Organism: Pseudomonadota bacterium; assembly: GCA_038528605.1. Lineage (GTDB taxonomy): Bacteria > Pseudomonadota > Alphaproteobacteria > Rhodobacterales > Rhodobacteraceae > Thermohalobaculum. The sequence goes on from JBCBEP010000057.1 coordinate 18,454, forward strand.
TGCGGGTCACGGTCATCCGCACGCCGAGGGTGCTGTCCGGCGCCAGTGCCTTGTCGGTCGTTGCATAGGCGGTCGGGGCCGCCAGGTCGCCACCCTCGCTCGCGGCCCAGGACGCCGCTACGGCCGAGGTGGTGACCGGGTATTCGCGCTCGCCCGCGGGGATCGACACCATCTGCCCGCCCATGCGCGCGGCGACGGAAGCCGGGAACAGCCTGTCGACGATCGGGGCGGTTGCGATCGGGTCAGGCGTACCGCTAGAGGCGGTGTTGCGCTGCTCGAGCGCCTGCCAAGGGACGGGGACACCCTGATAGGCGCCGGCGCTCCGGAGCTCTTCGACCACCTCCGCCGTCTGCCCCGAAAGGGCACGGCCCTCATGCAGCACAGCGACGGCCTGACGGACTTCGAAGCTCTGGCACAGTCCAGCCCACTCGCCCTCGGCGCGGGTCTCGAGCTCGGCACCGGCCTCGCGCCGTTCGTCATCCTCGGCGATCAGGGCGGCGCGATAGCGCGTCTCGTTCGTTCGATATTCCGCGTCCAGCGTCTCCATGGAGCGGGTTTCGTCCTCGCTCGGCTCAGGCTTGCCGGCGAGGGTGGAGAGTTCTTGCCGGATTTCGGACTGCCGGCGCGCGATCTTCACGGAATCGAGCATGTTGATTTCCATCTATGGGCTTCACGCGCCTCACGGCGGGCTTTCGTCACCACAATACTTTTATCTTGACTTGCCCTCAAGTTCTTTCACGGCTGATCGCCACGCTTCTCTCGCCGGATTTTTCTCGGCCAGACCAATTTCTTCGATGGTCTTCTTTGAATGACAACTTCCGCATAGCGTCTGCAGATTATCGAGATCGAACGCCAGGTCCGGCCGATCGCGCACCGGGAGGATATGGTCCACTTCGAGCCGATGCCGGGAGCCGCACCGGACACACTTCCAACCGTCGCGCCGCTTCGCCGCCAGCCGCAACGCCGGCCATCGCTTGTCGCGCAGCACCGCTCGCGAGGGACGATGCCCGCGCCACTTGCTCACGCCCACGCAACCCTCGCGGCCCGCGGAGCCGGCCGGGCCCGACGACGCGCCGCCTCGGCCACCGCCATCTTCAGCGCCGTCAGCGCGTCGATCCGGGCTCGGGATCGATACTTGCTCAGCTTGCCGTTCATCGCATCGTCACGAAGCACAACCGCACCTTCGATCGCCGAACGCAGCAGCAGCGACGGCCGGATCGAGAACGACCGATCGGCGATGGCGCGTTGTAGCCGGCCGAGATCTTCGCCGCCGTCCCGCCACCCCTCGCCTCGCCATGTCGGGGCGACCGTGAGCCCGGCCGCCGCGAAGGCCTCCTGCGCCTCGCCCTGCCGGTACCGATCGGAGCAGACGGCCACGATGTTCTCACCGTCCAGCCCACGCAGAACCTCGCCCAGGAACGCGCCCACGTCGACGATCCGCTCGCCATGCTGAACCAGCTCCCCGCGCTCGGCCATCGTCTGGTACCGCGCGCCAACGGCATCGCCCAGGCCGCGCTCCGCGAGCGAGGGCGTGCGAGGGAAGGCGCCGACGACCTCAACGCGCCCACTCTCCCACACCACGGCCGCAGCCGACATCGAGGCCGCGCCGCCCAAGTCGACCCCGAGCACGCACCAACCCGAGCGCGGCGGCGGGGTCTCCGTCTCGCAGGCGGCCCAGGCTTCGGGCGTGCAGACCACGTCGCGCGTCGCCTCGCTCACTCGCTTGTTCAAGTTGAAGAGCTCGAAGCTCCGCAGCGCCGTCCCGCCCATGGTCGCGGCCCGCTTCGCCTCAGCGCGCAACCAGTCCAACGGCATCCCGGCCCCGGCGGCCGTGAGGGGGTTCGCCGTAAGGATGGCCTCGTCGCTGTCCACAGCAGCCTCGTCAGGCGCTCGGAACTCCATCGCGAACACGCCATCGCCCGCGTTGTCGAGCCACCTCGAAAACGTGTGCCCGTCGTCTGGCGCGCTGGTCGAGATCATGATCGTGCGCGCCCGCTTTTTTCCGGCCGCGCTCATCAATGCCCGCTCCAAGGCGTCGCCCTTGGTGCCATCCCAGTGCCCGCGCTCGTCCAGTAGGATGAACGACGGCGCGAGCCCGAGCGTGTTCTTCCCGTCGGACGGCACGCACCGAAGCTCGTGCTCGCGGCCGTCGTCATCCGTGAAGACCGCGGAGAGGACAGGTGACCGCTTCCAGCGGATCCGTTTCTGGATCTCGACGGGGAGGCTCGCCGCCAGACCGCGGGCGTACGACCATGCGATGGCCGCCTGGTCGCGCACCTTCGCGGCGAGGATCGCCTGGCGGCCCGGCATCGGAGAGATGGCGCCCACAAGATGCCCGAGGGCGAGGCCGGCGCCCAGCATCGTCTTTCCGGAGCCCCTGCCGACGCTGAGAAGCCCCACGTCGACGCCCTCCGCGAAGGCCGCTTTGATGAAGGCGACTTGGAACTCGGCGAGGTCGATCAGCTCTCCAGCGCGGTCGCCCTCCGGCAGACGCAGCGTCGCCATGAATGCGATGGCTGCCTCGGCCGTCGTCAGGTCACGCGCAAGCCAAGGATGCGCAGGAGGCGGTGGAGCCTTCCGACGCTCGCGTGCAGCCGCCTGCCGGCACCGGGCCGAACAGAACCGGAGCCGAGGGCGATCCGCAGGCAGAGGCGTCCTGCACCATTCGCAGCGGCCCTCAGGCGTCACAGCGGCACCAGAGCGCGATCAGAGAGGCCCCCACCGCGGACCCGCCCCTCCCCGACTGAGCCGACCATTGGGACCAGCTAGACATCGGCGCGCTCCCTCGCCTTCGCGCGACGAAGCGCTTCGGTCGCATCGTCATATCGGACACGGTGAACTCCGCCCTCGTGCCGCTTGCGATTGGCGTAATTCCCCTTCCCGAACGTGCACTGGTCGCCAGCGGGCGCGCCGCACTCTCGGCAATCGACGTTCGCGATCGTCCAAGCCTTCGTAGCGCATCGGGGCAGTTTCCTCCCTGGATCCACTACCTGCTTCGATCCTCCCCCCATGTCCGCCCCCTTACACCCTGTGGCAGACTCATAGATTGCACCGATGATCGGGGCAGGTCGCACCCCCTCACTTGCACCGATTACCGGTGCTAGGCTTCGGTTCGTGCGTTCGTTCACTTGCACCGGTGATCGGTGCAGGCTGCACCGATAATCGGTGCGGGGTTCTGTTTTCGTGGTTGGGTGCGCAGCACATGGCGTGGACGTTTCCGCGACCCACTTTCGATAGTCGTGCGACGGCTCGGGCTGCGCTCTCGTACCGATATGCGTGAAGCGCCACGTGCTCCCGACACCCCGACCCTCCATCCCCATGCACCCTCGACTGGTGCAGACGATAAGCCCTCGCGCCTGCAGAATCTTGATTGCTTCTCGTGCTGTGGAAGCCGCGAGGTTGGCGCGCTGGGCAACCCAGCGCTCCGAGCGCTCGATCTGGCCATTGATGTTTGGCGACACGCCCACGAGCATGTAGTTCAAAGCCACTTTGGCCGCGTTCGGCATCGTCCGGTACGCCTCGGAGTCGAGCAGGCTCACGGGGAGCCGAGCGAAATGCTCTTCGCGCGAGCGACCCTTTCGGTTCTGACCTCTGCCGCGTGGCATCAGTGACGCGCCTCGCCGTGCCTTGCGGCCGACGCCTTCTTCCGAAGGAAACGCAAGTTCCGGTTTGCCTCGGCGAGATAGGAACGTGAGCAACGTTTCATGCATGCCCACGCCATCGCCGCCACTTGAGCTGGCGATGCCCGGGCCGCCCAATCCTCGGCCGCATCGCCGATCTCGCGATAAGGATCAGGCAGCTCAGGGTGGTGGCGCTCGAGGTGCTCCACCGCGAGCGTCTCGCCGAGGCCATGCGGGGCAGCATCAAGGGCGGCGCGGGCGAGGAAGCAGAGTGCCTCGTCCGAGAATCTCTCGCGCAAGCGAGCGGTGAACGCGGGCAGCGCGGGGCTGGACGCTC
>JBCBEP010000058.1:0-21674 GCA_038528605.1 Pseudomonadota bacterium
ACACCAGCACCGCGCCGCCGCTCTCGATGGCGCCCTGTGTTTCCGCCTCGCCGAGGAGCATCTCGTTATGGGCCTTGCCTGAGGGGATCATCGGGAAGCAGTTCTCGTGGCGGGTCACGAGGCAGTCCATGATCACCGGGCCGTCATAGTCCAGCATCTCCTGGATCGCGGCGTCGAGATCGGCGGGGTCCTCCACGCGGATGCCCTTGCAACCGAAGGCCTCGGCGAGCTTCACGAAGTCCGGCAGCGCTTCGGAGTAGCTGTGGCTGTAGCGCTCGCCATGCAGCAGCTCCTGCCACTGGCGGACCATGCCGAGGCGCTCGTTGTTCAGGATGAACTGCTTCACCGGGGCGCGGTACTGGATGGCGGTGCTCATCTCCTGCATCACCATCATCCAGGAGGCTTCGCCCGCGACGTTGATGACCAGCGCATCTGGGTGTGCGACCTGCACGCCAATGCTGGCGGGCAGGCCGTAGCCCATGGTGCCGAGGCCGCCGGAGGTCATCCAGCGGTTCGGGTCCTCGAAGCCCATGAACTGGGCCGCCCACATCTGATGCTGGCCAACCTCGGTGGTCACGTAGCGGTCGTGCCCCTTGGTCATCGCCTCGAGCCGCTCAAGCGCGTGCTGCGGCTTGATCTCGGTCTCGGAGCGCTTGTAGGCGAGGCAGTTGACGCTCTTCCAGCCGGCAATGGTGTCCCACCAGGCCGAGATGTCCCGCTTCTTCGAGCCGCGGGCGCGCCACACCGCCAGCATCTCCGCCAGCACCTCGGCCACGTCGCCGATGATGGGCACTTCGACATGGATGTTCTTGTTGATGCTCGACGGGTCGATATCGATGTGCACCTTCTCGGAGCCCGGGCTGAACGCGTCGAGCTTGCCGGTGATCCGGTCGTCGAACCGCGCGCCGATGCAGAACATCGCGTCGCAGCCATGCATGGTCATGTTGGCCTCGTAGGTGCCATGCATGCCGAGCATGCCCAGCCACTGTGCGCCGGATGCGGGGTAGCAGCCGAGGCCCATGAGCGTGGAGGTCACCGGGAAGCCGGTTTCCGCTGCCAGCTCGCGCAGCAGCTCTGTCGCCCGGTCGCCCGAGTTGATGACGCCGCCGCCGGTGTAGAGGATCGGACGCTCAGCCCGCTCCAGCAGCTCGACGGCCGCCTCGATCATCGCCCGGTCGCCCTTCTTCTTGGGCGAATAGGTGCCTGTGCGCGCGTCCGGCTTCTCGGTGTAGCGGCCGCTGGCGAACTGCACGTCTTTCGGAATGTCGACCAGCACCGGGCCGGGCCGGCCGTTGGTCGCGACATGGAAGGCGCGGTGGATGGTCTCCGAAAGCTCGTCCGTGTCCTTCACGAGCCAGTTGTGCTTGGTGCAGGGGCGCGTGATGCCGACCGTGTCCGCCTCCTGAAAGGCGTCGTTGCCGATCATGAAGGTGGGCACCTGACCGGTCAGGACGATCATGGGGATCGAGTCCATCAGCGCATCGGTCATGCCCGTCACCGCGTTCGTGGCGCCAGGCCCGGAAGTGACCAGGACAACGCCGGGCTTGCCCGTGGAGCGTGCATAGCCTTCAGCCATATGGGTCGCGCCCTGCTCGTGACGGACGAGGACGTGGCGCAGCTCCGGCCGCTTGAAGATCTCGTCGTAGATCGGAAGGACCGCGCCGCCCGGATAGCCGAATACCACCTCGACGCCCTGCTGAATGAGGGCCTCGACCACCATCTCCGCCCCGGTCATCTCACGCCGGGTGTCGATGGGCTCGGCCGCCTCGTTCGCGGGCTCTGTGGTCATCGTCTCGGTCGACATCGTCCTTCTCCTTGGTTCCGTCGCGCCGTTGGTGTTGAAGCTTGAGGCTGTTCTCGCGGGCACAAAAAAAGCCCCGGTCAGGGGCTCATGAGGCGCATGGTCGGTTCGGGTCTTTCAGCCCGTCCGGTCCCCATGCGCCAGCGCTACAAGAATGATTGCCATTCGCTCCGTCCTCTTCGTGGCGCTCTTGTGAGCCGCTTTTTCTAAGCGGTCAAGCATCAATGCGCGTATGATCCACCATTTTTGAGCGCGCCTGCGGCACATTGTGTCGCATGGCGCCGTCTCAAAGGAATTTTCGTGAAATCAGGGGGTTTCGGCGGCCTCAACGGCGTCGAGCGCGCGGGCGAGGAGCTCGCCATCGGCGGGCAGGCGGGTCCAGCCCGCCATCTGGTTGCGGAACCAGGTGCGCTGGCGTTTCGCGTATCGCCGCGTGGCGAGCGTCCCGGCGGCGCTGGTCTCCGCCAGTGTCGCGTCCCCATCGAGATACCGGCCGATCTCGGCCACGCCGATGGCCTTCATGCCTGGGAGGGAGGAGGCGGCGCCTGTCGCCCGCACGGCCGCAACCTCCTCGATCGCGCCGCCTGCCAGCATCGCCTCGAACCGCGCTGCGATGCGGGCGTCGAGCCACGGAGCGGATGTGTCGATCACAAGCCTTACGGACGCCTCCGGGGGCAGCAGCGCGGGCGGCGTGGCGGCCTGCCAGGCCGAGAGCCCGCGCCCCGTGGCCTCCAGCACCTCGATCGCACGCAAAACCCGGGCGGGGTTGGAGAGGTCCAACCTTGCCGCTGTCTCGGGGTCGCGGCTCTGAAGCTCGTCCGCGAGCCGCGCCAGCCCGTCGTTCTCGAGCCGGTTCGTCACCGCGAGGCGCGTGTCTTCCGGCACCGGTGGGGTGGGGCTCAACCCCTCCGTCAGCGCGCGGAAGTTGAGACCCGTCCCGCCTACGACGATCGCGCGCGCGCCTGCCCGCTCCGCGCCAGCGAGCGTCTTGGCGACCTCCCGCAGCCAGCCGCCTGCCGAATGCGGCGTCTCCAGCGGCAGGTGGCCATAGAGATGATGCGGGGCGCGCTCCTCGTCGGTTGCGGAGGGCCGTGCGCTGAGCACCCGCCAGGCTGCGTATACCTGCTGGCTGTCGGCATTGATCACCCAGCCGCCGAGCCGTTCGGCCAGCGATAGTGCGAGCCCCGATTTGCCTGACGCAGTGGGGCCGGCAAGGAGGATCGGTGCCCGGTGCGCTCTCACGCCGGTGCGCGCCGGGCAGAGGCTTCGCGCAGGACGCCGGCAAACAGAAGGGTCGCCAGCGGTGCGGTCAGCAAGGGCAGTGGCAGGGTTGCGCCAAGGGGCACGATATAGCCCGGCAGGGCCCAGAGGAGGATGAGGTGGAGCCGACGCCAAACTGTCCGGTCATACCGCGCAGCCACCAACAGGACCGTTGCGAGGGCGAAGGCCACGCCCTCGTAGTACCAAGCCGTCGGCGCGGCGAGCGGTATTGCGAGGAGGAGTGCCGCCGACCGGAGGGCTTGGTCCACGCCCGGTCTCCACCAGAGCAGGGCAATCCCGGCAGCGAGCGCTAAGGAGACGGAGCCCTGCGCGACTAACGCCATCACGTGACCCATTCCCACGGCGCGAAGCGCCGGGTACCAGGAGACCATGCTGTCCCAGGCGTTCGGTGCGTGGGCGATCTCCGCTCCCATCTTAACCGCGGCCTCTGCCCAGACGGGCCAGTAGCTCCAGCCCGTGTGGATGACGGGGAGCAGGCAAACCATGGCCACCGACACGGCGGCGGCGGGCACGGCGGTGCGGGCGCGGGGCTGACCGACGGCATAGGCGATGAAGGCAACGGCGACGAGCGGGCAGAGCTGCGGCTTGAAGGCGAGCAAGCCACAGATGGCGCCCGACAGTATCGCGCGCCCGGATGCCAAGGCTGCGACCGCGACGGTGAGGAGGGTGAGCCAGAGCAGCGTCGTCTGCCCTTCGATGAGAACGAAGAAGAGGAGCGGCGGCGATAGCGCTGCCATCATCAACGCACCCCTCTCCGAAGGGAGGCCGTCAAGCGTCCACCACAGCGCCGCGGCGTAGACGACCACGCCGGTAGCCGAGAAGAGCGGCCAGGCTATCGCGTAGGGCAGGGCGCCCAGGGGCAGCATGGCCATCAGCCACGCAGGCGGATAGGCAAAGGGGAAGTAGGGGATGAACCCGTCCGCGGGCCACCGCTGCACGGCCGAAAGCCGTTCGACGTCGAGCACCCCAAGCGGGTCGCTCCACCCCAACTTACCCGCCGCCCAGAACGCCGAGAAGTCGTTCGCCACCAGCGATCCGGGCTCGCCGGCCGGCGCAAGGGCGCGCAGTTGGGCCGCGAAGAGCGAGATCGTCGCGAAGCACACCAGAGCGGCTAGGCAGAACAGGATCTTCAGCCCAACATCGCTCGCGAGGCGCCGAAGCATGGGTTCGGCCTGCCGACCTTCATCGCTCTTCGAGACCGCCATTGCCCCTCCGTGACCTGCGCCGACCTTTCGGGCAAGGCGGCGGCCTGACAAGTCCTTAGATCAGCGCCGTGCCCGGAGGTGTTGATGAAAGGGTGGGTGCCCGCAAAGCGGCGGTTTCCCGGGCCGACGGGCCTTGCTTTCCACGCCGTTTCCCGCTATCGGCCCCGCCACAACGCAGGCAGGGGCCGGGCCGGCAGGGGGAGACATCCCCGTCGGTCCACCGGTTGGAGCGCAAGCTTCTGATCCCCTGCCGAGGCCAAAACCGGAAAGGAAACGGACTTATGGCGCTGCCTGACTTCAGCCTGCGTCAGCTCCTCGAAGCTGGCGTTCACTTCGGCCACCAGACCCATCGGTGGAACCCGCGCATGTCGCCCTTTATCTACGGCGAGCGCAACGGCATCCACATCCTCGACCTGACGCAGACGGTCCCGATGCTCGACGCCGCCCTCCAGGCGATGCGCGACAGTGTGGCCAAGGGCGGGCGGATCCTCTTCGTCGGCACCAAGCGCGCGGCTCAGCAGCCGCTGGCCGATGCTGCCCAGCGTTCGGCGCAGTACTTCATGAACCACCGCTGGCTCGGCGGCACGCTCACCAACTGGAAGACCGTGTCGAACTCGATCAACCGCCTGCGCGAGCTCGACGAGCAGCTCGACGGCGGGGCCACGGGCTTCACCAAGCGCGAGCGCCTCGGTCTCGAGCGTGAGCGGAACAAGCTGACCCTCAGCCTCGGCGGTATCCGCGAGCTGGGCGGCCTGCCGGACATGCTGTTCGTGATCGACACCAACAAGGAAGCGCTGGCCATCGCCGAGGCGAAGAAGCTGGGCATTCCCGTCGTCGCGATCCTCGATACGAACTGCGACCCGGACGGCGTGACCTACCCGATCCCCGGCAATGACGATGCGAGCCGCGCGATCTCGCTCTACTGCGACCTCGCCGCCCGCTCGGTGATCGACGGCATGGCGAGCCAGATGGGCGATGCCGGCTTCGATCTTGGCGAGATGGAAGACCTCCCCGTGGAGGAGCTGCCCGCCGAGGAAGCGGCCCCGGCCGCCGAGGCCGAGGCCGTCGAGCCCGCCGCGGAAGAGCAGCAGAAAGCCGCCGAAGCCTGAGGGCGCTGCACGCTGGACGAAGGGCCGTGGCAGGACCTGCCGCGGCCCTTTTTGCTTGAGCGTTCGTGCGCGGTCCGGATGCCCTTTTGTGATGCGCCTGCGACCGACCGTGGCACGCTGGCACAACCGGCTGCCTTCCGACAGGTGGAGCGGGCTTCCATCTTGACGGGCCTCTTCGCCGCCGTTCATCGTCTGTGGAGATGATTGAACGCAGGGCATTTTGATGTCGGACACCGTTGCTGAATTCGTGGCCCAGAACGGCTACGGCCCCTTCTTCCTCCTCGCCCTCCCGATGATCGCCGTATTGGTCCTGAGCCAGGGGGGTGAAGCGGCAGCAAAGGTGATGGCTCTGGTGCTGGTGGCCGTGATGTTCTTCATGGGCATCTTGCGCAACGACTTCAACTTCAGCTTCGTATCTCATGCGCTGATGGATGAAGATTTGATGCCTGCGCCGGCGGGCTACCTTCTGCCTTCAAAGTACGTGATCGCAGAGAGAAAAGACCCGTGGTTCCCGTGGGCAATCGCTGCGCCACTTTCGCTGGCCGTTACATTCGCGATCCTGTTGCCTGCACGTTCCCGCCTACTGCCCATCCTGTTCTGCGCCGGTTTGCTGTTCTACGGGCAGTTTCGAGAAGCAGACGAGGACGGGATCGTGGCAGAAGGCGCGCTGACCTATGTCCGCGCGGAAGCACGGGAACTCGCCGACGAGGTTGAAGTCTTGATCGACTGGGCCAGGGATCAGTTCGGCACTCGGGATGACGGCTGACAGCGCTGCCTGAGCCATCGTCCCGGGGCAACACCATTGCTTTGTCCGGCGGGAGCCACTAAGGCCCCGCTCGAAACCTCGAGGGCGCCGCCCGGCTGCGCCCTCTATTACGCTCATGGAGAGAACGATGGCGATCACCGCGAGCCTGGTGAAGGAACTGCGCGACCAGACCGGCGCTGGCATGATGGATGCCAAGAAGGCGCTGACGGAAACGGACGGGGACATGGAGGCCGCGGTCGACTGGCTGCGCACCAAGGGCCTCGCGAAGGCGGCGAAAAAATCCGGCCGCACGGCGGCGGAAGGCGTCGTCTCGGTCGCGGTTGACGGCGGCAAGGGCGTGGCCGTCGAGGTCAATGCCGAGACCGACTTCGTGGCCCGCAATGCCGAGTTCCAGGCGATGGTGGCCGAAATCACCAAGATCGCGCTCACCGTGTCGGACGTGGAGGCGCTGAAGGCGGCGCCGATGGGCGGCAAGACCGTGGCCGAGGTGATCACCGACAAGGTGGCGACCATCGGTGAGAACATGGCGCTGCGCCGCATGTCCGTCGTCGAGGCGCCCGTGGTGGCCGCTTACACCCACAACGCGGTGACCGACGGCATGGGCAAGATCGGCGTGCTGGTCGGGCTGTCCGAGGCTGGGGCCGACGCCATCGGCCGCCAGGTCGCCATGCATGTGGCGGCGACGAACCCGGCCTCCCTCGACGTGGCGGATCTCGACCCCGCGCTCGTGGAGCGTGAGAAGGAAGTTCTCACGGAGCAGGCGAAGCAGTCCGGCAAGCCCGACAACGTGATCGAGAAGATGATCGTGGGCCGGATGAACAAGTTCTACCAGGAGGTCTGCCTCGTGAAGCAGGCCTTCGTGATCAACCCTGACCTCTCGGTGGAGAAGGCCGTTGCCGAAGCTGGCGGCGGCAAGGTCAGCGGGTTCGCGCGCCTCGAGGTTGGCGAGGGCATCGAGAAGGAGGAAGAGGACTTCGCGGCCGAAGTGGCGAAGACCCTCGGCGGCTGAGCCTCTTCCCATCGCTGAAACGCGAGCGGCGCGCCCGATTGGGCGCGCCGTTTTCGTTTTATCAGGCCACTCAATGTCGTCTTGTTGAGAACGCGGCGGATCTGCGGGAACCGCTATGGGCAACATGAACGCAGGGCTTCACGCGTCACGCGTGGCAAGCGGCGCCGCGAAAGACTTTACCCTCGTCGTCGAAGTATAGCGTCTCCGCGGCACGGACGCCTCGGTGGTTCGTGTAGGCGATGACCAGCATGCCGTGTCCCTCGAACACCTCGGTCAGCGTGAAGCTGAGATCGGGCTGCCTCGCGAGCGCTGCCTCCCAGTAGTGGCGGAGAGCCTCCTTGCCCGCGATCTCGCCGGAGCCCATCAACGCGGCGGCTTTCCGGGAGCGGAAGATCACGTCTACGCGGTAATGAGCCATGATGCGGTCGAGGTCATGGGCATTCCATGCTGCCTCCCAGTCGCGGGCGAAGGCGGCGCTGTCCATGGGTTCCTCCCCAAAAGGTCAATATCTCTGACATTACTGCGCTTGGCGCTGGCGGGCAATCGAGCCCTTCGTGCTTGGCGTGGGCTCACGGAGGGGCCAGCATGACGCCCAGCGCAGCGTTGGAGGCGATGATGGATGGTGCGGCGGTCGACTGGTCGAAGGGCGCGGCATGGCAGCGTGGGCGCGTGGTGCCCGTGGGCGAGGCGTCCATCGGCGTTACGGATTGGGGGCTGACGCATTCGGACATCACCTACGACGTGGTGATGGTGATCGAGGGCGCGTTCTTCCGGCTCGAGGACCATCTGGACCGGTTCGAGGCCTCCATGCGCGCCCTCCACCTGAAGCCCGCGGAGGGGCGGGAGGAGATCGCGGCGGCGCTTCATGCCGTGGTGGCCGCGAGCGGGCTCGACTGGTCCTATGTCTCGATGGTGTGCTCGCGGGGGGCGCCGACGGTGCCCGGCGCGCGGGACCCAAGGCTATGCGCCAACCACTTCTTCGCCTGGTGCGTGCCCTATGTGAACGTCATCCCGAAGGACGTAGCGGCGCGGGGGGCGCATCTGCATGTGGCGACTGGCGTTCGCCGGATAGGGGAGGATGCGGTCGACCCGAAGGTGAAGAACTACCACTGGGGCGATTTTACCGCGGGGCTCTTCGAGGCCTATGAGCATGGCGCGGATACGGTGTTGCTTACCGCCGCGGACGGGACGGTGGCCGAAGGACCGGGCTTCAACGTGTTCGCCGTGAAGGATGGCCGCCTGCTCACCCCCGCGCGGCACTGCCTGGAGGGCATCACGCGGCGCACGGTTCTGGAGGCCGCGGCTGAGGCGGGGGTCGCTACAGAGGTGCGCGATATCCCGCTCCGCGAGTTCTTGGAGGCTGATGAGGTCTTCACCGCAACTTCAGGCGGTGGCCCCGTTGCTGCCGTGCGCGTTGACGGGCGGATCCTGGGGAATGGCGCCGAGGGCCCGGTGACGGCAGTGCTCCGAGAGGCCTACTGGGCGATGACCCGGCGGGCGGCGCTTCGGACACCGGTGATCCGTGGCTGAGGGTTGCCCGGCACGACTGCCATTGGGCGCGTTACGACGCGGGAACGTTGCGGCAGTGCACTTGTGGGGCGGCGGGGATTCGCTCATGGTCCGCGCAACTCGAAGCAGCCGTGGAGCACGCCCATGTCCGAAGCGCAGGCGATGGCAGAGGCAGCACCCGTGTTTCGCCGTGTTCTCCTGAAGCTTTCCGGCGAGGCCCTGATGGGGCCGCAGGGCTTCGGCCTCCACCCGCCCACGGTCAAGCGCATCGCGACCGAGGTGAAGCGCGCGCATGATGCTGGCGTCGAAGTCTGCCTCGTGATCGGCGGGGGCAACATCTTCCGCGGGCTTTCGGGGGCGGCGCAGGGCATGGACCGGGCGCAGGCCGACTACATGGGCATGATGGCGACGGTGATGAACGCGCTCGGCATGCAGTCCTCCCTCGAGAATCTCGGCGTGCACACCCGCGTGCTTTCGGCGATCCCGATGGACACGGTCTGCGAGCCCTATATTCGCCGCCGCGCCATACGCCACCTCGAGAAGGGCCGTGTGGTGATTTTCGCCGCGGGCACGGGCAACCCCTACTTCACCACCGACACGGCGGCGACGCTGCGCGCGATGGAGATGCATTGCGACGCGATCTTCAAGGGCACGAGCGTGGACGGTGTCTACGACAGCGATCCGAAGACCAATCCGGATGCCGAGCGTTTCGAGACCGTGAGCTATGACGACGTTCTCGCCAAGAATCTGCGTGTGATGGATGCGTCGGCCATCGCCCTCGCGCGGGATAATGCGCTGCCGATCATCGTGTTCTCGCTGGCGCAGGACGGGGCGATGACGGAGGTGCTGGGCGGCCGCGGCAGGTTCACGACCGTGGGACCCGTTGCCACCGCCTGAGCCCGCGTTTGCGTATCCGCCGAACCGGAACGATCCCGTTTGCGGAAAGTTGCGTCTGAGCGTATGACGCTTGCCAGCCGAGCGGCCCGGTGTTGCCGTGGCCGGATATTCTGACGAGAACCCGACGCCATGGCCGAAGAAGACCTAGACATCGACATCGATGCCCTCAACCGCCGCATGGACGGCGCCTACACCTCCCTGAGAGGCGATTTTGCCACCCTGCGCACCGGTCGCGCCTCCGCCAGCATGCTGGATGCGATCGAAGTGGAGGCCTACGGGCAGATGACGCCGATCAACCAGGTGGGAACCATCAATGTGCCAGAGCCACGGATGGTGACACTGAACGTCTGGGACAAGCAACTCGTCGGCAAGGTGGACAAGGCGATCCGGAGCTCGGGCATCGGGATCAACCCGGTGGTCGACGGTACGATCCTTCGCCTGCCGATCCCCGAGTTAAATGAGGAAAGACGCCGCGAATTGACCAAGGTTGCCGGCCAGTATGCGGAGCAGGCGCGGGTAGCGATCCGCAACGTGCGTCGCGATGGCATGGACCAGGTGAAGAAGGCGAAAGCGGCAGGCATGTCCGACGACGAGCAGAAGCTCTTCCAGGACGAGATCCAGGAGCTGACCGACACCGCGATCAAGCGGGTGGACGATGCGCTGGAGACCAAGCAGGCGGAGATCATGCAGGTCTGACGATTCGGCCGTGCGCGCAGGCGTGAGAAACGGGGGAGGATCGCGCCCGAAGGGGTGGATCAACCGCGCCTTTGCCGCCATCGCGCGGCGAGGCACAGCACAGACGAGGCTCGATGACCGGGACGAATGATGCGCTGGACGGAGCCCGGGACCCGGCTCTGCAGGGAGGCACTGCCGAGGAGATCGAGCGGCGCGTGGCGAAGGTTTCCTTAGACGACATGGCTGAGCGGGCGCCGGACCGGCCAACGCGCGTGCCCGCGCATGTTGCCTTCATCATGGACGGCAACGGACGCTGGGCAGAGCGGCGGGGCCTGAAGCGCACTGACGGGCATCTCGAAGGCATGGAGCGCCTGCGCGAGGTGGCGAAGGCCAGCTACGAGTGGGGTGTCGAGACGATCACCGTCTTTGCCTTCTCCACCGAGAACTGGAGCCGTCCGAGCTACGAGATCGCGATGCTCATGCAGCTCTTCCGCCGCTATATGGCGCGGATGGAGCAGGAGATGGACACGAAAGGCGTGCGCCTGCGCTTCCTCGGCCAGATCGACCGTTTGCCGACCGATATCCAGCGCCGGGCGCGGGAGGCTGAGGCACGGACGGCAAAGAACGACCGGATGACGGTGCAGATCGCCGTGAGCTACGGCGCGCGTGCCGAGATAGCGGAGACGGCCCGGCGCCTGGCGGTCGCGGCGGCGCGGGGCGAGATCGACCCGGCCTCGATCGACGAGACTTCCTTCGGGGCGTCGCTCTGGACCGGGGATCAGCGGGAGCCGGATCTCGTGGTGCGGACCTCTGGCGAGCGGCGCATCTCGAACTTCCTGCTCTGGCAGGCGGCCTACGCGGAATATGCCTTCGTCGATGAGTGCTGGCCCGAGTTTTCCCGCGAGGTCTACGCCCGTGTGCTGGCCGACTATGCGGGGCGGGAGCGGCGCTATGGTGGCGTGGTGGCCGTGCCGGACGCGCCGCGCGCCGCCGGCGGCCGGCGCTAGGGCCGGGCGGCGGGGCAGTTGCGCGGGTCCGGGGGCACGGCCGGGGCGGCAGGCCGCTTCGAGGACCTGGTGCCGCGCCTGCTGACCGCACTCGTCGTCGCCCCACTCGCCATTCTCCTTCTCGTTGCCGGGGGCTGGGGCACCGTCGTGCTGGTCGCTGCTCTCGGTGCCCTTTTGGCCGTTGAGTGGCGGAGCGTGACGGCCCATGCGGGCGGGGGCGTGACACCGGCCGATGCGCCCTATGCCGCTGCGGCCGTCGCCGCTGTCGTTGTCTCGCCGATCCTCGGCTTCAAGGCGGGCTTCGCGGCGCTGGCCCTCGGCCTCGGCCTCGGCGTGGCGCTCGACCTGCGGCGGGGGCGGGGGCGGCAGGCGCGCTGGGGCGCGGGCGGCCTCGCCTTCATCGGCACCGCGGTGATCGCCTTTCTCTGGCTGCGGCTGACCGACCCTTATGGCGTGCTCGCCATCGTTTGGGTGGTGCTGGTGGTGATCGCCACCGATGTCGGCGGGTACTTTGCGGGGCGCCTGATCGGAGGGCCGAAGCTCTGGCCCGCGGTGAGCCCGAAGAAAACCTGGGCCGGGCTCGGCGGCGCAGTCTTTCTCGCGTCGCTCACGGGGCTGATCTTCTCCGGCCTCACCACCGGCACGTTCTTCGAGGAGGTGGTCACGGTCTCCGCCGCCGCGGCGCTCTGCGCTCAGGGGGGAGACATGGCGGAGAGTGCGGTGAAGCGGCGCTTCGGGGTGAAGGACTCGAGTGGCCTCCTGCCCGGGCATGGCGGCGCGCTCGACCGGTTCGACGGGCTGATGGCCGCGACCCTCGTTGTGGCTCTGGTGACGCTCTGGCGCGGGCAGACGGTGTTCATCTGGTCCTGAGACTTTCGCGGGGGCGCGGGGCGGGGCATGAGGGGGCCATGGAGAGACGCAGGATCAGCATTCTGGGCGTGACGGGCTCGATCGGGCAGTCGACGCTCTCGGTGATCGAGAGCCTCGGGCCCGAGCGGTTCGAGGCCGTGGCGGTCACCGGGCATGGCAACATCCGGGGCCTCGCCGAAGCGGCAAAGCGTCTCGGCGCCGAGGTGGCGGTGACTGCCGATGTCCAGCGGCTGGAGGAGTTGCGCGCCGCCCTCGGCAATACCGGGATCGAGGCTGCGGCTGGGCCGGAGGCGCTGGTCGAGGCCGCGAGCCGGCCGGTGGATCTCCTGATGTCGGCCATCGTCGGTGCCGCGGGACTGCGGCCGACGCTGGCTGCGGTTCGGCAGGGCGCGACCATCGCGCTGGCGAACAAAGAATGCCTGGTGGCGGCCGGCGGCGTGTTCCTGGCCGAGATCGCGCGCTCCGGCGCCACGCTCCTGCCGGTGGACAGCGAGCACAACGCGATCTTCCAGCTTGTGGCAGCGGAGCGGGACTGCCCGATCGAGCGGCTGATCCTCACAGCCTCGGGCGGGCCTTTCCGGACCTATGCGCTCGAGGAGATGAAGGCCGTGACCGTCGAGCAGGCGGTGGCACATCCCAACTGGTCGATGGGAGCGCGCATCTCCATCGACAGTGCCAGCATGTTCAACAAGGCGCTCGAGATGATCGAGGCCTGGCATCTCTTCGGCGTGACGCCGGCGGAGATCGAGGTGATCGTGCATCCGCAATCCATCATCCACTCGATGATCGGGTTCCGGGACGGCTCGATCCTCGCCCATCTCGGCCCGCCGGATATGCGCGTGGCCATCGCCCATGCGGTGGCGCATCCGGAGCGCGCGTCCCTGCCGGTGGATCGCCTGGATTTCGCGAAGCTCGCGCGGCTCGACTTCGAGGCGCCAGACCCGGAGCGTTTCCCCTCTCTCCGCCTCGCGCGCCATGCGATGGAGGCGGGCGGGCAGGCGGCCTGCGTGCTCAACGGCGCCCGTGAAGTCGCCCTCGATGCCTTCATTGCCGGCCAGATCGGCTTTCTCGACATGGCTTCCCTTACGGAGGAGGCGATGCGCGCGCTTGACGACCTGCCCGCGGCGAACGATCTCGATGACGTATTCGCGGCAGATGCAGCGGCCCGGCGTATTGGCGCCGAACTTCTGCCTCGGTTCGCAGCGTAAGAATGCATACGCGGGAAACCGCTGCGTACGTGACCGCATCTTGAGCGACCGCGCCCCGGCAGGGCCGCGACCGGAGGCCAAATGGAATTCCTGTCCGCCATCCCGATCATCGGCGAGCCGCTGGCGATCATCATCCCGTTCATCGTCGTGCTCGGCGTTGTCGTCTTCGTGCACGAATACGGCCACTACATCGTTGGCCGCTGGTGCGGGATCAGGGCGGAGGTGTTCTCCGTGGGCTTCGGGCCGAAGCTCTTCGGCTGGCGGGACAAGCGCGGGACTGAGTGGCAAGTGGCCGCGCTGCCCCTCGGCGGTTTCGTGCGCTTCGTGGGCGATATGGACCCGGCGAGCGCGGGGCGGATCGAGGACAGCCATCTGAGCGTGGCGGACCGGCGGGAGGCCTTCCATAATGCGCCGCTCTGGGCCCGGGCGCTGACCGTTGCTGCCGGCCCTTTCTTCAACTTCGCCCTCTCCTTCCTGCTGTTCGCCGCCCTCGCAACATCCATGGGCAAGGAGAGCGGTGAGCCGGTGATCGGCGCGATTGCCGAGGATGCGCCCGCGAGTGTGGAGTTCGAGGTGGGCGACCGGGTGCTGGCGATGGACGGCGCCCCGGTGGAGACGTTCAACGAGGTGCGGCGGGCCATCCAGGTCTCGAACGGTGAGCCCATCGAGGCGCTGGTGGAGCGCGACGGGGCGGAGCGGACCGTGAGCGTCGCCTACCGCCTGAGCGCCGAGATCGAGATGGTGGTGCCCGGCCGCCCCGCCTTCAATGCGGGCATGATGCCGGGCGATCAGATCATCAGCATCAACGGCGAGCCGGTGGGCTCGTTCCGGGAAATCCAGCTCTACACCGCCGACCTGCCTATCGACGCACCGATGACCATTTTGATCGAGCGCGAAGGCGAAGAAATCACCTACGAGATCGAGCCGGATGCGGTTGAGCGGCCCCATCCCGTAACCGGCGAGGAGACGCCGCTGCCGACCATCGGCATTTCCGCCAGCGATGCGGGCGGGATCCGTCCCACCACCGTGCCGCTCTCGGCGAGCGAGGCGGTGGTGGCGGGCTATGCGAACGTGCAGCGGATCATCGTCAACACCGTCACCTTTCTGGGCGACCTTGTGACGGCGCGGGCAGACCCGGCGCATCTGGGCGGGCCCATCCGTATCGCGCAGGTCTCGGGCGAGCAGGCGGAGCGGGGGTTCGGGGAGTTCATCCACCTCATCGCCTTCCTCTCCACCTCCATCGGCCTCCTGAACCTCTTCCCGATCCCCGTGCTCGATGGCGGGCACCTGATGTTCTATGCGGCGGAGGCGGTGCGCGGCCGGCCTGTTGGCGCAACAGTGATCAAGTACGGATCGCTAATCGGGTTAAGCCTCGTGTTGATGCTGATGGTGTTCGCGACGTATAACGACATCCTGAGGCTATAACGAGGGGCCGGCATGTCCGAGCCCCCGCCGAGGCAAACGCGGCGAAGCCGCGAGGGGCAGAGGACAGCAGGATGCGCCAGGCGGATCGGCCGGAGCGATCGATAAAGATCGTTAGCGTAGTCACCCGGGCCTGGGCCCAGTTTCTCATCATTGTCGCGATAGCGGTCGCCGCGCCGGTGCTGGTGGTGCCGCCTTCGGCGCATGCGCAGGTCACCTCGCCCGAGCGCGGCATCGTGGTACGCGGGAACCGGCGCATCGAGGTCGACACGATCCTCGCCTATATGCGCCTCGAGCCAGGCGAGACGGTGACGGTGGAGGAGCTCAACCTCTCGGTGCGCCGCCTGTTCGACACCGGGCTCTTCCGGGACGTGGCAATCACGCAGGAGGGCGAGAGCCTCGTCGTCTCCGTCGTCGAGAACCCGTCGATCAACGTGATCGCCTTCGAAGGGAACAGCGCGCTCGACGATGATGCGCTGCAGGAGATCATCTCGCTCCGCCCCCGCTTCCCCTTCACGCCGAGCCGGGCTGAGGCGGATGCGCAGACGATCATTGAGGTCTACCGCCGCACGGGCCGCTACGGCGCCGAGGTGGAGCCGGTGGTGATCGAGCGCTCGGAGAACCGCGTCGACCTGGTCTTCGAGATCGAGGAGGGGGAGCTGACGGGTGTGAGCTCCATCGACTTCGTGGGCAACGAGGCGTTCTCCGACAGGCGGCTGCGCGGCGAGATCGAAACCAGTGAAACCGGGCTGCTCTCCGGCTTCATCTCGACCGATGTGTACGACCCGGACCGGCTCGAGCTCGACAAGGAGCTGCTGCGGCAGTTCTACCTGAGCCGCGGCCACGCGGATTTCGCCGTGCTTTCGGCAACCGCGGAGCTGAACCCGGAGCGTGACGGCTTCTTCATCTCGTTCACCGTGGAGGAAGGCCCGGTCTACAACTTCGGGGAGCTCGACGTTCTGGTGAATGCCCGCGGGCTCGAGCCTGCGGATTTCGACGCGCTGCTGCCGACGGACCTGACCGGGGACACCTATGACGCCCGCGAGGTGGAGGACATCGCGAACGAGCTGACGGACCTTGCGGGCCAGCAGGGCTTCGCGTTCGTGCAGGTCCGCCCGCAGCCGCGCAAGGACACAGAGAACCTGGTGATCGACGTGACCTTCGAGCTCAACGAAGGGAACCGGATCTTCATTGAGCGGATCGATATCGAGGGCAACACGGCGACGCTCGACCGCGTCATCCGGCGCGAGATCGACATCGTTGAGGGCGACGCTTTCGATGCCCGCAAGATACGCGAGGCCCAGGCGGCCATCCGTGGGCTTGGGTTCTTCGACAGTGTCGACATCGATGCGGAAGAGGGCTCGGCTGACGATCGGGCGGTGCTCAAGGTGAAAGTGGCCGAACGGTCGACAGGCTCGCTCTCGCTCGGTCTCGGCTTCTCGACCTCGGCCGGTCCCATCGGCTCGGTCGCGGTGTCCGAGCGGAACTTCCTCGGCCGCGGGCAGATCGTCTCCGCAACCATCACGGCGGCGGGTGACACGCAGGTCTACGACTTCTCCTTCACGGAGCCGAAGGTGCTGGACCGCGACCTTGCCGTGGGCATGCGGGCCTTCTTCATCGACGATGACCGGTCGGACGAATCGTCGTTCGAGCAGGTTCGGGGCGGTTTCACCCCGACCGTCGGCTTCCCGCTGCGCCCGGATCTGGACCTCACGCTGCGCTACAGCTTCCTCTTCGACGACATTTCGGTGGACGACGACGCCTCACCGGCGATCTTCGCCGATAGCGGTGACGCGATCACCTCCTCCGTCGGCTACACGCTGGTCTACGACAAGCGGAACGACCCGATCGAGCCGACCACGGGCTACCTCGTGACCTGGCAGCAGGACGTGGCGGGTCTTGGTGGTGACCAGCGTTTCGTGAAGAACCGAGCGTCGGTGAAGGGCTGGCGGGGCTTCCTCGATGACAGCGTGGTTGCGAGCCTCGAAGTCGAAGGCGGCGCGCTCTTCTCCTTCGGCGGGTCGAACAGCCGGATCACCGAGCGCTTCTTCCTGGGCTCGGACAGTCTGCGGGGTTTCGCGGTCGACGGTATCGGTCCGCGGGACCTCGACACGGATGACGCCCTCGGCGGCAACCTGTTCGTGGCCGCGCGCTTCCAGGTCTCTTTCCCCATCGGCCTGCCCGAGGAGCTTGGCATCTTCGGCGGCGCCTTCGTGGACGCCGGTACGCTCTGGGATCTCGACCAGACGACCTTCGGCAGCACGGTGATCGATGACAGCGCCTCGCTGCGCGTCGCCGTGGGTGGGCTCCTCTTCATCGACAGCCCTTTTGGCCCGATCGAGCTTTCCGCGGGTATCCCGGTGCTTGATGAGGACTTCGACGAGGACGAAATCTTCCGGGTCGGCATTGGCACCCGTTTCTGAGGGGCGGCGCCTGCGCGCCGCCCTCGGCACCCTTCTGCTGCTCGCCGCTACGTGGGCCGCCATGGCGCCCCGCGCGCCGGCGCAGGAGGAGGCGACCGACCGTCCGCCAATGATCCTGATCGTGAACCGCTCTCGCGTGCTGGCTGAAAGCGCGGCGGCGCGGGCATTGGCAACCTCCGAGCGTGAACTGAGCGCGCAGCTTCAGGACGAGGTGGACCGCGTGCAGGCAGAGCTTGCGGCGGAGGAGGAAGACCTGGCGCGCGTACGCGGCACCCTGCCACGCGATGCCTTCGAAGCGCGGGCGGACATCTTCCGCGAACGGGTGCAGCGCGAACGGCGAACCGCGCAGGCCCGGGCGGCGGCCATCGACAAAGCATTCCGCGACGCACGGCGCGAGCTGGTGGCCCGCCTGCAACCCATCCTCGAGGAAGTTCGGCGCCGGAAGGGGGCCGACGTGATCATCAATGCCGAAGGCGTGCTTGCGGCGCGCACGGAGGCGGATGTAACGAGCGAGGTGTTGCTGGTCTTTGATGCGCGGGTGCCGCCGCCGCAGATATCGCTGCCGGAGGTTGTCCTGCCGGAGGCAGAGGGGGCCGTCGCGGAGTAAGGGGTGCCGCCCGAAAGGTCGGGTCGCGCCGCCCCCAAACCGTGAGCCTGCCTTGACCATTGCGCGCCCGCTTGCGATCACGATGGCTCTTCCATGACGACGGGCGCGGAGGCGCGCGATGACCGAGCATTCCGAGGCGCCGATCGACGGCGCAAGCACCGGCGCCGACGCGCCACTCCCCGGACAGGGCGTGCCCCGCACCGCCGATCTGGCCCGGGTGATGCGCTGCATTCCGCACCGATACCCCTTCCTGCTGATCGACCGCGTGGAGCAGATCGAGCCGCATAAGCGCGCCTGCGGCATCAAGATGGTCACGATCAACGAGCCGCATTTCCAGGGCCACTTCCCCGTGGAGCCGATCATGCCGGGGGTGCTGATCGTCGAGGCCATGGCGCAGACCGCCGGCGTGCTGGTGGTGGAAAGCCTCGGCAAGATCGACGAGGACCTGCTGGTCTACTTCATGACGCTCGACAAGACGCGCTTCCGCCGCAAGGTGGTGCCGGGCGACAAGCTCGAGCTGCATGTCGAAATCCTGCGCGGGCGCGGCAAGATCTGGAAGTTCACCGGCGTCGCCAAGGTTGGGGCGGATGTGGCGGCGGAGGCGGAGTTCTCCGCCATGATCATCGACGAGAACGACAGCCGCCGCGGCAGCCCGCAGGCGGGGTGAGCAGGGCCGGCAACGGCGCGTGAGCGAGGGGACAGCCTGTGAGCATTCACCCGACGGCGATCGTCGAGGACGGCGCGACCCTCGGCGAGGGCGTGTCCATTGGCCCATACGCCCATATCGGGCCGGAGGTTCGGCTCGGGGACGGCGTCGAGATCTTCTCGCACGCGGTGGTGGCCGGGCGGACGAGCGTGGGGCCGCGCACCCGCATCTGGCCCTTCGCCAGCGTCGGTCATCAGCCGCAGGATCTTAAGTTCGCGGGAGAGCCGAGCAGCCTGGAGATCGGGGCGGAGTGCATGATCCGCGAGCATGCGACGCTGAACCCCGGCACCACGGGCGGCGGTATGGTCACCCGCATGGGCGACCGCTGCCTGATGATGATGGGCAGCCATGTGGGGCATGACTGTCAGGTCGGCTCCGGCGTGATCATGGCGAATAACGCCACGCTGGCCGGCCATGTGCGTGTGGGCGATTTTGCCGTGCTGGGCGGGCTATGTGCTGTGCACCAGCATGTGCGGATCGGCGCGCAGGCCATGGTTGGCGGCATGACGGGCGTGGAGCGGGACGTGATCCCTTTCGGCTCGGTACTGGGGGATCGGGCGCGCCTCGGCGGCCTCAACCTCATCGGCCTGAAGCGCAGGGGGTTCGACCGGGAGACGATCCAGGGCATCCGCCGCGCCTACGACACGCTCTTCGCCGAAGGGGCCGAAGGGGCGCTCGAGGCGCGGGCAGACGGGCTTTCGGTGGCCTTCCCGGGAAACGAGGCGGTGGCCGAGATCGTTGCCTTCATCGCCGAGGGCAGCCAGCGGCGCTACTGCCTGCCGCGTGAGGTTCGCACCGGGTGAGCACCGCTGTCGAGGCGCCTCGGCTGGGCGGTCCGCACGGCATGCTGGCCATCGTCGCCGGGCGTGGCGCGCTGCCCGAACGACTGGCAGCGGCGCGGCGGGATGCGGGGCTGCCTTATGTGCTGATCGTCTTCGAAGGCTGCGCCGAGCCGTGGATGGACGCGCATCCGCGCCAGGACCATGCCTTCGAGAAGGTGGGGCGCCTCTTTGCGGGGCTGCGGGACGCGGGGGCGGAGGCCATCGTTTTTGCCGGTGCCATGAACCGGCCGCGGCTGCGCCCGTGGCGGGGGGACCTCGCGGCGCTCCGGCTCCTGCCACGGGCGCTGGCGCTGCTCGCGCGGGGGGACGATGCGATGCTGCGCGGCTTTGCGGCGATCTTCGAGGAGCGGGGCATCCGGCTCATCGGCCCTGGCGAGATCCTGGGCGAAGCCGCGCTGCTGGGCGCCGGGCCGCTCGGCAGGCGGCGGGCCGGAGAGGCTGCGCTGGCCGATGCGCGGCGGGCCGCCGCCATCGTCGCCGCGCTTGGGCCGCATGATGTGGGGCAGGGGGCGGTGGTGGCGCGCGGCCTCTGCCTCGCCGTGGAGGCCATCGAGGGCACGGACCTGATGCTTGCCCGCCTTGCCGAGTTGCCGCCAGAACGGCGGCGTACGGCGCCCCCGCCCTCCGGTGTGCTCGTGAAGATGCCGAAGCCGGGGCAGGACCGGCGCTTCGACCTGCCCACCATCGGCCCTGGCACCGTGCGCGCGGCGGCGGATGCGGGGCTCGAGGGCGTCGTCGGCCTGGCCGGGGAGACGCAGCTCGTGGACGCGGCCGAGACGGCGGCGCTAGCGGATGCGCGCGGGTTGTTCGTCGAGGGGCTCGACCGCGCGGCGCTGGGGCTGGAGGAAGGCGCATGAGCGGCCCCCGGCTTTTCCTCATCTCCGGAGAGCCTTCGGGGGACCGGCTGGGCGGCGCGCTCCTCACGGCGCTGCGGGACCTCGCGCCAGGGCTACAGGTGGCGGGCGTCGGCGGGCAGGCCATGCGCGCAGCCGGGCTGAAGCCGATCTTCGGGATCGAGGCGCTCTCGGTCATGGGCATCACGGAGGTGGTGCCGAAACTTCCCACGATCCTGCGGCTGATGCGAGAGGCGCGGGAGGCCTGCCTCGCTTTCCAGCCGGATGCGCTCATCACCATCGATGCCCCCTCCTTCGGCCTGCGGGTCGCGAAGGGCGTGCGGGCGGCGGCGCCGGGGACCCGCACGGTGCACTACGTCGCTCCCTCGGTCTGGGCCTGGCGGCCCGGGCGGGCGCGAAAGATGGCGGCATTCGTCGACCAGGTGCTGGCGATCTTGCCCTTCGAGCCGCCCTACATGGAGGCGGAGGGCATGCGCTGCGACTTCGTCGGCCACCCCATTGCGGGGGAGCCCGTGGCGAGCATCGATGACGCCGCTGCCTTTCGGGCGGCGCATGGCGGTGGCCCGCTCTTGCTGGTCGCCCCCGGCAGTCGGGCGGGGGAGGTGCGGCGCATGGGGCCCGTCTTCCGCGAGACGCTGGCGCTGCTCCGCCACGAGAGGCCGGACCTGCGGGCTGTGGTGCCCGTGGCCGAGACGGTGACGACGGCAGTGAAGGCGCTCTTCCCGAACGAGATCCTGCTGGGTGCGGAAGCAGATGCGGCGGCGCGCCGGGTGGCCACGCGTGCTGCAGATGCGGCGCTGGTGAAGTCCGGCACCGTCACGCTGGAGATGGCGGCGGCCGGTACGCCGCAGGTGGCCGCCTACCGCACAAGCTGGCTGACCGCCGCCATCGCCCGGCGCCTCCTGCGCGTCGACACGGCCAACCTCGTGAACCTCGCCGTTGGGTGGGAGAGTGGGGCGCGCCCTGTGCCCGAGTTCTATCAGGAGGCTTGCACGGCGGAGGCGCTGGCAGGCGCGGTCTCCCCCCTTCTCGGCCCGGGGCCCGCCCGCAGCGCGCAGGAGGCGGCGGCGGCCGAGGCGCTCAGGGTGCTGGGCCGCGGGGCGGAGCCGCCGGGGCAGCGCGCGGCCCGCGCCGTGCTCGACGGGCTCGGGCGCTGAGGTATGCGTTCAGCCCGGCATGCCCGGCAGCCAGATCTCGACGGTGCCGTAGGAGGGCGCGGGCTCGAACTCCGTGAAGTCCCGCAGCTCGAAACCGCCGCCGGCCGCGCGGGCGACGAGGCGGCTGAGTGCGGCATCCGTCGGGTGGTAGTAGCGGAGCTGGGCGTGCCCGATCTCGAAGCCGACCTCGCGGGTGAGCACATCGGCGCCGCCTGCGGCCACGAGCTGGGCGGCGAGACCGACCGCTTCGTCCGCCTTCATCGCCGTGTGGTGGATCACGAGGCGCGCACGGGAGAGGAGCGGGCTGGTGGGCGGGCCGCCAAGGG
>JBCBEP010000059.1:0-21445 GCA_038528605.1 Pseudomonadota bacterium
GCCTCGTTCATGGCGCGCAGCTTCGCCACCGCCTCGGCCGAGCTCTCGTCGTTGACGATCGTAACACCCGTCGCCTCGCTATAGGGCGTGTGATAGGCGTTCTGCTGGCTGGCCGAGTAGGCGCCGCCCCAGGACACGATGGTCATCTCGTCACCGCAGTTCTCGCAGGGCGCGAGATCGGCAGCCAAAGCATAGAGCGGCACCGCCGCGAGCGCCGTGGCGCCCAGAAGATGCTTGAGTTTCATTGGTGGTCTCCCTGGTATCTATCCCGAAAGGCTTGTGAGCCGCAGCGGCCTCGGGTCCGCCGCCACGGTGTTCGCTCAGGCCGCGTCCAGCGCGCGGCAGTCCTCCGTCGCCCAGCCGATCGGCGTTTCCTCGCCGGGGCGGAGGACGGCGTGGGCGGCGCTGTTGGGCACCTTCACCACGAAATCGCTGCCAGCCACGTTCAGGCGGCAGCGAATATGGTCACCGAGATAAATGAGCTCCTCCACGCGGCCATGGAGCCCATTGTCGCTGACATCGGAGCCGACGGTCACACGCTCGGGCCGGATCGAGAGCTGCGTCTTCGAGCCCTGCCCGCCGCAGTTCACGGCCAGCGCCTTCACCATCGAGCCTTCTTCGAGGCGGATATGCGCTGTCTCGCCCTCAACGCTCGTCACGTGCCCGTCGAGCTTGTTGTTCTCACCGATGAACTGCGCGACGAAGGCATTGTCCGGCCGCTCGTAAAGGTCCTCGGGCGGGGCGAGCTGCTGGATGACCCCATCGTTGAAGACCGCGATCCGGTCCGACATCGTGAGCGCTTCCGACTGGTCGTGCGTCACATACACAACCGTCACGCCCAGCTTTTCGTGGATGTGCTTGATCTCGAGTTGCATGTGCTCACGGAGCTGCTTGTCGAGCGCGCCGAGGGGCTCGTCCATCAACACCAGCTCCGGCTCGAACACGAGCGCGCGGGCGAGCGCCACGCGCTGCTGCTGCCCGCCCGAGAGCTGTGCGGGACGGCGGCCGCCGAAGGCACCCATCTGCACCATGTCGAGCGCGCGCTCCACGGCCTTCTTCTGATCGGCCTTGTTCACCTTCCGCACGCTGAGCGGAAAGGCGAGGTTCTCGGACACGGTCATATGCGGGAACAGCGCGTAGTTCTGGAAGACCATGCCGATGCCGCGCTTGTGCGGCGGCACGGAGTTGATGGCCCGCCCGTCGAGGCGGATTTCGCCATGGGTGGCGGTCTCGAAGCCAGCCAGCATCATGAGGCAGGTGGTCTTGCCGGAGCCGGAGGGACCGAGCATCGTCAGGAACTCGCCCTTCCCGATGCCGAGGTTCAGATCCTTCACGACGAGCGTTTCGCCATCGTAGCTCTTCTGCACACGCTCAAAAGCAACGAATGCGTCGGCGGAGCCGCCATCTGCCATGCGCAATACCCCTGTTAAGCTTCTGTGAAGCCTCGTTTTGCCGGAGCTAAACAGAGGCTGGATTGAGGCACAACCCTGCAGTGCTCGATTCGAAGGCGTCTTCGCAGGTGCGATAACAAGTCCCAAGCAGCGAAAGCGCTTTGGCCTCGGGGTTGCCTGTTTTTTCGGCGCGACCCTGCGCCAAGATCGGGAAAAGTGGGCGGCGCGGCAAGGCCGCCCGCCCCAGGTCATCTCCACGTCCGCTCAGCTCCGGCCAGCCCCGCGTGCTTCGGCCGCATCGGCGGCCATCAACCCGTCGCCCGGCCGGCAGGCGCGCGCCTCTAAAGCGTCGAGACGCGCCACCAGCTCGGCCACGACATCCGGGAGGTGGTGGTAGACCTCCAGCGTGTCGCGCGCCCAGAAGAGCGCTCCGGCAAAGAATGTGAGGAGGAGCCAGGCTCCCTTCACACCGCGGATCACGGCCATCGCCTCGAACCAGACGTTCCGCTTCTTATCGTCGGCGTTCATCATTGCTCCCTCCGGCCCCGCGCTCGCGGCAGCCTTGCGCGGCCATCGCCGCACGGAGCCCTGCTCATTTGTTGCTTGGTCGTCTTCCATCAGCCGCGGCGACACCCGCACACGGCATCCGGCCAATCCGGCAACGCTCCCGTCTCTTGGTCCGGGCCGGATTGCGTTCAGTATGCAGTGATAAAGATGAAGGCTTTCTTACTAGGGAAAATCCGTACCAGATCGCCATCGCTGCGAAAGCAAAGGGCCGCCGCGCAGCGCGCGACGGCCCCTTTTCAGAGCTAAGCCGTTGATCAGGCGAAGTCCCAAACGCCCGGCGAGACCTCGACGGCACCGAACGGATCGCCCGTGGTGAAGCCACCCTCCTGGCCCGCGAGGGCTGCGGAGACGAAGTTGACGACCATCTGGGCATCGCCGACATTCGCGCCGACGCTGTTCCAGTGCGCCTCGCCACCCTCTTCGCCATCACGGCCGTAGACGCCCATGTAGAGCTGATCGACGATCTCGGCCGTGTTCGCTTCGGGGTTGGACGAGGTAAACTCGCCCGCATTGAGGAACGCCCCGGCCAGTTCAACGCGGCTAAGGTCCTCATCCACCCAGAAGTTGCCGCCCTCATCATCCGCCTCACGGCCCAGAAGGGCGAGGTAGAACGCACCGGTATCGATGACGTCCTGCGGCAGCACCGGCGGCGGCATGATCGGGCCGCCATCGGCCTCGGCGAGGTCGAAGAGCACCGTCTCGCCCGAAACCTCATAGGCCACGGCGATCTGCGCGTTGCCCGTGCTGCTCTCATCGGCGCCGATGAAGGCGATGGTCTCGGGGCTGATATCGCCGTTCTCGAAGCCGTCGATGTAGTCCACGAAGACCGGCGAAGTGACGTCGGAGATGTTGAAGATGAACACCCCGCTGTCCCGCTCAGCGCCGACGAAGGCGTAGGTTTCGCCCCCGATCACGCCCGTGGCGATGGCCTCGGGCTCGGGGCCCTTGGCGTCCGAACGGTTCTGGCCCGTCTCACCATCATCGTCGTTGAAGCGCTCCGGCGCATACTGGGCGATGATCTTCTCGAGCGTCGAGCCGCTGTCGAAAACCTCGGTGCCGTCCTCCGTGAAGATCGTGAAGGAGCGGCTGCCGAAGGTCGTCGGCTGGTCGACGAGGCCGTTGTCGTCCGTGTCACCGTCGATCGTCGAGTGGATCAGACGGCCGAGACCTTCGAGATCCGTTCCCTCGTCGAAGAGGCCGAGCTCGGCGATCTCGCCGCCGCGTGCCTCGTCACCGAACGGGATCGGGTTGCCGTCATCGTCGAACGCATCGCCCCGGCCGTCGCCCTCGTTGGCGGAGAGAACGTAGGTGGTGCCGTCGATCTCGACGGTGGCGATGGCGTCCGGCATGCGGAGGCCGACCGTGTCGCGGTTGACGATGTCGATCACGTCGTCATCCGTCGCGTCGATCTCGTTGCCCGGCAGGTTGTGGTCGGTCGAGCCCGCGGAGAAGACGTCGACCAGCGTGCCCGTGGCCACGTCGACCACGGCGATGGCGTTGTTCTCCTGGAGCGAGACGAAGACCTGGCTGCCATCCGGCGAGAAGGCGGTGAACTCGGGCTCGACATCGAGGGAGGGATCGATGCCCGGGAAGAGGCGCAGCTCGCTCGCGAAGGTGTCGTCGAAGCCGATGGTGGTGACCACCGGGTTGCTCACATCCGTGATGTCGATCAGCGAGATGGTGCCCGGCGCGTTCTCGGTCACGCCGTCTTCGCCGCTCTCCGAGTTGAACTCGCCCTCGTTCGCGACGGCGACGGTGTTGCCGTCCGGCGAGATCGAGACGCTGTCCGGCAGCGCACCGACGGTCACGACGGTGATGAGCTCCAGCGTCTCCTGGTCGTAGAGCGCGACGATGCCCGGCTGGCGCGCACCGTCGACGACCTCGACCGCAGCCGCCGCCGCGATCACGCCGCCGCCGGCCGCGACCGACTGCACGCCGTCATAGCTCGGCAAGGTGCTGAGATCGATCGAGACGAGGTCCGCTTCGCCCGAGGGATCGAAGATGTCGATCCGGTCGGCCTCGCCGTTCGTCACATAGAGGCGGCCGCTGTCGAAGGCCACGACCTCGGAGCCGCCCTCGCCCACGCCCGTATCGAACGAGGTGAGGCGGGTAACGAGAAGCTCCTCCGTGGCTACCGGCGCGTCGAAGGTGGTGGTGCGCTCGCCCACGAACTGGATGCGGCCATCCTGGCTCGGCCCGGTCTCGACCTCGGAGAAGGCGTTGTCCGCACCGTTGAAGTTGGCCTCCAGGAAGTCTCCGAGCGCGGTCTGCTCGTCGATGCCCGTGTCGACGATGTCCTCGCCGAGCGCACGCCAGGGGTAGCCGTCGCCCCCGATGAGGTCGCCCTCGTCGCCAACGAGGAAGTCGAGGGTCACGACACGGATGCTTTCCGGCGCATCGGCCGTCGGCGCGCCGTTCTCGATGATGATCTCGGCCGGTTCGCCGTTATCGTCGAGGAGCTGCACCGTGAGAATGCGGCTGCCCTCGGTCGTCACGTTGCCGCTGTCGTCGAGCTCCTGCGCGGTGCCGTCGAGATCGACCTCGACGAGCAGGCCGCCCAGCTGGAAGAACTGGCCCGGCGTCGCGCCGTCCTCGCTCGAGGCCACCGAGTGCTCGAGGATAATCTTCAGGTCCTCGGTGCTGAGCGTGACCA
The DNA here is from genome assembly GCA_038528605.1 of Pseudomonadota bacterium. Taxonomy (GTDB): domain Bacteria; phylum Pseudomonadota; class Alphaproteobacteria; order Rhodobacterales; family Rhodobacteraceae; genus Thermohalobaculum. Next base: position 4,612 of record JBCBEP010000059.1, read on the forward strand.
GCGTTAGGCCGTTGTTGAAGCGGAGCGAGTTCTGGATGTCGAGATCCGAGATCTCGCCCTCCTCCTTGCCCGAAACCGGGTTGGCCTGCGTCGGCAGCGGGTTGCCGTCCGCATCCACCTCGCCGATGGCAGCGCGGATGCCGCCGCCGTTCTTGATGGAGACGATGGTGTCGGCGTCGACGCCCTTCGCGGCGGCGAGGTTCGCATCGGCGGTCAGGTTGCCGAGCGTGGTCTCTTCCGTACGGACCTGCCCGCGCGTGCCCTCGATGAAGACTTCCGTGTTGCCGCGGATCGTGCTGTCGAGCTCGATCACGACATCGGTGGACTGGGCAACGAGGTTCGCAACATCCGTGGCCTTTTCGGAGGCGGCAATCGCTTCATCCAGCGTCGCCTCGCCCGTGAGCGCCAGAACGCTCGCCTCATCCGTGCCGTAGGGGCCGGAGATCGCAGGGTCGATGCTCTCTGTCTGAAGCACGCCCGCGTCGTCGAACTCCACCACGAGGCGGCCGACATAGGAGTACTCGCCATCCGTCGAGACCACGGCCACGGCGTCGCCGCCGGCGTCCTCGGTGATGAACGGATAGTCCGGGAAGTCGCCGTCAGCGTCCTCGGGGCGGAGGAGATCGTCGCCGTCCGACTGGATGGTGTCCGAACCGCCGGCGATGATCACGTCCACACCGTCGAGCAGCGTGGCGAGCTCCTGCTCGAGCGCGAACTGCTGCAGGTGGCTGACGAGGATGATCTTGTTGATCCCCTCGCTCTCGAGGTCGTCGACGAAAGGCTGCAGCGCCGCTGCGAGCGCCTCCATGTCGTTCGTGCCCGGGCTCGACGTGTCCTCGATATTGCCGGTGGAGGAGATCTGGGAGATCAGCTGCGTGGTGGCGCCGATCACGCCGATCTGCTCCGTGCCGCCCTCACCGTCATCGACCGTTACGATCGTTGCCGGGCCACCCTTCGTGTCGTTGCTGTCCTGGCCTTCCTCGGCCGGGTCCTCGGGGTTCACGCGGGCGCTCAGCAGGTCGCTCTCGAAGTCTTCGGCCGGGAGCACTTCCGTGGTGAAGAGCGGGCCCACGTCGAAGTCTTCAGAGAAATCGAGGTTGGCGGAGAGGTAGGGGAACTGCGCACCCGGCCAGTCCACCTCCTGGAGGAAGTTGACGTTGTCGTAGCGGCCGGTGGAGAGCGAGTTGCCCTCCTCGCTGTCGTAGTTGATCGTGTTCTCGAAGCTGTCGGTGCCCGCATCGAACTCGTGGTTACCCACGGCGGAGGCGTCGAAGCCGAGGATGTTCATGATCGAAATGTCGATCCGGCCCTCGAAGGTATCGATCTCCTCGAAGTAGTCCGCCGCGCCATCGCCATTGATGTCGGTGATGTAGGCCTCGTCGAAGGTGATGAGGCCCTCGGAAATGGCGGCCTCGATCTCATCGTTGTCGAAGAAGCCATCCTCGTCCGCATCGACGACACCGGCCTCGACGAGCGCGGCCACATCGATCAGGCCGAAGAACGCGTTGTAGAGGCCCTCGAACGTGTCCGAGAGCGAACGGTCGCCGGACGCGCTGAAGAAGGGACCCGGGATGTAGTTGTCGCCCGCCGAGAGAAGGATCGACGCATCGAAGTTTTGCGTATCGTTTTCAAGCTCGTCGACGACGACGGCAAAGGCCGGCGCGTCGTCGATGGCGTCGACGCCGCCCTCGAGGTCGGAGGCGTGCAGGATCTGGAGTGTGAGCATGGGGGTCCCTCGTTACGCTCGGTCCGCCTGAAGGCGTCCGGGTGGTGGTTCTTCCATCGTCGGAGGACGCGCAATTGCGCGCGACGGTTAAGCCGGCGTTCTTTTGGCGAGGGAGTGCGACGGCTGCGCTAAGTTTTTGCGTCAGAGATGTGACGCAGGATCACGATTGTCGCCTGAGGGGTCTGGAAACGAGAAAGGGAGGGCCGGAGCCCTCCCTTGCATGCATAAACATCCTGAAGTCGCGCAGTTTACCCGAGCGGCATCACTCGTTGGACTGGCCGAAGAGCGAGAGCAGCGAGATGAAGATGTTGATGAAGTTGATGTAGAGACCAAGGGCACCGTGGATGGCGCCGCGCTCCACCATGTCACCCATGCCGGGCTGGGTGCGGTAGTAGAGATACTCGGTCTTGATCTGCTGCGTGTGGTACGCGGTCAGCGCACAGGACGCGAGCAGGATCACCACCTGAAGTGCCATGCCGAGGGCGGAGCTCTCGAAGAAGAACATGTTCAGGATCATCAGGATGATCGCGCCGAAGAGGCCCATCACCGCAAACGTCCCGAGACCCTGCAGGCTCTTGTTAGTCGTGTAGCCGTAGAGCGAGAGTGCACCGAAGGCCGCCGCCGTCGCGAAGAACGCCTGCGCGATCGAGACGCCGGTGAAGCGCACGAAGATCGAGGCGAGCGAGAGGCCCATGACCGCCGCGAAGACCCAGAACATCGTCTGCGCCGTGCCGATGGAGGCGCGGTTGATGATGGCGCCGAGGCCAAAGACGAAGATCAGCGGCGCAAACATGAGGCCGTAGACCACCGGCGGGGTGTAGAGCGTGATCAGGAGGCCGACGGGCAGGAGCGTGTTGGTGCCCTCGAGCGTCCCGGCGCGGGCAGCGTCGTTGAGCGCCTTGAGGTCCATGCCGAAGAAGTACGCGACGAAGCCGGTGATGACCATCGCGCCGCCCATGAGGGCGTAGACCTTGTTCATGTGGGCGCGCAGGCCGGCATCGAGTTCGGCTGCGCGTTGGCCGGCAACCTGACCCGGCGCGTAGTTCGGATTAGCCATGCTGAGTGATCCCTCTCATAAAGCACGGGTGATTTATGACCGTAACGGTCGGGTTTGCGATGAATATCGGCGCATGCCGCGCTTCGTTCAAGCATGCTGCGTCGGCGCGGAACAGTTTTCTTGCACAATCGACGATTGCCGCGCCACCAATGCCCGCCTGGTGGAAGCGAGCTCCATTTCTGTGCGGGCTATCCCTCCTGCATGCGCAGCACGCCAGCGGGGCGCAGCCGCAGGGGCCGCGCCGCAAATCCCAGCCCGGCAACGAGATTGAGGAGCGCGCCGCCCGCAACGATCACGAGGGCAGCGCCCGGTGCAAGGACGAAGGCGTCGCCCTGCAGCACGAAGCGCGTCACGGCCCAAGCCGCCACGCTGCCCCATGCGAGGGCCACGAGCCCGGCCGCTGCGCCAAGAAGGCCCGCCCTGAGCGCGAAACTCGCGAGGATCGCCCGGCGCTCGGCGCCGAGAACCTTCAGCACCGCCGCCTCGCGCACCTGGCGCTCCGCCGATGCACCCGCGGCGCCCACGAGCACGGCGAGGCCGGTGAGCAGCACCGCCAGCGCTCCCCACCGCGTGGCAGCGCCCAACTGGCCGAGCGCGCCCGATACACGGTCGATCTGTTCGCGCACCCGCACGGCGGTGACGTTGAGATACTCCCGCCCAAGCATGCGCAGTACCGGCGCTTCGGCCTCAGGCTCGGCATAGACGGTGGCGATATGCGTGTGGGGCGCGCCGGCCAGTGCGCCGGGGGAGAGCACCATGATGAAGTTGATGCCGAGGCCCTGCCAGTCGACCACCCTAAGGTTCGCCACCTCCGCCGTGATCGGCCGGCCGAGGATGCTGACGGTGATCTCATCCCCCGGGGCGAGGCCGAGCTGGCGCCCTTCCTCGTCGATGAAGCTGACGAGCGGCGGTCCGCTATAGTCCTCGGGCCACCACTCCCCGGCGGTAAGCTCCGCCCCCGCCGGCGGGTCGACGGAATAGGTCACGCCCCGATCCCCGCGCAGCACCCAGGCTGCCTCCGGGTCGATCTCCGCCTCCTTGGCTGGCACGCCTTTAAGATGCGTGATGACGCCACGGAGCATCGGCGCGGTATCCGTGCGCTGAACGCCATCGATGCCCGCAAGGCTTTCGCGCACCGGCTCGAGCTGGTCTGGCTGGATGTCGACGAGGAAAAACGCCGGGGCGCCCGCGGGCAGCTGGGTCTTGATCAGGCGCTGCATGTTCGCATCGATCTGGCCGATGGCGGCGAGCACGCCGAGGCCGAGGCCGAGCGCCATCACCACGTCCACCGTGCCACCGCCAGGTGCGCCAATGGCACCGAGAGCGAGGCGCAGGACCGGGCGACGACGGCCGAGCGGCCCGCGGGCGAGCTGCGCCGCCCCGAGCTCCACCGCGAAACCCACGAGCCGCAGGAGCGCCAGCGCCGCGCCGATCCCGATGATGACATAGAGGGCGATCTGCGGCGCGCCCGAGAGCGCGGCGACGAGCGCGCCAAACCCGACGGTGGCGCCCGCAAGCACCGCGAGCATGCTCGGCCGCGGCAGCCCGCGCTGAGCTTCGCCCCTGAAAAGCGCCGCGGGCCGCACCTCGCGCAGCCATGAGAGCGGCCAGAGCGCGAAGAGCGCAGCGGTCAGGATACCGTAAAGCGCCGCAACGAAGAGCGCACCGGGGTAGATCCCGAAGCGCGCCGGCACGGGCAGCCGCTCCGCGATCCACGGGCCAGCGAGCGCCACGCCCCCGCCGCCCAGCAGCACGCCGATTGCCACGCCCAGCGCCGCGATCATGCCGACCTGGAAGAGATAGGCCGCAAAGACTGTACCTGCGGGCGTGCCGAGGGTGCGCAGCGCCGCGATCGTCGGCACCTTGCGGTTGAGATACCCCCGTACCGCAGCACCAACGCCCACGCCGCCGACAATGAGCGCGGCCAGGCCGACGAGGACGAGGAAGGCGCCCAGCCGGTCCACGAAGCGCTGCACGCCGGGCGCCGCGTTCGCCCGGTCCCGCCAGCGCCCGCCTGCTTCCGGGAACTCGGCCGCGAAGCCTGCTTCCAGGTCGTCCAGATCCGCCTCGGGGCCTGTCCGGAGCCGATAAAGGCTTTCGTAGAGGGTACCCGGGCCGAGGAGACCGGCACCTTCGAGCCCCTCTGTCGAGACGATCACGCGGGGGCCAAGTGCCATGCCGCCGGCCGCGCCATCGGGCTCCTGCGTCAGGCGGGCGCGATACTCAAAAATACCAGTGCCCAGGCGCACTTCGTCCCCGGGCTCGAGCCCCAACCGGTCCACCAGCACGCTCTCGGCAGCGAGGCCCCAGCGCCCCTCCCGCTCCGCAATGGCGCTACCGAGACCGGGCTCGCCCGCCACCAGCGCCTCGCCATAAAGCGGGTAGGCCCCGTCGACCCCTTTCACCTGGGCAAGCGCCCGCTCCGCCTCGGCGCCAGTGGTGCCGACCATCGAGCGCAGGTCGACCACCTCGGAGACATCGCCGGCCGCCGCCATCCAGGCACGCTCCTCCTCGGTCGCGCGGCGGTATGTGAGCGTGATCGACGCATCGCCGCCGAGGATCGCGCGGCCCTCAGCCGCCAACCCGGCCTGGATGGCGGCGGTAATGGAGCCGACCGCCGCGATGCCCGCGACACCGAGCGCCAGGCAGACGAGAAAGATGCGGAAGCCAGCGAGACCGCCCCGCAACTCGCGCAGCGCCACGCGCCACGCGAAGCCGAGCATCGCGCCCTCGGCGCGCACCGTGCTTGCGTCCTCGGCGCGCGCGGTCATTCCGCTGCCTCGGCACGGCCCCGCTCATCACCCACCACGCGCCCATCCGCCATGCTGAGCACGCGGCCGCAGCGCTCGGCCAGCGCCGGGGCGTGGGTCACCATCACCATCGTGGCGCCCTGCTCGGCCGACAGCCCGAACAGAAGCTCGATCACAGCCTCGCCCGTCTTCCCGTCGAGATTGCCGGTGGGCTCATCCGCCAGCAGAAGCTCCGGCGCCGGAGCGAGCGCCCGGGCCAGCGCCACGCGCTGCTGTTCACCCCCCGAAAGCTGTGCCGGGTAGTGCCCTTCGCGATGCCCCAGCCCCACCTCGCCCAGAAGGCTCGCGGCCCGCTCGAACGCATCAGCGCGCCCGGCCAGTTCCAGCGGCGTCGCCACGTTCTCGATCGCGGTCATCGTGGGGATGAGATGGAATGACTGGAAGACAACGCCCATCCTGTCCCGCCGCAGCCGGGCAAGCGCATCTTCGTCAAGTGCGGTCAGTTCCTCACCGAGCACGCGCACCTCTCCCTCCGTCGCCCGCTCGAGCCCGCCCAGCACCATCAGGAGCGACGATTTGCCAGAGCCCGAGGGTCCGACGATGCCAAGCCGCTCGCCCGCGCCTACGTTGAGGTCGATCCCGCGCAGGATCTCGACATCGCCCGCGGGGCTTGCCAAGGTCAGCCCAACGCCGGTGAGGGAAATGAGGGTGTCCGTCATGCGTGCCGCCAATCCGATCGCACAGTCCTGCCGCGCCCAAGCGCCATATGGGTCCGGCCGGCGAAGCCTCAACCGCCGCGGGGTCCTTGCCCTTGGGTTGGGACTGTTGGCCGCGCGGGCCACCTCCCTTGCCGCCGCCGAGACCGTGCGCATCGTGGCCATCGGAGACAGCCTCACGGCTGGCTACGGGCTGGAGCAAGGGACGGGGTTCGTTCCCCAACTCGACGCATGGCTCGACGCGAACGGAGCACCGGAGGCCGAGGTCGTGAACATGGGCGTCTCGGGCGACACCACGGCGGGCGGCAAGGCACGGCTCGACTGGGCGCTGGCCGACGGGGCCGATGCGGTGATGATCGCGCTCGGCGGAAACGATCTTTTGCGCGGGGTGCAACCCGCCGAGAGCCGCGCGAACCTTACGGCGATGCTCGACGCCCTGCAGGCCCGCGGCCTTCCCGTGCTTCTCGCCGGCATCAGCGCGCCCAACAATTACGGGCCTGACTACAAGGCAGAGTTCGACCGGATCTACCCGGAGCTTTCCGAGGAGTACGGCACGATCCTGCATCCCTCCTTCCTCGCCGGTTTGTCGGGAGAGCCGGATCTCTTCCAGTCCGACGGGCTGCACCCGAACGAGAAGGGCGTCGGCCTCATGGTCGAAGCGATCGGCCCGCGGGTGCTGGAGCTGATCGAGCGCGTAAAGGGGGCCACATGATCCGCGCCTTCGTCGCCCTCGCCATACCGGACCAGATCACATGGCGGCTCGAAGGCGCGCAGGCCGGCATGCCGTGCGGCCGCCCCGTGCCGCCGGAGAACTTTCATCTGACCCTGTCTTTCCTCGGCGAGCATCCCGGCCCGCTGGTGGAGGACGTGCATTATGCCCTAGGCGGCATTCGGGCACCGGCCTTCAGCCTCGAGGTCTCGGGCGTTGGCATGTTCGGCGGGGGGAAGCCCACGGCGCTCTACGCGCGCGCCACGCCGGACCCCGGGCTTCTTCATCTGCGCGAGAAGGTGCTGAGGGCGGCGCGCTCCGCCGGCCTGCGCCTGCAGGCGGAGCGCTTCGTGCCGCACATCACCCTCGCCCGCTTCGGCAGCGGGCTGCGGGGGGAGGATGCGGAGAAGATGCATGCCTTCGTGGCAACGCGTCTGGCCCTCTCCGCCGGGCCGTTCGAGGTGGAGGAGTTTGCGCTCTATCGCTCCCGTCTGGGCAAGGTCGCAAGCTACGAGGCGCTCGCGACCTATCCGCTCGAAACGGGCGGTGTGAGCGCCGCCCTCAGCGCCGGCTGGTAACGTCCCAGAACGGGCGGGCCGCCTCGCGGCCCTGTGCGTCCATGTCCACGCCGATATCGGCAAGAAGGCGCGGATCGAGCGCGGCCAGCCGGCGGCGCTCGCGCATCACCGCGATCCACCGGCCGAGCGGCAGCGCGCCGATCATCTCGGCGAGGGTCGGGAGGCTCTTGTGCGTCGACGTATAGGTCATGCTCTTCATGGCCAGCTCCATCTCAGGATGTGATGCGAAGGCTTGCGGCCTTCAGCGACGCTGATAATCTGGGCGTGTATGCGGCATAAGTGAAATGAATGTTTTTGCCGTAAACCATCACAGGAGGAGATGGTGATCCGTAACCTCGACCTCACCGCCCTGCGCTCGCTCGTCATGGTCGTCGACACGGGCGGCGTCACGCGCGCCGCCCACCAGCTGAACCTGACGCAATCCGCCGTCTCGATGCAGCTGAAGCGGCTGGAAGAGGCACTGAACCAACCGTTGATCGACCGTTCCGGCCGCAGCCTTGGCCTCACGCCGCAGGGCGAGCAGATGGTGAGCTATGCGCGCCGCCTCCTCGCGCTCAACGACGAGGCGCTGGCGCGTGTAACCTCGAAGGAATACGCGGGCGAGATCACGTTCGGTGTGCCGACGGACATCGTCTATCCGCACATCCCCAGCATCCTGAAGCGCTTCGACCAGGCGTTCCCGCGCATGAAGTTGACGCTTCTTTCCTCCAACACGCGGCGGCTGAAGGAGCAGTTGGAGGCCGGCGAGGCCGACCTGATCCTCACCACGGAAGAGGGACCCGAGCCTGGCTGCGAGACGCTGAGCACGCAGCGCCTTGTCTGGGTCGGGGCGCCCGGGGGTAACGCAGGGCGGCAGCGCCCGCTCCGCATGGCCTTCGAGAAGTCCTGCATCTTCCGCCCATGGGCCCAGCGCGCGCTCGATGCCGCGAGCATTCCCTGGGAGATGGCGGTCGACACGCACTCCACCCGCACCGTTGAAGCCTCGCTTTCGGCGGATCTCGCGGTGCACGCGATGATCGAAAGCTCCGCCGGTCCGCATCTGGCGCCGGTAGACCCTTCCTGCGGGCTGCCGGCCCTGCCTCAGACATCGATCAACATGTACAAGCGCCGGGTGGCCGGCCTGCCCCCGCTCGATGCGCTGGCCGATATCGTGCGCGAAGCCTACGGCAAGCCCCTGCAGGCGGCAGGGGACGAAGCAACAGAGGCCGCCTGAGCCACGGCGCTCACTGGCAGCGGAGCACCACCTTGCCCGTCGCCTCGCGGTTCTTGAGCAGCGCCAGCGCCTCGTTGGCCCGCTCCAGCGGCAGCACGTTGCTGACATGGGGGCGGATGCGGCCCTGCACGTACCATTCGGTGAGGCGCCTGAAGCTCTCGGCCAGCACGTCGGACCGGAACTTGTAATAGGCGCCCCAGTAGAACCCGACCACATCGAGGTTCTTCACGAGCAGGATGTTGGCCGGGATCTGGGGAATGTCGCCGCTGGCAAAGCCGATGGGCAGGAGACGTCCTTCGGGGTTCGTTGCCCTCAGCGCCGCCTTCCACTGGTCCCCACCCACGGGGTCGTACACCACATCCGCACCGCCGAGGGCGAGCACACGCTCGCGCAGATCCTCCGTCTCGGTATCGATGAGGTGGTGCGCCCCTTTCTCCCGCGCCTTCTCGAGCCGCGCAGCGCCGCGGGCGGCAGCGACCACCTCAGCGCCCATCAGCGCCCCGATCTCCACCGCCGTTAGCCCGACGCCGCCAGCCGCGCCGAGAACCAGCAGCCTTTCGCCCACGCGCAGCCGCGCACGGTGGGCGAGTGCGACCTCGCTGGTGCCGTAGGCAACCTGGAGCGCCGCCGCATCCTCGTCCGTCATCCCCGAAGGCAGCGTCACGCAGGTGCCCGCCGGCACGATGGCGTATTCGGCAAAGCCGCCCGCGCCGGGAAGACCGGCGACCCGCGCGCCGAGCTTCAGGCCATGCACGCCCGCGCCCACCGCGTCGATCGTCCCGGCAATCTCCATGCCCGGAGCGAAGGGCAGCGCCGGTTTCTCCTGGTAGCTCCCGTCCACCATGAGCGTGTCCGCGAAATTGACCCCGACCGTCGCCACACGCAACCGCACCTCGCCAGGGCCCGGCGAGGGCAGCGCCACCTCGTCCATCGCCAGGCGCCCACCCGTCTCATGCAATCGCATCGCTCTCATCACGCACCGCTCCCTGAAATAAAATTTCGCTTGGTCTACAACGCCCCTCGGGGCCCCGAAAGATCTCTTGTTACCAAAAGCGCCACGATCCATCCTCGCCGCCACGATTTTTGGCGCGAGCGGGGCAGAAACGAGATGCTGGCAGGCGCGTCCGAGACGAGCACGATTTTCGACAGCGCAGAGCTCACCCGCTCTCCGCCCTATCGCTGGTGCCACCTGCAACGCTCCGCCTCGGCTGAACGCGTCCTCCTCGAAGACCCGGAGATCCCTGAGGAGCTGGCCTGGGCGCTCGTTGAGCGCGACACGCTGCCCCGCGCGATCCGCGCCGGCGGTGCGGTGGCCCTCTTCCTGCGCGGCATCAATGAAGCGCGCGGAGCGGAGCCGGAGGACATGATTTCGCTCCGCCTATGCGTCCTGCCGTCCCGGATCGTATCGCTCGAGCTCCGTCGCCTCCCGGTCGTCGACGGGCTTATTGCAGAGTTCCGGAACGGCCGGGCGCCCGACACCATCGACGCCTTCGTCGTCCACGTGGTCGAGACCCTGCGCGCCGCCATGGAGCACGAACTCGATGTGCTGGAGGCCGACATCCACACGCTCGAGCTCCATTCAGCGGGCCGCGCGGGCGAGCTTCTGGCCGAAGAACGGGCACGCCTGGCGGATACGCGGCAGGACGCGATCATCATTCACCGCTTTGTCGCCCCGCAATCGGACGCCATCGAGCGCCTGATCGCGCTCTCGCCGCCTTGGCTGGAGGACATCGCCACGCTGCGAGAAGAGGCGGAGGGTTTCCGCCGCATCGCCGCGGATCTCGACAGTGTGCGCGCCCGCGGCGCCATCGTGGCGGAGGAGTTGCGGGCAGCGCAGGCGGAGCGTCAGAACCGCTCGTTCCTGCTGCTCACCGCCATTTCGGTCGTGTTTCTGCCGCTCACCTTCCTGACCGGCCTCCTCGGCGTGAACCTCGACGGCATCCCCTTCGCGGCGGACGACTGGAGCTTCCCCGCCTTCGCCCTCCTGCTCTTCGCCGTGGCGATCTTGAGCGGATGGATCGCCACGCGCCTTCTGCGCTGACACCCGCTCAGTCGGAGAACGGCACCTCGACGCTGCCGAGGAGGTCCACGGTCCCGTCCTGCCCGACGCGCACCACCTGGATTTCACCGGAGATCGGGCGGTCTCCGGTCAAGGCCTCCGCATTCACGTTGTGCGTCACAAGGAAGGCCGTCTCGCCCGGCGGCAGATCGGCAAGCGCGGCCTGCGTCTCCTCCGTCTGCGCCGTACCGCGCCAGCGCTGCACGATGAAAGAGTTTAGCATCGAGCGCTTCTCCACGGGGCCCAGCCCCATCAGTTCTGCAGTCTCGAGACAGCGGCAGTAGGCGCTTGACCAGAGATGATCGACCCGCACACCCGCCGCTCGCACCATCCGCCCGGCAACACCCGCCTGCGCGCGCCCGGTATCGTCCAGGTTGCGCTGCGTGGCACAGTCCCGGAGATCGAAGTTCTCGGGGTCCGTCCGCCCCGGCGCGAGGGCATGGCGCATGATCGCATGGGTCCGCGGTTCTGCGAGGCGCTTCAGGATGTCTGCCTCCGCTCGCGCGGGAAGCGGCTCGATGGAAAGGGTGAAGATCGCCAGAAGCAGGGCAAGCAGGCGCGGATAAAGGGGCATGCGGCGGCTCCAGAGTGTGACAGTCGCACGAGCGACGCGTGCGATCCTCGCCCCAGCAAGCGGTATTGTCATCCCCGTTGGCCCTTCATCGGCACCATGAGCTTGCCGAGACCCTCCTCTTGCGCCATGTGACGCGCGATATTCGCATCCGCACAAAGGCTGGGCCCCATGGAGCTTCGCAACATCGCCATCATCGCGCACGTCGATCATGGCAAGACCACGCTGGTGGACGAGCTCCTGAAGCAGTCCGGCGCCTTCCGCGAGAACCAGGCGGTGGCCGAGCGCGCGATGGACAGCAACGACCTGGAGCGCGAGCGCGGGATCACGATCCTCGCGAAATGCACCTCGGTCGAGTGGCAGAACACGCGCATCAACATCGTCGACACGCCCGGCCACGCCGATTTCGGTGGCGAGGTGGAGCGCATCCTCAGCATGGTGGACGGCGTGGTGCTACTGGTCGACGCCGCCGAAGGCCCGATGCCGCAGACGAAATTCGTCACCTCCAAGGCGCTCGCCCTGGGCCTCCGCCCCATCGTGGTGCTCAACAAGGTCGACAAGCCGGATGCCGAGCCCGACCGCGCGCATGACGAATGCTTCGACCTATTCGCCTCGCTCGATGCGTCGGAAGAGCAGCTCGACTTCCCGATGCTCTACGCCTCGGGCCGCAACGGCTGGGCGGCTGAGACGCTCGATGCACCGCGCGAGAGCCTCGCGCCCCTCTTTGATCTCGTCGTCCGCCACGTGCCCGAGCCGCGCCAGGTCGCGGCACGGTCCGAGCCCTTCACGATGCTGGCGACCACGCTCGAGGCCGACCCGTTCCTCGGCCGTCTCCTGACAGGCCGCATCGAAAAGGGCACCGTGAAGGCCGGTATGAGCGTGAAGGGCCTGTCGCGGGACGGCAGCGAGATCGAGCGGTTCCGCATCTCGAAGGTCCTCGCCTTCCGCGGCCTCGGCCGCCAGCCGGTGGAGGAAGCGGGCGCGGGCGACATCGTGGCGCTTGCCGGCATGGCGAAGACCACGGTGGCCGACACGATCTGCGATCCCGCTGTCACGGAGGCCATCCCCGCGCAGCCGATCGACCCGCCGACCATCTCCGTCACCTTCGGCATCAACGACAGCCCGCTCGCCGGGCGGGACGGCTCGAAGGTGCAGTCGCGCGTGATCCGCGACCGGCTGATGAAGGAAGCCGAGACCAACGTCGCCATCCGGGTGACCGACACGCCCGGCGGCGAGGCCTTCGATGTCGCCGGCCGGGGCGAGCTTCAGATGGGCGTGCTGATCGAGAACATGCGGCGCGAGGGCTACGAGCTCTCCATCTCCCGCCCCCGCGTGATCTTCCGCGAGGAGGACGGCCAGCGGCTGGAGCCTGTCGAGGAAGTCACCATCGATGTGGACGAGGAGTACTCGGGCACCGTTGTCGAGAAACTGGCGCTGCGCAAAGGCGAACTTGCCGAGATGCGCGCCACCGGCTCAGGCAAGACGCGCATCATCGCCCATGTGCCGAGCCGCGGGCTGATCGGCTACCATGGCGAGTTCCTGACGGACACGCGCGGTACCGGCGTCATGAACCGCGTGTTCCACGAATGGGCGGCCTGGAAAGGCCCCATCCCCGGTCGCCGCGCGGGGGTGCTGATCTCGATGGAGACCGGCGACAGCGTCGCCTACGCGCTCTTCAACCTCGAGGACCGGGGCAAGATGTTCATCGGCTCGGGCGAGAAGGTCTACGAGGGCATGATCATCGGCGAGCACAGCCGCGACAACGACCTCGAGGTGAACCCGCTCAAGGGCAAGCAGCTCACCAATGTCCGCGCCGCGGGCAAGGACGATGCGGTGAAACTCACCACGCCGACGCGCCTCACCCTGGAGCAGGCCATCGCGTATATCGACGACGACGAACTGGTCGAAGTCACGCCCGGCTCCATCCGCCTCCGTAAGCGCTTCCTCGACCCGCATGAGCGCAAGCGCGCCGCCCGAGCGGCGAGCTGACCGCAACAAACCTACGATTGCGGCGCAAGCGGCGCATCAATTCGCAGTGAGGCCCGGGCTTACCTGATCCTCGCGCAATAATTTGCGCAGTTTTGACGCTGTGACCGCCCTTTGTGTATTAACCCATCGCGTCTTGTGAAGTAGCGATGCGCCATGATCACGAACGCACATACACCCCGCGCTAACGGGTCAGAGCGCAGTCGTGGCCCGGCCGAGGCGACCATCGCGAGGCCCTGCTGCGCCGCCGGAATGCCGGCCTTCGCCGTCGACGGGTGGCGCGTGGATCCGCGCGCCCGCTCCCTCAGCCGCGGTGAGGCGAGCTGCCGCTTAAGCCCGCGCGCGCTCACGCTCCTCACCACGCTCGCCGAACACGCGGGCGAGGCGCTCGACCGTGACACGCTGATGGACGCCATCTGGCCGAACACCATCGTGAGCGACGAAAGCCTGACCCAGGCGGTGAAGGAGCTTCGCCGCGCCTTCGGCAGCGAGGGCCGGCGCATTGTCGAAACCATTCCGCGTTTCGGCTACAGGCTCAACGGCGCCGTTCTGCACGACGGCATGCCGGCGCAGCACACAAGCGACGCCTTCGACGTCGACGCCTACCACCTCTGCCTCGACGGCCACGCAGCGCTCAGCCGCGGCGGCCGCGACGCGGTCAGCCGGTTCCAGTGTCTCACCGGGCAGGCCGCCCGGCGCGCGCCCGACTTTGCCTTCGCCCGTGCCGCCCACGCCATCGCGATCGGCTGCGGCTGGCTCTACCAGCGCGACACGGCCGAAAGCGCGGAGGCGGCCGTGTCCGAGGCGGAGGCTGCCCTGCTGCTGAAGCCGGATCTCGGGATCGCGCATACGGCAAAGGCCTTCGCGCTCGGCGCCGCAGGCCGGCCGGCGGAGGCCGTGCAAGCGCTCGAGACCGCGCTGCATTACGGGCGCAACGATGCGGAAGCGCTGTTCATCGCCGCCCGGCTTCTGTTCGTACTGGGCCGCTACCGCGCCGCCGCCACCCTTGCCGAACGCGCCGCCACGCTCAGCCCCACCGAGTTCTGGCCGCTGCATTTCGGCGTCCGCGCCGCTGCGGTGTTCGACCCGGCGCGGAGCCGCCGTAACGCCGCCGCCTGCCTCAACCGCGTCGAGGCGACGCTTCGTATCGAGCCTGACCATGCGCGGGCCCGGAACCTCCTCGGCCCGCTCCTCGCCACGCTGGGGCGCGGCGGCGAAGCGGTCGAGGCCATCGCGAACCAGCCCGATACGGAGACCACGCTGCAGATCTACGATGCCATCGCCCTCGCCATGGTGGGCGAGCGCGGCCGCAGCATCAGCACCCTCAAGGGCCTCGCCGAACGCGGCTGGCGGCATGGAGACTGGCTGGAAGCGGAGCCCGCCTTCGCCGCGCTGGCGGAGGACGGCGGCTACCGCCGCACGCTCGCGGCCATCAATCACGGCTGACGCGGGTCAGCCGTCCGCGCCCTCGCGCATCCAGGCCTGCAAGGTCCGGATCGAGTGTTCGGAGTTCAGCCCGCATTCCGGGTCCAGCACCAGCGGGCCCGGCACATAGCCGCGGCTCCGCAGCCCGCGCTGGACGCTCTCCACGAGGTGGATGTCCTCCTCCACCGTCGTTGCCCGGTCCTGCACCGCCAGGCGCCTTACCGTCTCGCTGTCCTCCCCCCGCGGGGTGTACCAGCCGCGCCAGACCGTGACCGCATCCGGCCCCGCCGGCCGCCAGAGATAGGTGTTGAGCACATTCCCCGGATAGACCTGGAACGAGAACATCGGCCACAGGAAGAAGCTTCTGTAGTCCAGCGCGTTAGGGACGCTCTCATCGATCTCGTAGGTCAGGCTCTCGATGCCCGTACACACCGTTCGGTGCCGCAGGCAGTGGCCCGAGGGCTGAATGTCGTAGCTCGTCGGGTCGATCACGCCTGAGGCGAAGGTGGGGTGGTTGAGGGTGCAGTGATAGCACTCTGAATAGTTCTCGACAGAGACCTTCCAATTGCACTGCTCCGGGATCTCCAGCCACTCGAGCGGCGCCAGCTCGTCAATGTTGGGCACCATCTCCGCCAGTTCGTCCCGCACGCCCGGGAACCAGTCCTCCATCGGCGCGGCATCAGGGTCGAGGTTCACGAAGACGAAGCCGTGCAGATCCTCCGTCCGCACTTCCGTGAGGCAGATCGACGAGCGGTCGAAGCCCGGCACCACCTTGGTGTTCGGTGCCGCCCGCAGCTCCCCTGTCAGCTCATAGGTCCACGCATGGTAGGGGCAGACCACCACGCGCGTGGTCCCTGTGCCGCTCACCAGCTGATGCGCCCGGTGCTGGCAGACATTGTAGAAGGTGCGCAGCACCCCGTCCCGCCCGCGAATGCAGAAGAGGCTCTCCCCGGCGATCTCGAAGGTCACGTAATCACCCGGGTTCGGCACCTGGCTCGCATGGCAGCCATACTGCCAGGTGCGGCCCATCAGCCCCTGCCGCTCGCGCTCATACACGCCGGGATCGGTGTAGTAGCGCGCCTCTAGCGAACGGATGGGGAGACTGTCGGTTGCGGCGGTGTCGGGCATGGCGCGCCTCCCTCAGCTGTCCTGGACGTAGATGCCGAGCGCCTCGCGCCGCTCGTGAAAGCTCTCGATGCTGGCCACGGCGCGGGAGCCTGCGCGCGCCACGAGGAAGCCGAGCAGCACCTCGAAGAAGGCGGCGAGCGCGACCGTGGAGTGGAAGAACTGCGGCGTATCGGTCCCGATCACGAAGCGATGCTCCGCGGCGTCCATGATCGGCGCCGCCGGGCTGTCGGAGACCGCGAGCACGTGCATGCCCTTCTCCGCCGCCACTTCCACAGCCTCCAGCACTTCGCGGCGATAGGGCCGGAACGTCATGGCAATCAGCATGTCCCGCTCATCCGCCCGCGCCAGGCCGTCCACCGGCAGCGTGCCGCCATGGGGCAGCGCGATGATCCCATCCATCGCCATGCCGGCGAGATAGGCGAAGTTGTGCGCCACCGGATAGTTCATGCCAACGCCCAGAACGAATGTTTGGCGCGCACGAAGGATCGACTCTACCGCGCGCTCGATATCGGCCGGGTCGGTGTCGCCGTAGAACCGCTCTACGTTCCGCATGGCGTTCTCGGCGCTCTCGGCGAACAACTGTCCCAACCGTCCCTTGCGGCTGAGGGACTGCAGCCAGCGCGCCCGGTCCTGATAGGTCTCCTCCTCCTTGAGAAGCCCCGCCCGGAACACGTCCCGAAACGCCTCGTAGCCAGACATATCGAGATAATTTGCCAGCCTTACCAATGTGTTGGGCTTGACACCGGCGCGCTCCGCCAGCCCGCGCACGGATGAAACGCCCACTTCCCGCGGGTTCTCCAGCACAAAGCCCGCAGCCTTCCGCAGCTCCGGCGAAAGCTCCCCCAGCGCAGCCTGCAGCCGGGCCACGAGCTCCTCCGAACCGATTTTCAGATCACCATCCATGTTGACCTTGGTA
>JBCBEP010000060.1:0-20876 GCA_038528605.1 Pseudomonadota bacterium
GGGGCAAAGCACCGCAATGCGTCGGACGAGATTCTCCAGCTCGCGTACATTCCCCGGCCAGCGATGCTGCTTGAGCCGTTCGAGCGCCTCCGCATCGAGAGATTTACGCGGCAATCCTTCCTTCTCGGCCCGTGCAAAGAAGTGGCGGGCAAGGTCCGGGATGTCATCGGTGCGCTCACGCAGGGGCGGCAGCCGGATCGGCACGACATTGATCCGGTAGTAGAGATCTTCGCGGAAACGCCCCTCTGCGATCAGTCCCCGCAGGTCCTGATGGGTCGCCGCGACAATGCGTACATCGGCCCGCCGGGGCACCCGGCCGCCCACGCTCGTATACTCGCCTTCCTGCAGCACACGCAGAAGCCGCGTCTGAGCTTCAGGCGGCATGTCCCCGATTTCATCCAGGAAAAGTGTGCCCCCCTGCGCCTGTTCGAACCGCCCTGCGGCACGCTCTGTCGCGCCGGTGAAGGCGCCCTTCTCATGGCCGAAGAGCTCGCTCTCGATCAGCTCCCGTGGAATGGCCGCCATGTTGATCGGCACGAAAGGCGCCCGGGCCCGCTTACCGAAATTGTGCAGCGCGCGGGCGACGAGTTCCTTCCCCGTCCCGCTTTCGCCCGTGACCATGACACTGAGATCCGTGTGCATGAGGCGCGCCATGACACGGTAGACCTCCTGCATCGCCGTGGAGCGCCCGATCAGTGGCAGGTTCTGCTCAGCCGGCGCCCCCTCCTCCGAACCATCGGCCCGGGCCAGGCGGTCCCCCAGCCCCTTCTCGACAACCGCAAGAAGTTCTTTCAGATCGAACGGCTTAGGGAGGTATTCATAAGCTCCTACTTCAGCGGCGCGAATGGCGGTGAGCACCGTGTTCTGCGCGCTCATCACCACCACCGGCAGGTCTGGCCGCTTGCGCCGGATGGCGGGCAGCAGATCGAGCGCATCGCCATCGGGCATATGCACGTCGGTGACCACGAGGTTCCCCTCGCCTTCCTCCACCATGCGCCACAGCGCGGAGGACGAGCCCGTTGCGCGGACACGGCAGCCGATGCGCGCCAGCGCCTGGCTCAGCACCGTCCGGATCGCGCGGTCATCATCGGCAACCAGCACTGTCCGTCCGCTATCACCTGCCACGTTCATCCGCCCTTCTCCGTCCGCTCAAGCGCCTGTTCTGGCGCCTAGATTCGCCCTAGCGCTCAGCGACTGCCGGCTCCGCCGTCTCGATCGCCTCCGCCGCGGCGATCTCGCGCGCGCTGGCGATGGGCAGGCGCAGTTTCATGCGCGTCCAGCCCGGCTCGCTCTCGCAGGAGATGACGCCGCCGTGGTCGCTCACCGCCTTCGAAACAAAGGCGAGGCCCAGGCCAGACCCGCTGCTCTTCGAGGTCACGAAGGGCTCGAAGATATGCCGCTTCATCTCGTCCGGCACGCCGCTGCCGTTGTCGGCGATCGTAACCTGCAGCGGCAGCGAGGCACGCTTGCCCGAGGGGCCAACAACCTTGATACCGGCCCGGTAGCCCGTGCGTACAGTGATCAATCCACCAACCTCTGGCGTGGCTTCGCCGGCGTTCTTCAACAAATTGATGAAGATCTGGATCAGCTTGTCGGGGTCCCCCATCACCGGTGGCAGGGAGGGGTCGTATTCCTCGATGAACCGTGCGTGCCGCGCGAAACCAGCCTTGGCGGATTTCACGGCCCGGTCGAGCACATCATGAATGTTCACGGGCACCGACCGGCGGGGACCGATCGCGCCGAATTCCTCAACTTGCTCGAGGAGGCTGCTGATCCGGTCGGCCTCCGCCCGGATCAGGTCCGTCAGCTCCCGCTCCCGCTCGCCTAGGCTCATCTCCAGCAGCTGGGCGGCACCGGAGATCCCGGCGAGCGGGTTCTTCACTTCATGCGCCAGCATCGCCGCCATCCCGGTCATCGAGCGCGCCGCATCCCGGTGCGTGAGCGAGCGGTCCATGCTGTCGGCGATCGAGCGGGGCTGGAGCATGAGGAGCAGTGGCCGCGTACCGTCCGCAGCGCCGATCTGCGCGACGGAGAGATCGACAAGCCGGGTGGGCGCCTCGGGCCAGGAAAGCTCAACGTCGTAGTCAGCCATGCTGATCCCGTCGCGCGCCGCCTGCTCCACCAGCGCCATCACGCGGCTGCCGGACCCTGCATACTCGGCGAGCCGCGCCCCCTTCAGCTGCCGTTCGGACGCAGCGAAAAAGTGCTCCGCTGTGGCATTTACAGCGATGATCTCACCTTGTGCTGAAACCACCAGCGCAGGGTTGGGCAGCGCGTTCCAGAGCGCGCCCTCATCCAGGCCCAGCGTCATGCGGCAAGCGCCTCCCCCGCAGCCCCGAGCCGGGGCAGTTCTTCACGCAACAACCGCTCGACCGCCTCTGGCGTCTCCGCCCGCATCAGCGCCGCACGGAGCGTCTCCGCCCCCTCCAGCCGGGCAAGATACCAGCCGAGATGCTTGCGCGCCGTGCGCAGCCCGATCTCGCGCCCGTAAAGGGCGCATTGCGCGGCATGATGCCGACAGATGAGATCGGCGAGGGCCGCCCCCGCCGGCGGCGCGGGCGCCACGCGTCCCGCAAGCCCGGCGGCGATCTCAGCCGGCACCCAGGGCGCCCCCTGGGCCCCGCGCCCCACCATCACCGCCGCCGCGCCGGAGGCCGCCAGAGCCGCACGCGCGCTCGCAAGATCGACGATGTCGCCATTCGCGATCACCGGCACATCCACCGCGTCCACCACGGCGCGGATCGCGGCCCAATCCGCCGTGCCGCGATAGAAGTCGCACCGCGTGCGGCCGTGGACCGTGATCGCCTGCACCCCTGCCGCCTCCGCCCGCCGCGCGATCTCGGCCGCGTTCATCGATCCCCGGTCCCAGCCGAGCCGCATCTTGAGCGTCACCGGCACATCGACGGCGCCCACCACCGCCTCGATCAGGCTGAGCGCGTGATCCGGCTCCCGCATCAGCGCGGAGCCGGAGAGGCCGTTCGTCACCTTCTTTGCCGGGCAGCCCATATTGATATCGATGATCCGCGCGCCCTCGCCCGAAAGCTTGCGCGCGGCCTCCGCCATCCAGTGCGCCTCCCGCCCGGCAATCTGCACGGCGGTGAGTGCGTCATCGGAGGCCAGCTCCGCTTTCTGGCGCACGGAGGGCTTCGCTTCGACCATCTCGCGGCTTGCCACCATTTCGGATACGACGAGCCCCGCGCCGAATTCTGCGACGAGCGCGCGGAAAGGCCGGTCCGTAACGCCTGCCATTGGCGCAAGGATCACCGGCTCTTTGATGACGATATGCCCAATCTTCAGTGTCATGCTCAATTCCGTGGCAACCGGACTAGCGTAACCGCTGCCCCTTGTCTCGCACAACCCACCCTCATAGAGAACGCCACCGAAAGCGGCGCGTTCACGAGCAGGAAACACCGGCGCCGGAGGTGAGGGGGGACATGAAGGTCGCTGCCGTCATCGTCGCTGCAGGGCGCGGACGCCGTCTCGGCGGCCCCGTGCCGAAGCAGTACCGGCAGATCGGCGCGCATATGGTGCTGCGCCATACGCTCGAGGCGGCCCTCGCGAGCCCTCGCATCACCCGAGTGCTGACGGCGATTACGGAGGATTGCCGCAGTCTCTACAACGAAGCGACGGACGGGCTCGAAGACCCGCGCCTTGGCGACGCGGTGCCCGGCGGCGCAGAACGCGCGGATACGGTGCGCCACGCGCTCGAGGCCCTGGCCGGCGAGGCGCCGGATATCGTCCTCGTCCACGACGCCGCCCGCCCCTTCGCCAGCACCGCGCTCTGGGAGGCGCTGATCGATGCCGCCGCGGGCGACGAGGGCGCCATTGCTGCCGAGCCCGTGGTCGATGCGCTCTGGGTCGAGGGGTCGGGCAGTGCCGCACCCGTCGGCTGCTGCGACGAGCCGCGGCCCAGGGCAGGTCTCTGGCGCGCTCAAACCCCACAGGCCTTCCCCTATACCGCGCTCCTCGCCGCGCACCGGGCGGAGGCCGTGAGCGATGCGCCGAGCGCGCTTGACGATGCGGAGGTTTTCCGCCGCGCGGGTGGCACTGTCCGTCTCGTCCCCGGCGAGCCGGACAATTTCAAGATAACCACACCCGCGGACCTCGCCCGGGCAGAACGGCTGGTGACCGAGAAGGAGCCTCTCATGGATGTCCGCACCGGCCATGGTTTCGACGTTCACCGCTTCGGCCCCGGGGATCATGTGATGCTCTGCGGCGTTGCCGTGCCCCACAGCCACGGGCTCGTGGGGCATTCGGACGCGGATGTAGGCCTCCACGCGCTGGCGGATGCGCTCTATGGCGCGCTGGCCGAGGGGGATATCGGGACGCATTTCCCGCCGTCGGACCCGCAGTGGAAGGGTGCCGAGAGCCATGTCTTCCTCGCCCATGCCGGCTCCCTTGTCGCCGCGCGCGGGGGCCGCATCTCCAATCTCGACGTAACGCTGCTCTGCGAGCGGCCGAAGATCGGTCCCCATGCCGCGGCGATGCGGGCCAAGATCGGCCGTATCCTGGGGCTCGACCCGGGGCGCATCGGGCTGAAGGCGACCACGATGGAGCGCATGGGCTTTGTCGGGCGGGAGGAAGGAATGGGTTGCATCGCCACCGCCACCGTTATCCTCTCGGTACCCGCCGGGCCGGTGGCCGCATGACCCGAGCCGAGACCCAGGCCGAACGGTTCGCGACGCTCTACGGTATCGGCCATCTGCCGGGGGCGCAGGGTACCTATGCCAGCCTCGCCACCCTGCCGCTGGCATGGGCGCTGCACTGGATCGGCGGCTTCTGGCTCTTTCTGCCCGCGAGCCTCGCCATCGTCGCCCTCGCCTGGTGGGCGACGCGGGAGACGCTGGCGGCGCGCGGCCTTGAGGATGGCGACCCTCAGGACATCGTGATCGACGAGGTGGCAGGCCAGCTCATCGCCTTCTGGCCCCTCTCCCTCGGCCTCACGCTCACCGGGGCGGAGGCGCATGTGTGGCCCTGGCCCGGTGTCGTCGCGGCCTTCGTGCTCTTCCGCTTCTTCGATATCTGGAAGCCCGGGCCCATTGGATGGGCGGAGCGGTTGCCGGGCGCCACGGGCATCATGGCGGATGATTGCTTTGCGGGCATCGCCGCTGCCATGGTGGCGGCCATCGCAGCAGGGGTCGCGCATGGATGGTTCTGACAGGCTCGCGGAGCTGGCCGAGAGCCTGCTCTCGCTCTGCGCCAAGAAGCAGCTCATGGTCTGCTCGGCGGAGAGCTGCACGGGCGGGCTGATCACGGCCGTGCTGACGGATATTCCCGGCTCGTCGGCGGTGGTGGAGCGGGGCTTCGTCACCTACTCGAACGAGGCGAAGACCGAGATGCTCGGCGTGCCAGCGGCCCTCATCAGCCAGCAGGGCGCGGTCTCCGAACCGGTCGCGCGCGCCATGGCGAAGGGCGCCCTCGTGCGCAGCCGGGCGGATCTGGCGATCGCGGTGACGGGAATCGCGGGGCCCGGCGGCGGCAGCCCCGCCAAGCCTGAGGGGCTGGTGCATTTCGCCTGGGGCTCGAGCGTCGGCGATTTCGAGCATGAACGCGTGGAATTCGGCGCCCTCGGCCGCGGCGCCGTGCGGGCGGCAACGGTGGAGCATGCGCTCACCCGCCTCCTCCAGCTCGCGAAACAGCAATGACCGTGGCGAAGCAGGCCCCGGGGCTGCCCGACGACGATCTGGACGCTGTGGTGGAGGCGGCCTGGAAGCGGCTCGAGCGGGGGGCGGCCGACAAACGATCTGCCTTCAATACCCTTCAGATCGCGACGCTCGGCCCTCAAGGCTGGCCGGAGCAGCGCACCGTGGTCCTCCGCCGGGTCGAGCCCTCCGAGCGCCGCGTGACCTTCCATACCGACAGGCGCAGCGCCAAGGCCGCGGAGATCGAGGCGGATGGCCGCGTCTCGCTGCTGTTCTGGGACCCGCGGGCGAAGCTGCAGCTCCGCCTCTGGGGCCAGGCGCGGCTCCTCACCGAGGACCCCTTCGCTGAGGAGGAGTGGGGCCGCCTCACCGTGCCCGGACGCCGCATCTACCGCACGCCCGTGCCACCGGGCCGCAGCCTGCGCGCGCCGGAAGAAGGCGATGGAGTGCGGGAGGATGACGGTCGCAGCGTCTTCGCCGCCGTGCCCGTCACGATCATGCGCCTCGAATGGCTGCATCTGCGCAGCGCCGGCCACCGCCGCGCCCGCTTCGAACCCGCCGCCGAGGGCTGGCAGGGCCGCTGGCTCGGCCCATAGTGCCCGTCAGTGCGGCGCGGCGTAGGAGGCATCCTCCGGCGCGCCGTAGATCTCGGCGGCGCGGCGCTCGAAGGCGCGCACGATCCGCTGCATCGCCTCGTTGAAGACGAGGCCCACCACCGATTGCAGCGTCCGGCTCTTGAACTCGAAGTCCACGTAGAAATCCACCTCGCAGCGCCCGCCCGGCCGCTCGTGAAACTCCCAGTGGTTGTTGAGGTAGCGGAAGGGCCCGTCGAGATACTCGACATCGATGATGCGGTTCGCGGGCTGCAGCGTAACCCGGCTACCGAATTTCTCACGAAACACCTTGAAGGAGATCACGAGGTCGGCGTCCATCTGCTCCCGCCCATCCGGCAGCGTCACCTGCTTGCGCACCCGGCAGGCGGAGCACCACGGCAGAAACTTCGGATAATCCCCGATATCCGCCACCAGCGCATAAAGCTGCTCGGGCGTGTAGGGCAGCACCTTCTTTTCCGCATGCGTGGGCATTTGCTGCTCTCCCGCGTCGCTCCCCGTCACCCGGGGCCTCCCCTGCCGCTCACCTCGTGTCGGGGCGCGCGGCACCGTCACCCGACTTGGCCGTACCGCCTAGCGCGAACGGCCCGCGAGAGCCACCCGGCAGAAGCGCCGCGCGCCGAAGCAGCGCGGCTGAGAGCATGCAGAAATCCCGCAAAAGTCTTTCAATTCCGTGGCGTGGAACGGGTCAGACCGCCTTCGCCGCCCGCGCAGCCCTCAGCCGCTCGAAATCGTCGCCCGCATGGTAGCTGGACCGGGTCAGCGGGGTGGCAGACACCATCAGGAAGCCCTTCGCATAGGCGGCCTTCTCATAGGCCGCAAAAGCCTCGGGCGTGATGTAATCCGCCACGCGGTGGTGCTTCGGCGTCGGCTGCAGGTACTGCCCGATGGTGAGGAAATCGACATCGGCCACCCGCATATCGTCCATCACCTGCAGCACTTCCTCCCGCCGCTCGCCCAGCCCCACCATCAGGCCGGATTTCGTGAACATGCTGCCATCGAGCTCCTTCACCCGCTGAAGCAGCCGGAGGGAGTGGAAGTACCGCGCACCCGGACGCACCTCGGTGTAAAGCCCCGGGACCGTCTCGAGATTGTGGTTGAAGACATCGGGGCGCGCCTCCACCACCTCCTCGAGCGCGCTGTCGGGGCAGCGCAGGAAGTCGGGCGTCAGCACCTCGATGGTGGTCTCCTGGCAGCGTCGGCGCACGGCGCGGATGGTCTGCGCGATGTGCCCGGCGCCGCCGTCCTCCAGGTCGTCTCGGTCGACCGAGGTCACCACCACATGGTTCAGCCCAAGCTTCGCCACTGCATCCGCCACCCGCGCGGGCTCGAACACATCCAGCGCATCGGGCCGCCCGGTGGCCACGTTGCAGAACGTGCAGCCGCGCGTGCAGATCTCGCCCATGATCATCATGGTCGCGTGGCCCTGCGCCCAGCACTCGCCCACATTCGGGCAACCCGCCTCCTCGCACACCGTGACAAGCTTGTGCTCGCGCATGATGTCCCGCGTCTGCCGATAGCCCTCGGAGGTCGGCGCCTTCACGCGGATCCAGGGCGGCTTCGCGGGGCTCGCATTGTCCGCGCGATGGGCCTTTTCCGGGTGCCGGGCGGCCCGGTCCTTCAGGTCGCGGCTGCGGGCGGGCGTGTCGGTGGTGCTGGTCATGGGCTCCTCCATGGACGGGATATAACAGTGCCCAGGCCGTTCTTCGAGGCGTCAATTCCGCCTGACGGTTCGGTGCTCCGGTTTGCCCCATCTACAAGCAATTTCGGAACGAAACGCGCTGGCAACCCTTGAAGGCGCAAGAAATCGCTCGACTTCTCAGCGCGACAGGCATTGGAGACCGACATGAACATGACGCCCGACAGCGAGCAGTTCGTAGCCACGAAGACGAAGACAAAGAGCGCCAAGCGGCCGGACTGGATCGCGAAGAACCACGCAGCCGCGGCGGCGCACAATGCGAAGCCCATCCCGGTGATCGGCGGCCGCCCGTTCATCCATGGCGACTCGAAGACCATCGCGAGCTCGAGCGCCGAGGTGAAGGCCGAGTTCAAGGCGTTGCCGGTCCGCCTCGCGCTCGCCGGCTGCTACCTCCTCTTCTGGGGCACCGCCGCCGCCATCGCCGTCGGCCTCTATCTCGGCTGACCCTCGCGGCGGCCACCCGGCCAGCCGTTGCATCCGCGCGCACCAGCAGCTAGGTGCGCGCCATGCAACCCATACACATCATCGGCGGTGGCATGGCGGGAAGCGAGGCGGCGTGGGCCGCAGCGTCGCTCGGCGTGCCCGTGGTGCTGCACGAGATGCGGCCCGAGGTGCAGACCTTCGCGCACCAGACACACGGCCTCGCCGAGCTCGTCTGCTCCAACTCCTTCCGGTCTGACGATCACGAGACCAACGCGGTCGGCCTTCTGCATGAGGAGATGCGCCGCGCCGGCTCGATCATGATGTCCGCGGCCATTCTCGCCGAGGTGCCCGCCGGCGGCGCACTCGCCGTCGACCGCGAGGTGTTTTCCGCTGAAGTGACCCGCAGGCTCGAGGCGCACCCGCTCATCACCATCGCGCGGGGCGAAGTCGCCTGCCTGCCCCCTGAGGCGTGGGACAGCGTGATTGTCGCGACCGGCCCCCTCACCTCCCCTGCCCTTGCGGACGCCATCCGCGGGCTCACCGGCGAGGAAAGCCTCGCCTTCTTCGATGCCATCGCCCCTATCGTCCACGCAGATAGCGTCGATCTGAGCCGCGCCTGGTTCCAGTCCCGCTACGACAAGGGCGAGACCGAGGAAGAGCGCACCGCCTACCTCAACTGCCCCATGGACGAGGCGCAGTATAACGCCTTCATCGACGCGTTGCTCGCCGCTCCCAAGACCGAGTTCAAGGACTGGGAGAAGGACACGCCCTATTTCGAGGGCTGCCTGCCCATCGAGGTGATGGCTGAGCGCGGGCGCGAGACGCTGCGCTGGGGGCCGCTGAAGCCCGTCGGTCTCACCAACCCCCATGCGCCGGACAAGAAGCCCCACGCCGTGGTGCAGCTCCGGCGCGAGAACAGGCTCGGCACGCTCTACAATCTGGTCGGCTTCCAGACCAAGCTGAAATACGGCGCGCAGGCGGAGGTTCTGGGCCTGATCCCGGGGCTGGAGAACGCGCGCTTCGCCCGCCTCGGCGGCATCCACCGGAACACTTTTCTCAACAGCCCCAGGCTGTTGGACGGCGCAATGCGCCTGAGGGCGCAGCCACGCCTTCGCTTCGCCGGGCAGATCACGGGCGTTGAGGGCTATGTGGAGTCCGGCGCCATGGGCATCCTCGCCGGCCGGTTCGCCGCCTTCGAGCGCCTCGGCCGCCCGCTGACCATGCCGCCCCGTGAGACCGCCATGGGCGCCCTTCTCGCGCACATCACGGGCGACGCGGAGGCGGAGACGTTCCAGCCCATGAACGTGAATTTCGGCCTCTTCCCGCCGCTCGAGGATGCGCGCAAGGGCCGCCGAGGCAAACGGGAGCGTGCGAAGGGGTATACCGACCGCGCGAAGGCCGCCTTCGATGCCTGGCTCGCGGAAACTGGCGCGCCGTGCGCTCCTGCGGCCTAAGGGCTCTTGCCTCTCGATTCGCTCCATGTGTTAATTTGCGACACCGGGATGTCGCAAACGACACAAGGAGAGTGCCGCCATGACCGCTCAGGAAGCGCAGAAGGGCCTTGATGCCGTCTATGGCGTGACAGGCTCAGAAGATACCCGCAGCTTTTACGACGAATGGTCCGAAACCTACGATAATGAGCTGAGTGCACACGATTACGTGACGCCGCAACGCTGTGCCGAGGCCCTCAAGGCCCATGCGGCGGATCCGACGCTGCCCTTGGCGGATTTCGCGTGCGGCACCGGGCTCTCGGGCCGGGCCCTGCGCGATGCGGGGTTCACGACGCTCGACGGGTTCGACCTCTCACCCGGCATGCTCGAGAAGGCGCGGACGCTCGATCTCTACCGGAACCTCGCAGTGGCGGATCTCTCCAAGCCACTGGATATTCAGAAAAATATCTACGCCAACGCAGCCGCCGTCGGCTGCATCACCACCGATTACATGCCGGTGACGGTGATCGATGAGATCCTCGGCAAGCTCCCCTCCGGCGGCTGCTTCGTCTTCTCGGTGAACGACCACGCCGCGGCGGACCGGCAGATCGAAGGCCGCATCAACGAGCTGATCGACTGCGGCTGGGCCGAGCTGATGATGCGCGAATACGGCGACCACATCCCGAAGATCGGCCTCAACGCGACCGTCTACGTCCTCCGGCGCCGCTGAACGCTTCTCAGAGCGCCCGCCACGTGGCATCCTCCCGGCGGGGCGACTGAGGGACGGATCACGATGTGGCAACGCATGATTGGCGCCGCGCTTGTAGCGCTCGCTGCGGCTGGGATGGGCGCAACGGCGGCGCGGGCGGAGTACAACCCGTGCAACTTCTCCGGCGGCGATGAGGCCTGCAAAGTGCAGGGCGGGGAGTATCGCGTGCTCAAACCCGCCGGCGAGGGCCCGCATCCGGTGCTCGTCTACCTGCACGGCTCGCTGGGCGAGGCGGATCTCGTCTACAAGAACGGCGCTATCCGGCAGGCGATTGTCGACCGGGGCTATGTCCTGCTCGTCCCCCGCGCGCTCGACGTCGTGAACTACACCGTTGGGCGCGGCACCGGCTGGTCGCTGCGCTCGCGCGAGACGCATCCGCGCGACGATATCGGCTTCATCCGCAACGTGCTCAACCATGTGGAGCGCGAATATCGGATCGACCGGCGCCGCGTGCTCTTCGCCGGCCAGTCCGATGGCGGGTTCCTGATCTGGGAGATCGCCTGCCACGAGCCGGGCCTGGCCGCCGCCTATGCCAGCCATGCGGGCAGCTATGGCGGCCCGCTGCCGCAAAGCTGCGCCTCCCCGGCGAAGCTGCTGCAAACCCACGGGCGCCGCGACACGATCGTGCCTTTCGAAGCCGAGCGCATGTCGCCCGACGGCAGCCGCCTCTCCTCCGCCAATCCGCTCAACGGCCTTGAACTCCTCGCGCGGGCAAATGGCTGCGAGACCATGGGCGAGGTGCCGGTGACAAAGTATCAGGGGTTCGACCGGCGGAGCTGGCGGGACTGTCAGAACGGCGCCGCCCTCGAATACTGGGTGCATGGCGGCGGGCATGGTTACCCGCGCCACTGGCTCTCGGCAGTGCTGGACTGGTTCGAGACCTTCGATTTCGAGCCGCCGAAGCCGGGCCAGCGCGTGGTGCGCCGGGTTGGCCAGCCGAGCGAGGCACGGGCAGGCCGGTTCAAGGCAGTCTCGGGTGCCGGCAGCCGCTTCAAGTCCGTCCCAACGGAATGACCTACCAGCGCCCCGTCATGGCCCGCCAGAGATAGGCGACCGCGCGGGCGCCCTGCCCCGTTTCCGAAGGCCGCGCTACGAGCGGGCGCCCTCCCGCCGGCAAACCGCCCTTTGCGGCGCGAAGGTCCCGCCCCACGCGCCACAGCGGCAGGAAGGCGGGGGCTGCTGCGCGGCCGAGGCTTCCGCGATGCGCCCTCAAGCGTTTCAGCGCAGCCAGGCCTTCGCCAGCCAGCCGGCCGATAACCCTGGCCGTATCGGGCGTAACATCGCCCCGGGCCAGACGGGACGCCGCCTCGCCCTCGACACCCGGCAGAAGCGCCCTGCCCTCGCCGGCGAGCGCCACGGCGTGCCGGATCGCGAAGGCCCGGGCCTGCGCCGCGCCTGCCTCGAGGGCCGCCTCCTGCGCGCCATCTCGCTCCGAGAAGCCGAGCGCCGAGAGGGAGAGCCCGTACCACGAGGTGAAGCGGGCATCGGCCCAGGCAATGAAGGCATCGTCATCAAACGGGGTTTGCAGCTCGAGCGCGCGCGCCTCGACAAGGCGGGACGCGAGAGGGGCCGCAGCGCTCAGCGCTCCTGTCAGAAGCGTGTGCATGGGCCCGGCCACCTCATGCGCCGCCGCGGGGCCGCCCGCACGCGCCGCTTCCACCCGGTCCTGCCAGAACTGCACCCGCATGGCAGCCAGCATCGGTCCCTCGGCCACGCCCCCGGCCTTCGCCGTCGCACGGCTGAGCTCGATATCGAAGGCGGCGAGCACCATCAGCCGCTCGCGCGCGGGCTCCGGGGCGAAGAGGGCCGCGTGGAAAAGGTCCGGATCGAAGCGGCGGACGAGCTCGGCGGGCGCACTGAGCTGCGGCCCGCCCGAGAGGGCCTCGCTCACGCGCCCTCCGTCCGCCCAAGGCGAAGGCCGGCGACCCGGCCCTGCGCATCGCCCGGCGCGTAGATCGCCGCCCGCCCATCGCCCCCGCCGCCAGCGGCCTGCGCCGCAGCGCCCGCGCGCAGCAGCCTCAGCACGATCGCGTCCTCAAGTGCCTGGAAGGACGCGTCGACGATGTTCGCGGAGACGCCGACGCTCGACCATACTTCGCCCGTCGCGTCCGTCGCATCGAGCAGCACGCGCGTCACAGCCTCGGTACCCGCACCGATGATGCGCACCCGGAAGTCCACCAGCCGCATATCGTCGATAAAGCGCTGGTAGCGCCCCAGATCCTTCGAGAGCGCAAGGGCAAGCGCGTTGACCGGCCCCTGGTCGGACTGGCTGTCGGGATCCATCGAGGTGGCGACCGACATCATCGGCCGGCCGTCGACGGTCACCTCCACCACCGCCTCCGAGAGCGAGATGCGCTCGCCGAGGGCATTGAAGCGCCGCTCCACGATCACGCGGTAGCGGTTGATCTCGAAGAAGGCCGGCAGCTGGCCGAGCATGCGGCGCGCGAGGATCTCGAAGCTCGCACCGGCGCTGTCATAGGCATAGCCCCGGTCCTCCCGGTCCTTCACCTCCGCAAGGAGCGCCGGCAGCCGGGCATCGGCCGGGTCAACTTCCAGCCCGGCCTCGCGCAGTCGGCTCACCAGGTTCGCGCGGCCGGCCTGGTTCGACATCGGGATAACCCGGGCGTTCCCCACGGCCTCGGGCGCCACATGCTCATAGGTCGTCGGGTCCTTCACGATGGCGGAGGCGTGGAGGCCCGCTTTGTGCGTGAAGGCCGCGGAGCCGATATAGGGCGCGTGCCGGTTCGGCTGGCGGTTGAGGATATCGTCGAGCATGGCGGAGACGCGGCGGAGCTCCTTGAGCCCCTCGGGCCTCACCCCTGTCTCGAAGCGGCTCGCATAGGGCTCCTTCAGCAGGAGCGTGGGGATGACGGAGCAGAGGTTCGCGTTGCCGCAGCGCTCGCCGAGCCCGTTGAGCGTGCCCTGGATCTGCCGTGCCCCGGCTTCGACCGCCGCGAGGGTGCCGGCCACCGCCGTCTCCATGTCGTTATGGGTGTGGATGCCCGTGTGCTCCCGCCCGAAACGCTCGGCCACCGCCGCGGTCGCCGCCGCGATCTGGCCCGGGAGCGTGCCGCCATTGGTATCGCAGAGGACGACCCAGCGGGCACCGCCCTCGAGGGCCGCTTCGAGGCAGGCGAGGCTGTAGGCCGGGTTCGCCGCGTAGCCGTCGAAGAAGTGCTCCGCGTCGAAGAGCGGCTCGCGGCCGAGTGCTTTCAGATGCGCCATCGAGTCCCGGATCGCGTCGAGGTTCTCCTCGAGGGTGACCCCCAGCGCACGCTCCACATGAAAGTCATGCGCCTTGCCGACAAGGCAGACGGCGCCGGTGCCCGCGTTCGTGACCGCCGCAAGCGTGTCGTCATTCGCCGCCGAGCGGCCGACGCGCTTGGTCATGCCGAAGGCGGTGAAGGTGGCGCGCTTCAGGCCGGGCGGGCGCTCGAAGAACTCGCTGTCGGTCGGGTTCGCGCCGGGCCAGCCGCCCTCGACATAGTCGATGCCGAGGGCGTCGAGCGCGGTCGCGATCCGCGCCTTGTCCGCCGCCGAGAAGTCGACGCCCTGGGTCTGCTGCCCGTCCCGCAGCGTGGTGTCGAAGAGCCAGAGCCGCTCGCGCGTGCCGTCGGTCGTCATGTCGTCGGTTCCTTTTGGACGCCGGCGGTGGGAAACCAACGCGTGCCGTCCTTAGTCGTCTGCACCTCGGCGCCCATTGCTTGCATCTCCGCCCGAAGCCGGTCCGCGGTTGCGAAATCCTTCGCGTTCCTCGCTTCGTCGAGCTCTCGGCACATTCCGTCTAGGACGGCGTCGATCGCCGCCGAGACTGCGTGCGACGGATCTGCAGCTGACCCGCCCTCTGCGTCAAAGCCAAGCAGCGCCGCGTTGCCAATAAACTCGATTAAACGATCCTCATCCGTTTCGGCACGCCAGTCCTTTGCCAACTCGTCAACGACACGCAGCGCCTCTGCCGTGTTCAGATCGTCTGCCAACGCCGCAAGCACCTCTGGGTGCGCGGTGAAATTGGGAGGTACGTTGAGGTCAGCGCGTCGCTTCTGCGTGAAGAGACGACCCCACCGATTGATGACCGTCTTCGCTTCCTCCACGCGCTTCGCTGTCCAATCAAGCGGAGAGCGATAGTGGGTGGAGAGAAGCACGCGGCGGATCACCGGCCCCGAGACCTTTCCTCGCAGATCCCAGACGGTGATGAAGTTGCCGAGGCTCTTCGACATCTTCTCGCCCTCGACCATCAGGTAGCCGTTGTGCATCCAGATATCGGCCATGTCGTCGCCGCCATGGGCGGCGCAGGACTGGGCGCGTTCGTTCTCGTGATGGGGGAAGACGAGGTCGATGCCGCCGCCATGGATCTGGAAGCGGTCCCCGAACTCGGGGCCCAGGATCGCCTTGGCCATGGCGGAGCATTCGATATGCCAGCCCGGGCGGCCGCGGCCCCAGGGGCTCTCCCAGCCGGGCTGATCCTCGGTGGAGGGTTTCCAGAGCACGAAATCCATGGCGTCGCGCTTGTAGGGCGCCACGTCGACACGGGCGCCGGCCAGAAGCTCGTCGGTCGAGCGGCGGGAGAGGCTGCCATAGCCCTCCCAGCTCCTGACGGAGAAGAGCACGTGGCCCTCGGCCGCATAGGCGTGGCCTTTCTCGATCAGCAGCTCGATCATGCGGATCATGTCCGTCGGCGCGCCCGGCGCATGCACGAACTGGGTGGCGAGCGGGCGGACATCGGGCTCGAGGCAGCCGAGGGCGCCCATGTCCTCACGATACCAGGCCGTGGTCTCGGTGGTGATGCGTTTCACCGCGTCGAGAATGCTCTCGCCCTCGCCCCGGCTTTGTGCCGCGCGGGCGTTAATCTTGTCGTCGATATCGGTGATGTTGCTGACATAGGTGACGTTCTCCGCGCCATGGACATGGCGGAGGAGGCGGAAGAGCACGTCGAACACCACCGCGGGGCGGGCGTTGCCGATATGCGCCCGGTCGTAGACGGTCGGCCCGCAGACATACATACCGACCCGGCCGTTACGGGGCACGACCCGTTGTTGTTCCCGGTCGCGGGTGTTCCAGAGGCGGATTTCCGTCATGGCGCGCGCCTTTCGATGCGGTTCCCCGCAGCGGGCGTTGTCCAAGCTTGAGAAGAGAACACGTGTCCGCCGCGGGCCGATGTCAGCCCGTAATGCAGATCCAGATGCAGATGGTTGCCGTGTTCATGCGCGGGTCAATGCCCGAAAGCGCCGGGCGATGCAAGCGCGGTGTGGGGCGCGCGGGATCAGCGCACCAGCCGCATGTCCCGCAGGGTCTTGTTGATCATCCGGCAGGCGTTCCGGTTGCGATAGTTCTGCGCGAAGACCACCGCCTCGTTCCGGCCGATGCAGTGGAAGAACACCACCCCCTGCTTGCGGAAGATCAGCGCGCGGTCCGAGCCCGAGCGGTAGCGGAACTCGGCAAGGCGGGCGCGGTTGTCGAGCTTCTCGCCGCAGGGGGCGCCGCGCTGCCCGAGGAACACCTCCCGGCTGCAATAGGTGTCCGCCTCGGCGCTGGGCGTGGCGATGGGCGCTGTGGCGAGAAGGGCGGCGCCGGCGAGGGCGGCGGCGAGGCTGAGGGGCTTCATGGCGTGATCTCCCGTGGTCTTGCTCGATGGCTATAGCACGCAGGGCGCGCCTCTTCCGTCGCGAGGCGCCGGGAGGGTTGCAAGCGACAGTTGCGTGAAGGGGCTGATGGAGCGGCGCGGTCAGGGTCGGTCAGGCGGCATCCACCGCCGGCAGGTGGCGCAGATGCGGGAGGAGGAGGCCCATATCCGGCCCTTTGTCCGCCCCGGTAAGCGCGCGGCGGAGCGGGAGGAAAAGCGCCTTTCCCTTGCGGCCCGTGCGCGCCTTGAGATCGGCCGTCCACGCACCCCAGGTCTCGGTGCTGAAGGGCCTGGGGGGCAGCGCCGCGAGGGCTTCGGTGATGAAGGCCCGGTCCTCCTCGGCGATCACCGGGTCCACGCCATCGCGGCAGAGGGACCACCAGGGCGCAGCGTCCTCCAGCCGGTCGAGATTGGGGGCGATGGCGGCCCAGAAGGCGGCGGCCTCCTCGGGCGGCACGCCGAGGCCCGCGAGGCGTGGCGCCACCGCGTCATGCGGCAGGGCGCGGAGGGTTTTGGCCGAGTGGAGCGTGAGTTCCGCCTCGTCGAACTTCGTGGGCGCGCGGCCGAAGCTCGCGATGTCGAAGCCCTCGATCACCTCCTCGATGCGGGTAGCGACGTCCACTGGCGCGCTGCTGCCGAGGCGGGCGAGGAAGCTGACGATGGCGAGCGGCTCCATGCCCGCATCCCGCAGGTCCCCGATGGAGAGGGAGCCGAGGCGCTTCGAGAGCCCCTCCCCGCCAGGGCCCGTCAGCAGCGAGTGGTGGCCGAAGGCGGGGATCGCGAGGCCGAGGGCTTCGAAGATCTGCCGCTGGGCGCCGGTGTTCGTGACGTGGTCGGCCCCGCGAATGACATGGGTGACGCCGAGATCCGCATCGTCGACCACGGAGGCGAGCGTGTAGAGGAGCTGGCCATCGGCCCGGAAGAGCACAGGGTCCGACAGCGAGGCGCAGTCCACCCGCTCCGGGCCGCGGATCAGGTCGTCCCATGACGACTCGACCCGGTCGAGCAGGAAGCGCCGCACGGGCCGACGCCCCTCGGCACGCAAGGCGGCCCTTTCGTCCTCCGTCAGCTTCAGCGCGGCACGGTCGTAGACCGGCGGGAGGCCACGCATGGCGAGGGTTTTTCGGCGGAGCTCGAGTTCCTCGGGTGTCTCGAAGGCTTCATAGAGGCGGCCGGCCCCGGTCAGCCTCCCCGCCGCGTCATCGTAAAGATCGCGGCGGTCGGACTGACGGTATTCCGCATCCCAGCCGAGGCCGAGCCAGTCGAGATCGCGGCGGATTGCGTCCGCGAAGGCCTCGGTCGAGCGCTCGGCATCGGTATCGTCGAGGCGCAGGATGAAGCGGCCGCCGGCGGCCCGGGCGGTGAGCCAGTTGAGCACGGCGCTGCGGATATTGCCGACATGGAGCCGCCCCGTCGGCGAGGGGGCGAAGCGGGTAACGGTCATCGCCGGCGCTCGGCGTCCATCGCGTCGGTGATGTCGAGATCGGGCCGGTAGCGCCGGGCGGCCTCACGCACCTCGTCGAAGGGCACGGAGGAGAACCAGTGGGTGAGCAGTACATCCGCGCCCATGCTCACGCGGTTGAGCCGGAACTCCCGGCGCTGGGCCTCGGTGAAACGTTCCGACCGCCGCGCATCCGCGTGGAGGCGCACACCGAAAGCCTCGCTCGCGAGCCCCGGCATGTAGGTCACGCCACGCACCACCGTACCGTAGCCCGCCACATCCTCCCAGGGGATCACGACAAAGCCGATGCCGCCGGTGGGCATGCCGATCCCGTCATCATCGACGGTGAAGACCGGCCGCGAGCGGAGGGCGAGCGCCAGAGCGAACGTGACGAAGTAGCCCACGAAGGCGAGGCCGAAGATGATGGCCGCCCATTTGATCGCGGGCTCCGTCCATCGAAACCAGTCCACCCCGGCGAAGGCCACCACCACGAAAGCGCCGAGGATCGAGAGCACCGCGGCCTTGGACCTGGAGGCGTGCACCACGAAGGTGCCGGCCCC
Source organism: Pseudomonadota bacterium (assembly GCA_038528605.1). GTDB lineage: Bacteria > Pseudomonadota > Alphaproteobacteria > Rhodobacterales > Rhodobacteraceae > Thermohalobaculum. The sequence goes on from JBCBEP010000060.1 coordinate 18,196, forward strand.
GGCGGCATTTTCCTTGCCAGTCTCGCTCGTCATCGACCTACTCGTCCCGTCCCCCAACTTCCGGCCCTCAACCGCGATCGCGCCATCGGTTGACGATGGGGTAGCGGCGGTCGAGCCAGAAGGCCTTCTTCGTGAGCTTCGTGCCCGGCGCGGACTGGAAGCGCTTGTACTCGGATAGGTAGAGCAAGTGCTGGACGTGCTCTACCGTTTCGCGAGCGTATCCTTCGGCGACGAGTTCGGCCACCGCTGCTTCGCGCTCGACCAGGCCCTCGAGAATGCCGTCGAGCACCGGATAAGGCGGCAGGCTGTCCTCGTCCTTCTGGTCGGCACGCAGCTCGGCCGAGGGGGGCTTCTCGATGATGCGCGTGGGGATGACCACGCCGGCGGGCGCCCGCATCCAGGGCTCGTGCGTTGCGTTGCGCCAGCGGGCGGCGGCGAAGACGCGGGTCTTGTAGAGGTCCTTGATCGGGTTGTAGGCGCCGTTCATGTCCCCGTAGATCGTCGCGTAGCCGACGGCGATTTCGGACTTGTTGCCGGTGGTGAGCAGCAGTTCGCCGAACTTGTTGGAGAGCGCCATCAGGTAGGTGCCGCGCAGCCGGCTCTGCAGGTTCTCCTCCGTCACGTCCTCGTTCCGCCCGGCAAAGAGGGGCGCGAGGCTTTCGGTCATCGCCGCGATGCCGGGGCCGATGGGCAGCTCGTCGAGCCGGATGCCAAGTGCCCTGGCGCAGGCGGCCGCGTCCTCCAGCGAGTGCCGGGACGTGAACTGGGAGGGCAGCATCACGCCGCGCACATTCTCCGGCCCCAGCGCATCGGCGGCGACGGTGGCAACCATCGCGCTGTCGATCCCGCCCGAGAGGCCGAGCAGCACCTTCGCGAAGCCGGACTTCGTTACGTAATCATGCGTGGCAGTGACCATGGCGCGGTAATCGAGCGCCGCCTCGTCCGGCAGCGGCGCGGCCGCACCGGGAGCGATGCGCCAGCCCTCGTCCTGGCGCTCGAGCTCCACCATACGCGTCGCATCCTCGAAGAACGGCATCTGGAAGGCGAGGCGCCCGCCCGGGTTCACCCCGAAGCTGCCACCGTCGAAGACCTGGTCGTCCTGCCCGCCGACAAGGTTGAGGTAGACGAGCGGCAGGCCGGTCTCGACCCCGCGCGCCACGGCATGGCCCATGCGCGCGTCGTACTTGCCCTGCTCGTAGGGCGAGCCGTTCGGCACAAGGAGGGCTTCGGCACCCGATTCTGCCAGGCCCTCGCACACATCGTCGAACCAGATGTCCTCACAGATGGGAAAACCGACCCGGCAGCCATTGATCGCGATCGGTCCGGGTGCCCTGCCCTCGGCATAGAGCCGCTTTTCGTCGAACACCCCGTAGTTCGGTCGATGAAACTTGTGACACTCCGCCCGAACCCGCCCGTCCTCCAGCAGGTGATAGGCATTATAGACACCGCCCTCGCCCGCAACCGGGGCGCCGAGGGCCAGCGCCGGGCCGTCGGAACAGGCCTGGGCGAGCCGGTCGAGCGCGCCCCGGCAATCGCGCAGAAAGGCGGGGCGAACGGAGAGATCGAGCAGCTGATAGCCCGAAAGGAACATCTCCGGCAGCATTACAAGGTCCGCGCCCGCGGCTTTGCCCTCGGCCCAGGCGGTCTCGGCCTTGGCGAGATTCCCCTCGAGATCGCCGGCCACCGGGTTGGCCTGCACAAGAAAGACGCGCAGCCGGTCGGTTCCGCTCATCTGCTCTCCTCGGCGCCTCTGCGCGCGCCTGTCGACCCCCTCGAAGGGGCCCGTTCCCGCCTCTGGCCCCGCATTACGGGGGGGACTTCCGCCCCGCAAGGCCGCAGGCAGTAAATGGGGCGTTGTCAGCCATAGTCCTGCCAAATAGATTGTTCAGAAGCATACGGGATGAGCCGACTGGTCGCGGCTCGAGCAACGGTTTGAGGGAACGGGCAGATGCGGAGCTTTGCAGCTGCAGCGGCGGTTCTGGGTCTTAGCGCAGGGGTGGCGCTGGCGCAGGACGGGACAACCGCCGTCGCAACCAAGGAATACGATAGCGGCGCCGTCTATCAGGGCGAGTTCAAGGACGGAAAGCAGCACGGTCAGGGCACCTATAAGGCGCCCGACGGCTACGAGTACTCCGGCGAGTGGGTCGAGGGTAAGCGCCAGGGCAAGGGCATTGCCAAGTTCACGAACGGCTCGGTCTACGAGGGCGATTTCTTCGACGACGTGCCCCACGGTACCGGCACCATCACCTACGCCAACGGTGGCGTCTATGCGGGTGAGTGGGCGAACGGCGTGATCGAAGGCTACGGCGTCGCCGACTATGGCAACGGCATGCGCTACGAGGGCGACTTCCGGAACTCGGCGCATCACGGCCAGGGCATCATGACCCGGGACAACGGCTATCGCTACGAGGGCCAGTGGCAGGAAGGTGCGCAGCATGGCCGCGGCACCGTCACCTACCCGGACAAGGCGGTCTACACGGGCGACTTCGTGAACGGCGTCCGCCACGGCCAGGGCAAGATCACGCTGACGGACGGCTTCGTCTATGAAGGCGTGTGGACCGACGGCCAGATCACCGGCACCGGCACCGCGCAGTACGCGAACGGCGACACCTACACCGGCGCCTTTCTCGAAGGGAAGCGCGAGGGCGACGGCGTGGCCGTCTACGCCTCGGGAGACCGCT
>JBCBEP010000061.1:0-20470 GCA_038528605.1 Pseudomonadota bacterium
CTCCACGGGCGACTATTGCATGAACGGGATCACCCGGCAGAAGACCATCGACCTTTGCCGCGCCAACGGCATCCCGATCCATGAACGGAACTTCAGCCTCGTTGAGACCTTCGGCGCCGAGGAGGCGTTCCTCACCGGCACCTTCGGCGCGCAGACCCCGGTCTCGGAGATCGACGGGCGGCGCATGGCCGCGCCGCTCCCCGGCCCCGTCACGAAGCGCCTCCAGGGCCTCTACCGCGACCTCGTCGCCCGCCATGTGGGCGCCGCCTGATGCGCATCGTCATGTGGTCCGGCCCCCGGAACCTTTCCACCGCCATGATGCGGAGTTTCGGCGCACGGACGGATACGGATGTGGTCGACGAGCCCTTCTACGCCGCCTACCTCGCCGAGACCGGGATCCAGCATCCGATGCGCGCCGAAATCCTGGCGGATGGGGAGACGGACTGGCGCCGCGTGGCCGAGGCCTGCGCCGCCCCGCCCCCGCCCGGCCGCGTCCGCTACGAAAAGCACATGACGCACCATATGGTCCCGGGCATCGGGCTCGGCTGGCTGGAGGGCGCGGCCATCGCCTTCCTGATCCGCAACCCCCGCGAAGTGGCGGCCAGCTACGCGGCCAAGCGCGAGGGCTTCACGCTCGACGATCTCGGTTTTGAGCGGCAGGCGGCACTGTTCGAGCATTGCACCGCCATGCTCGGGGCCCCGCCGCCCGTGGTCGATGCCACCGAGATCCGCCGCCGCCCGCGCGAGACGCTCTCGGCACTCTGCAGCGCCCTCGGCCTGTCCTTCGACGAGGCGATGCTGCGCTGGCCGCCGGGCCCGCGGGAGAGCGACGGCATCTGGGCCGCCCACTGGTACGCCTCCGTAAACCAATCCACCGGCTTCGCGCGCCCCGCCGACGAACCCGCCGCCCTCTCACCAGAAATCGAGCGGCTTATCGCGCCCGCCCGGCGCCTTCACGACAGGCTTGCGGCGAGCGCCCTCGTCCCCTGAAGCCCTCAACCAGCCAGGGTGAGCGAGCCGCGTTCGGAGAGGAGATCGAGCAAGGTAGTGGGCGCCTCGGCGCTGCAGGTCCCGTTGGCGGAGGGACCGGCGATCAGCGCGAAGTCCAGCCCTGCGCGGGCCGCCCCCGCGCCATCCGTCGCCGGGTTGTCCCCGATGAACAGTGCCTCGCCCGGCGCGGCCCCCGCCCGGCGAAGGGCTTCGTCTATCAGCGCTGTCTCGGGCTTGCCGATGATGCGCACATGAAGGTCCGGCAGGCAGGCGCGCACCGCATCGAGGAGCGCGCCGGTCTCCGGCACCGGCGTGCCGTCCGCCGCCGGATGGCTCGCATCCGGGTTGGTCACGACGAGGGGCACGCCGGCGCTCGCATGGCGGATCAGGCTGGCAAGGCGTGGATAGGTCAGGCCCGTATCGCGCGCCAGCACCGCCACCGCCGGCGCCGTGTCGTCCAGCACCAGCCCCGCGGCCTCCGCATGCGCCCCCAGCGCCGGCGCGGCGTAGAGGGCGACGCGGGCGCCCGGCATCTCCTGCGCCAGCATCTCCAGCGACGTCGCCCCCGCGAGGACCAGCCGCTCGGCCGGTACGGCGATCCCAAGCGCCGAGAGCCGGGCCGAAAGCGTCTCGCTCGTATCCGTCGAATTGTTGGAGACGATGAAGAGCCGCGCGCCCGCCGCCGCCACCAGCTGCCCGGCACCGGGCAGCACCGTCTCGCCCGAGATCAGGCACCCGTCGAGATCGCAGAGGATCGCGCGGTACCGGTCGAGCGCCCGCACACTCATCGCGGCAGGGTCAGGAGCCCCGAGGGCTCGGTCGCGGTAACGTTCACGGGGTCGGACATCGAATAGACCGGCCCGTCATAGAGGAAGCTGCGGGTGTGGATGACGACGTTCCCGTCCTCGACCCGCAGCAGCCCGAGATCCGGCGCCTCGTGGCTGCCGGGAATGAACGCATCGGTCGTCTCGTCGAAGGCCACCTGGTGGGAAAGCGCGCGCTGGATGTGGAACGGGATGCCTTGCCAGAGCCCGCCGATGGGCCGGTGCACATGGCCGTGGAGCATCAGGTCCGGCCGCCGCCCCGCACGCTCGAACACGGCCAGCTCCGCGTCGCCGTTCAGGAGCTTGATCGCATCCATCGCCGGCAGGCCGAGCGTCAGCGCCGGGTGATGCTGGGCGACGATGAGCGGCCGGTCCGTCGGCGCCTCCCGAAGCGCCCGCTCGAGAAAGGCGAGGCGCTTCTCGCAGAGATAGCCGGCATGGTTCCCGCTATCCTCGTTCAGCGTGTCGAGCCGAACGAGCGTGAGTTCAGGCCAGCTGTGGACGCCCTGCACGAAGCCGCCCGCATCGTCATGGCCCGTGCCGAACACCGCCCGGAAGGGGCCGCGCTTGTCGTGGTTCCCCATCATCAGGAGGACCGGGAGGGAACAGGTGCCTAGCACCTCGGCAAGGTTCCGATAGGCGGCATCCTCCCCCCAATGGGCGAGGTCCCCCATCACCAACAGCGCCGCCGCATCGGCATGGTCCCGCGCGATCACCGCCAGCGCCGCTTCCAGTCGCGGCCTGGGATCGAGCCCGTAGACATGCCGACCCGCAGGCAGGAAATGCGTGTCGGTGAGGAGGACGAGCTTCACCGCGCCATCCCCTTGTCCCAGGTCGCGTAGTCCGGCGAGGCGCCGCGCCTCACGCTGGGGGCGGCCTGAAACTCCACCATGTGCACGGTGATGGCGCTGGGCTCCACGAAGGCGACCGCATAGGCCGCTGGCAGGTCCGCCCCCGAAAGCCGCTCCGTCTCGTCGAAGGCAGGCCAGCCCGCATGGTTCGTCCCGCGCGAGGACGTCACCGGAATGCCGTGGAGCGAGCCGGCCATCGGCAGGTGGCAATGCCCGTGGAAGATGTGGCGAATACGGCCCGCGCGCGGGCGCAGAACCTCGCCGAACGCCTCATGGTCGAGCAGCATGATGCTGTCCATCGGCGCCACATGGCTCGGGATCGGGTTGTGATGCAGGAAGATCAGGAACGGGCCGTCATGCTCGTCGAGCCGGGCGGCAAGCCAGGCCTGGCGCGTTGCGCAGAAATGCCCCGCATGTGTCTCCGGCCCCCAGGTGTCGAGGAAAAGGCAGCGCGCGCCCGGCAGGTCGAACACACCCTGAGCAAAGCCCAGCGGGTCCGCCCGCTCGGGGAAGACATCCAGAAAGGTCGCGCGGTCGTCGTGGTTTCCGATGCAGAGGCCGACGGGCATGGGCAGGTCCGCCAGCCGCGCGCGCAGGCGCTCGTAATCCGCCTGCTCCCCCCAGTCCGAGAGGTCGCCGGTGATCACCATCAGGTCCGCATCGGCGTGGAGCGACAGCGCATGGGCAAGCGCCGCCTCGAAATTGGCATTCGGATCGCGCCCCGAAATGCTCTCGCCCGGCGTCGTCAGATGAATATCGGTGAGGTGGAGGATCTTCATCGCATGGCTCGCCAGGTGGGCGCGGGGCGGGCAGGCCGCCCCGCGCGGGTCGTCTTACTGCGGCAGGAGGTCCTGGACCTCTTCCACCACTTCTTCCTGAAGCTCGGTCATGTCATCGGCGTCGCCGACCACGATCTGCTCCACACCGTCATAGATCACCTGCGTGATCGCGAGGCCGTTGTCACCCGGATAGGCCAGCCAGTCGCGCAACAGCGGAAGCTGGTCCACGGCGGTCTGCTTGTTCGGGTTCTGCTCGTAGAAGTTCGCCAGGATGATCTCGTTGGCGGCCTTGTTCGGCGGCATGTAGCCGGTCGTCCGGGCCACGTCCGCGGCACCCTCACCGCTGGTGATGAACTTCAGCCAGGCCCAGGCGGCGGCGAGCTGCTCGGGATCGTCCGACGCGCTGACCAGCATGGCGGCGTTACCACCGGCCGGCAGGCCCTGCGGTTTGGCGTCGATGCCCGGGAACGGGCCGGTCTTCAGCTCGAAGTCGCCCTGCTCACGCTCCACGGCACCCAGCGCCGAGGTCGACCAGTACATCATGCCGATCTCGCCCGCGGCGAAGGAGGCGAGCGCTTCCTTCCAGGAGAGGTTCTTCATCTCGCAGCCGTCGAAGATCATCTGCATGGTCTCGAGCGAGGTGAGGCCGGCCGGCTCGTCGAGGTTGATGTCGTTGCCCTCGATGATCGGCTCGCCCTGGGACCACATCAGCGCCTGGACGAACCAGTTGCCGGTGATGTTCCAGCCCCAGAAGACCGGGTTGTCGATGCCGTTCGACTTCATGGTCTTGCAGGCGTCGACCACCTCGTTCCACGTCGTCGGCAGCTTCTCGATCCCGCCTTCGCGCAGGATGTCCATGTTGTAGTAGCCGACCGGGAGCGAGACCGAGAACGGCAGACCATAGACGTCGTTCTCGAAGCGCGAGAGCGAGAGCATGGCGTCGTGGTAGCCGTCGGCGTCGAAGTCCGCCTCGTTCGCGATGAACGGCTCGAGCGACTTGGCGATGCCCTTCTCGACCAGGATCGCCTGGCGGTTGAGGCCCTGCATCGTCACGTCCGGCAGATCGCCCGAGACGGCTTCACGCAGGATGGTGTTGGTGCCGTCCTCGTAGCTCTCATAGGTGGCGCGCATCTTGATCTCGATGTTCGGATGCGCCTCGTAGAACTTCGGCAGGATCTTCTCGTAGGTCACGTCGAAGAGGTGGCTGTAGGGGTAGGCGAACTCGACGACGATCTTCTCGTCGGCGGCGAGGGCCGGGGTGCCGAGTGCGGCAAGGATTGCGGCAGTGCCGAGAAGGCGCTTCATGGTGGATACTCCTGAGCTTCTTGTCTTGAGGTCTCGGGGGAGGGAGGCCCGGGGCGGTTTGGCGACTTGGCCCGGGTCTCCCGGCTTCGTCCGCATGGCGGATTTCGGGGGCGCTACTTCATGCCGGAGAGGGTGATCCCCTCGATGAAGCGGCGCTGGGCGAGCAGGAAGGCCACGATCAGCGGGGTCACGATCACCGTGGCCGTCGCCATCATCGGGCCGAAGAACGAGCCGTCGGCGGTCGAGCGAAAGTCGCGCAGGCCAAGCGGCGGGGTGAAGAGGTTCCGGTCCCCGGTGATCACCACGCGCGGCCAGAAGTAATCGTTCCAGTGCGCGACCACCGAGAAGATCGCGAAGGCCAGGAGCGCGGGGATCGCCGTCGGCAGCATCACGCGCCAGACGATGGAGAACTCGCTCATCCCGTCCATGCGCGCGGCATCGATCAGGTCGTCCGGCACGGTCATGAAGAACTGGCGCATCAGGAAGATGCCGAAGACCGAGATGGTCCACGGGATCACCAGCGCCGCGTAGGTGTTCGTCAGCCCCAGCTGCGCCAGCATGATGTAGAGGGGCAGGGCGATGGCGTGCACCGGGATCAGCAGGCAGAAGAGCACCAGCGTGAACACCGCCTGCCGCCCCCAGAACCGCAGCTTTGCGAGCGCATAGGCCGCCGGCAGCGCCACCAGCACCTGGATGAAGAAGATCGAGACCGTCACGATCACGCCGTTCAGCATGTAGCGCAGCAGCGGCGCCTCGGTGAACGCGGTGGTGTAGTTGTAGATGGCGGGCGTCACCTGGCAGGACGCCTCCACCTCCGCCATCAGCCTGCCGAGGATCGCGCTGTCGTCGAGCTCGGGGAATTGCGGCCGCGCCGCCTCCACATCCGTCCGTACAGGCTGGTTCCGCGCCACGCAGCGCTCGTCGGTCATCGGGTCCTGGCTACCGAACACCCCGCCCGCGTTCTGCGCGATCTCGGCGGGGGATTTCAGCGAGTAGGTGACCATCACGTAGAAGGGCAGGAGCACGATGAGCGCGCCGAGGATCAGGATCGTGTGCTTCACGATCTCGCCCGTGCTCCAGCCGGTCTGGGTCACGGCGCTCATGCGTAGTGCACCTTCTTCTCCACCCCGCGCTGCAGGATCAGCGTCAGCACCATGATGAAGGCGAGGAAGACGATGGTGATCGAGGCGCCGAGGCCCACGAGGTTCTGCTGCACCCCCGTCTCGAAGATCGCGAACATGGCCACGAAGGCAGAGCGCGAGGGGCCGGCACCGATCGGATAGAACGCCTCGATGATGTCGAAGACCTGGAAGGCACGGATGGCCGTGATGGTGATGACGAAGACCGTGGTCGGCCCCAGCATCGGCCAGGTCACCAGCCGGAACCGGTCCCAGCCCGTCCTCGCCCCGTCCATCTCGGCCGCCTGGTAGAGCTCGCGGGGGATCGAGGTGAGGCCCGCCAGGAACAGCACCATGTTGAACCCGAAGGCCTGCCAGATGCCCACGAAGATCACCACGCCGAGGGAGTAGCGCTTATCGCCCAGCCAGAGCGGGAAGCCCTCCTCGCAGGCCGCATCGTACCAGGGCCACCAGCGCAGCGGCGTGATCCAGCAGCCGCTCTCCAGGATCTCGTTGACGATCCCGATGGTCGGGTGCAGCGCGAACTCCCACACGATGGCCATGGCCAGCAGCGCCGCCATCACCGGCAGGAAGTAGATCGTCTTGTAGAGGTCCCCGAACCGCCGAACCGAATTGATCAGCAGCGCGGCGCCGAGCCCCAGCGCGAGGGAGACCGGCACCACGACGGCCACGTAAACGGTCGTCGCGTAGATCATCTTCTCGAATTTCGAGCGGGTGAAGACACGCTCGTAATTGTCCGCCCCCACCCATTCGAAGCCCGGATTGCCGAGGCTGTAATTCGTGAGCGATAGCCCCGCCGCCAGCAGGATCGGCAGGATGAGGATCACCGCCATCAGGAACAGCGCAGGTGCAACGAACGCGTAGCCGGCCTTCTTCGCCGCGGCCTCCGAGGTGGCCATCCTCAGGCCCTCGCCGCGAGGGGTTCGGCCGCGGCCGGGGCAAGGCGCATCCGCCGCCGGTCGGCCCCGAACACCATCGCCTCGCCGCGCGAAAGGCGGAAGGCCGCCCAGTCGCCCACGCCATAGCGCGCTGCAGCCTCCGGCAGGGCCCGCGCCACGATGCGCAGCGGCTCCGGCAGGCTCGCGCTCTCCAGCACACCATGCAGATACACATCCGCGCCGAGGTTCTCCTTGTGCACCACGGTCACGCCCAGCGCCTCTTCCGGCGTCGCGTGCTCCACGGGCTCGAGGTGCTCGGGCCTGATCGCCACGGTCACCTTGCCGTCCGTCACCGGCGCCAGCCGCTGAAGCCGCAGCCCCTGCGCCGTCACCCGCCCTGCGCCGTCGATCTCACCCGGGATCGTGTTGATCTTCGGGCTGCCGATGAACTCCGCCACGCGCAGGTCCTCGGGATTGTCGTAGATCTCCTCGGGCGTGGAGAGCTGCAGCAGCTCCCCCTCCATCATCACCGCCACGCGGGACGACATGGTGAGCGCTTCCGCCTGGTCGTGCGTGACATAGACGAAGGTGGTGCCGAGTGCCCTGTGCAGCTCCGCCAGTTCCGAGCGCATATGCACCCGCAGCGCGGCGTCGAGGTTCGAGAGCGGCTCGTCCATCAGGAAGGCCGCGGGCTTGCGCACCATCGCGCGCCCCAGCGCCGCCCGCTGCCGCTGCCCGCCCGAAAGCTGGCCGGGCTTGCGTTGCAGCAGCGGCTCGATCTTCAGGATCTCCGCCGTCTCGCGCACGGCCACCTTGATATCGTTCATCCGCCCGCGATGGCCCGGCACCAGGTGGCGCAGCAGCGGCAGCCGCTCGATCAGCCCGAGATCGCGCAGCGTCAGCGGCGTCATCATGTTCCGCTCGACCGTAAGGTGCGGGTAGAGGGCGTAGGACTGGAAGACCATCGCCAGGTCCCGCGCCGAGGGGCGCACGCCGTTCACCACGCGCCCGCCGATGGCGACATCCCCGCCATCCTGCCCCTCAAGGCCCGCAATGATGCGCAGAAGCGTGGACTTGCCGCAGCCCGAGGGGCCCAGCAGGGTCAGGAACTCACCATCGGCAATGTCGATATCGATGCCGCGCAGCACCGGGGTTTCGCCGAAGCTCTTCGTGATCGTGCTGAGCGTGATCGATGCCACGGGCCACCTCTCTCGGTTCGCCCATGAGCTGTGCCGCTGCGCTGCGACATAAGCGTTACGTGTATAAGTTATGGTTATCGGGAGCCAATGAGCCCCGTGAGTCGCCCACCATGCAGTTCACCCTTGCCCGGATCCGCGCCCTCAACGCCGTCGTCGAGACGGGGGGCTACTCCACGGCCGCCAAGCGGCTCGGCATCTCCCAGCCGGCGGTCACCCAGGCGATCCGCGATCTGGAGCGCGAGGCCGGCGTCGCGCTTTTCGAGAAGCGGGGGCGCGAGCCGAAGCCCACCGCGCTCTGCACCGAGCTCTACCGGATGACCGCCGAGATCCAGCGCTGGCAGGGGGAGGCCGCGCGGCTGCTCCAGAGCCATGCCAGCCTCGAAGCCGGCGAATTCTGCGTCGGCCTCGGCAATTCCATGCCCGGCATGGCGCTGATCGGGGAGTTCCGCCGCCGCTACCCGGGCGTCCAGGTGCGCGTCGAGCTCGGCTCCTGGTCCCAGATCATCGAGGCGGTGACCGAGGGCCGCGTGGATGTGGGCGTGCTGCCCAACGTGCCGGACGATGGCCGCTTCGTCCGCGCCACCTGCCTCGTCCAGGACGTCGTGGCGCTGGTCCCTGAGCGCTCGCCGCTTGCCAGCGTCGCACAGGTCAGCTGCGAGGAACTGGCGCGCTACCCCCTCATCTTCCGCACCGGCTCCTCCTCCACCCAGCGCGTGGTGGATCAGGGCTTCCGCAAGATCGGCATGAAGCCCGTGCCCAGCATGGTGCTCGACACGCGGGACGGGGTCTACGAGGCCGTCGCCAACGGTCTCGGCGTCGGCTTCATGTGGGAGATGGGCTCGAGCCGGAACGACCGTATCAAGCGCCTGCGCGTGACCGAGTTCGATCGCGGCCACCCCGAGCATGTCTTCCACCTCGCCGGCCGCACCGGCGCGCTCCTGAAAAGCTTCACCGCCATCCGCCTCTGACCGCGCTGTTTGGAGATAAGCGCGCTGTTCAGAGAGGAATGCGCAGGCTGCCCTGGCCGCTCTGCTCCAGCCCCTCGCGCACCGTGCCGTCGAGCTTCACGCGGGTCACATAGGCCTCGAGCGCGGGCAGGAGATGCGCCTTCGCGCGCGGCAGCACCATGGCCTGCTGGGCTTCCAGCACCGGCGCCTTCTGAAAGATTATGCCCTCCGCGTCCATCAGCGCCTCTTCGAGGCTCTGGCGCACGCCGGCCACGGCATCCCCTTCGCCCGCGGCGAACCGCCGGAAGGTATCCGCCGGCGTCTCGTCGCGGAGGAGCGTCGCGTGCTGCAGTGTCTTGGTGAGGTATAGGTCATAAGCCGTGCCCCGCCCGGCCAGGATCGTCGCGCCCTCCCGGTCCAGTGCCGCGGGCGCCGCCGCCTCCCCCTCGCGCACCGCATAGGCGATCTCGATCACCACGTAAGGCGCGGTATAGGCAATATGCGTCTCGCGTGAGCGGTCGATGGCCAGGAACGCCACGTCCCACACATCCTCCGGCGCCGTCTCCACGATCTCCCGCGCGCCTGGATAGTCGACCATCTCGAGGGGCACGCCCAGGCCCTCCGCCAGATGCCGGGCCAGCCCCGGCATGATCCCGGTGAGCGTATCGCCCCGGCGCTGCACGAGCGCGCGGTTGCCATGGTTCATCGCGGCGCGGAGGCGGCCGCCCGTTGCCAGCGGCGCCAGCGCGTCCCAGTCGATCCCGGCCATGCGGTCCTCCCATTGTGTCCGGCGATCCTCGCAGGCGAGGGCATGGCGTCAATGACCCGCGACGCGCATGGGCGCCCCGCCCGCGGCGGCGGAGCGCTTCATGGCCTCGATCACCTCGAGCGCCGCCAGCCCGTCCGCCCCGCTCACCAGCGGCGGCGCCTCGCCCAGGGCGACGGCAGCAAACTGCGCGGCCTGCGCCACCAGCGGGTCGGCCGCCGTATGGGGAAAGCGCGTCGCGGCGATGGGCGCCCACCAGTCCCGCGCCCCGCCATCGGACCAGAGCGTGAGGCTTGGGAGCGCGAGGGAGCCGTGCGTTCCCGCAATCCGGTAGCAATCCTCCGCCGTGGGCGGGTAGGCCGGGTTCTCCCGCGCCGTCAGCTCCCAGGACCAGGGCGCCACCGCGGCGTCCGACACCGTGAGTGTCCCCAGCGCGCCGCCCGCGAAGCGCAGCATCATCGCGGCGGTGTCCTCCGCCGCATGCCCCCGCACCGCCCGGCTCTCATAGGCCGCCACCTCCACGATGGGCCCCACGAGATGCTGCAGCAGGTCCACATCGTGGATGAGGTTGACGAGCACCGGCCCCGCCGCCGCCTCCCGCCGCCAGGCCGCCTCGAAATACCCGTCGGGCTTCGCGAGCCAGGCGCTGCCATGCACGGCGGTGATGGTGCCGAGCCGCCCTTCCGCGATCAGCCCCTTCGCGGCGGCCACCAGGGGGTTGTGCCGTCGATGATGCCCCACGGCGAGCGCTACGCCAGCGGCCTCCGCCGCCGCCACCATGCGCCGGCCCGCCGCCGCATCGGCCGCGATGGGCTTCTCCACGAGCACCGGCACGCCCGCCGCCAGGCAGGCCATCGCCCCGGCCTCATGCAGCGCGTTGGGCGTGGCGAGGATCACGCCATCCACCCCGCCAGCCTTCAGAAGCGCCTCCAGCGTCGCATGCCAGGGCACCCCGGCCGCCGCTGCGAAGTCCCGCGCCTCCTCGGAGGGATCGGCAATGCCTGCCAGAACCGCCCCCGCCGCCGGAACCGCCGCCGCATGCCGGCGCCCCACAAGCCCCGCACCCGCAATCGCCAGCCGCGCGGGCTTCATCCAGCGGTCAGGCTCAGTACCCGGCGCACGGCCGCCTCGTAGCCCTCGATCCCCAGCCCCGCGATCACCCCGTCCGCCCGCAGGCTCACATAGGAATGGTGACGGAAGCTCTCCCGCTTGTGGACGTTCGAGATGTGCACCTCGATCACCGGCCCCTCATAGGCGCTCAGCGCATCGAGGAGGGCGATGGAGGTATGCGTGTAGGCCGCCGGGTTGATGACGATGCCCACCGCCGCCTCCCGCGCCTCGTGGATCCAGCCCACGATCTCGCCCTCGTGGTTCGACTGGCGGAGTTCCAGCGCATAGCCCTCAGGCAGCAGCGCCCGGCAGCGGCGCGCCACGTCGTCCAGCGTCTCGTACCCGTAGATCTCGGGCTCCCGCTTGCCCAGCAGGTTCAGGTTCGGCCCGTTCAGCACGTAGATCGTCTTGCTCATACCATCCCTCTCCGCGTGCCATTTGGAACCTTGCGGAAACCATCCTATGATAGCCGCAACACAGCATCGCCAGAGCATTGCCGCGCACGAAAGGTCGTGCAGGGCGGCGGCGTGGCATCCGTGGCCATGGCGCACCGCTCAGGCGGCAGCCATCAGGGCCGCGCGGGGAGCAGGACATGACGACCGACATCGCGGCCCATGCCGCCGAGCGCATTCTCGTGCTCGACGGGGCCATGGGCACCATGATCCAGGCGGAGAAGCCGGACGAGGCAACCTATCGCGGCCAGCGCTTCACGTGCTGCTGCGGCGATGTGGGCGGCAATAACGAGCTGCTGACCCTGACCCAGCCGGACATGATCAGGGGCATCCACGCGGCCTTCCTGGAAGCCGGGGCCGACATCCTCTGCACCAACACGTTCTCCGCCAACCGCATCAGCCAGGCGGATTACGGGCTTGAGGACATCTCGTTCGAGCTTAACGAAGCCGCCGCCCGCCTTGCCCGCGAAGCGGCGGAGGCCGCATCCACCCCCGAACGCCCCCGCTGGGTCGCAGGCGCCATCGGCCCCACGAACCAGACCGCCTCGATCAGTCCCGATGTGAACGATCCTGGCAAGCGGAAGGTGACGTTCGACCAGCTCGCGGATGCCTATGCGGAGGCTGCGCGCGGCCTCATCGCCGGCGGCGTCGATCTCCTCCTGGTGGAGACGGTGTTCGACACCCTCAACGCCAAGGCCGCCCTCTACGCGATCGAGGGGTTGCGCGACGAGCGCCTCACCGTGCCCCCTATCATGATCTCCGGCACGATCACCGACCGGTCGGGCCGCACGCTCACGGGGCAGACGCCGGAGGCCTTCTGGGTCAGCCTTTCCCATGCCCGCCCCTTCTCCGTCGGTCTCAACTGCGCGCTGGGTGCCGCCGAGATGCGTCCCCATATCCGCGCGCTTTCCGAGGTGGCGGATACCGCCATCAGCGCCTACCCCAACGCCGGCCTCCCCAACGAGATGGGCGGGTATGACGAGACACCGGAGGAGACCGCCGCGCATCTCGGCGCCTGGGCCGAGGCGGGCCTCGTCAACCTCGTCGGCGGCTGCTGCGGCACCACGCCCGAGCATATCCGGGCCATCGCCGATGCCGTCGCCGGCAAAACGCCCCGCCGCATCCCCGGCCCGTCGGCTCGCCTCCGCCTATCGGGGCTGGAAATGTTCGAGGCAGGCGGCGGAGCGGCGGCATGAACGTCCAAGCCCAGTCCCAGGCCCAGGCCCGCTTCATCAATATCGGCGAGCGCACCAACGTCACCGGCTCGGCAAGGTTCAAGAAGCTCATCATGGCCGGCGACTACACGGCCGGGGTCGAGGTCGCGCGCCAGCAGGTGGAGAACGGCGCCCAGATCATCGATGTGAACATGGACGAGGGCCTGCTCGACGCCGAGCACGCCATGACCACCTTCCTCAACCTCATTGCCGCAGAGCCGGACATCTCCCGCGTGCCCGTGATGATCGACAGCTCGAAATTCGAGGTGATCGAGGCCGGCCTCAAATGCGTGCAGGGCAAGGCGGTGGTGAACTCCATCAGCCTGAAGGAGGGGGAGGCCGCCTTCCTCGAGCAGGCCCGCACCGTGCGCCGCTACGGCGCCGCGGTCGTGGTGATGGCGTTCGACGAGAAGGGACAGGCGGAGACGGCCGAGCACAAGTTCGCCATCGCCGAACGGGCCTACCGCCTCCTCACCCAGCAAGCGGGCTTCGACCCCTGGGACATCATCTTCGACCCCAACATCTTCGCTGTCGCCACCGGCATCGAGGAGCATAACGACTACGCCGTCGACTTCTTCGACGCAGCGCGGATGATCAAGGAAAGGCTGCCCCACGCCCTCGTCTCCGGCGGCCTCTCCAACGTCTCCTTCAGCTTCCGCGGCAACAACCCGGTGCGCGAGGCGATGCACTCCGCCTTCCTCTACCACGCCATCCGCGCCGGGCTCGACATGGCGATCCTCAACGCAGGCCAGATCACGGTCTACGACGACATCCCGGACGAGCTGCGCGACCATGTGGAGGACGTGCTCCTCAACCGCCGACCGGACGCGACCGACCGCCTGCTCGCCATCGCGGACAAGTACCGCGACAGCGGCGAGGCCCAAGCGAAATCCGACCCCAAATGGCGCGAGCAGCCGGTGGAGGCCCGCCTCTCCCACGCCCTTGTCCACGGCATCACCGATTTCGTGGTCGAGGACACCGAGGAAGCCCGCCAGAAGGCCACCCGCCCCCTCGACGTGATCGAGGGCCCGCTGATGGACGGCATGAACGTGGTCGGCGAGCTCTTCGGGGAGGGCAAGATGTTCCTACCCCAGGTGGTCAAATCCGCCCGCGTGATGAAGACCGCCGTAAGCCACCTCATCCCCTTCATGGAGGAGGAGAAGGCCCGCACCGGCGATACCTCGTCGAAGGGCCGGATCCTCATGGCCACGGTGAAGGGCGACGTCCACGATATCGGCAAGAACATCGTCGGCGTCGTGCTCGCCTGCAACAATTACGACGTGATCGACATGGGCGTGATGGTGCCGACGGAGGACATCATCGAGCGCGCGCAGGCCGAGGGCGTCGACATCGTGGGTCTCTCCGGCCTCATCACCCCGTCGCTCGACCGGATGGTCGACGTGGCGGGGGCGATGCGCGAGGCGGGGCTCGACATCCCCCTCCTCATCGGCGGGGCGACGACCTCGAAGAAGCACACCGCGCTCAAGATCGCCCCGGAATACGCCCATGGCGTGCTCCATGTGGACGATGCGTCGAAGGCGGTGGGCGTCGTCTCCCGCCTCCTCTCGCCCGAGCGCAAGCCCCAATACCTGGCGGAGGTGGCGGAAGATCAGGCGAAGCTCCTCGGCAAGGGCGCCGCGGCGGAGCGGCCTGTCACGCCCCTCGCCGAGGCCCGCGCCAACGCCTTCGACGGCGGCTGGGACACCTACGCGCCGCCCGCACCCGCTGCACCGGGCCGGCATGTGTTCGAGCCGGATGTCGCCGAGCTCATCCCGTTCATCGACTGGTCGCCCTTCTTCTGGACCTGGGAGATCAAGGGCATGTACCCCGCGGTTCTCGAAGACCCGGCAGCGGGCGAGACGGCGCGCGAACTCCACGCCAACGCCACCGCGATGCTCGAGCGCATTGTCGCCGAGCGCTGGTTCCGCCCCCGCGCCGTCGCCGCCCTCTGGCCCGCGAACCGGGTGGGGGACGACATCACGGTGTGGGCGGATGAGACCCGCGCCACCCCCGCCGCCACGCTCCACATGCTCCGCCAGCAGGGGGCCAAATCCGGCGACCGTGCGAGCTTCTGCCTCGCGGACTTCGTGGCGCCCGCCGGCATGGCGGACTGGATCGGCGGCTTCGCCGTCACCGCCGGGCCGGAGGTGCACGCCATCGCGGACCGTCTGAAGACCGAAGGGAACGACTACGACGCGATCATGGCGCAGGCGCTGGCGGATCGCCTGGCCGAGGCGATGGCCGAATGGCTCCACGCCAGGGTCCGCCGCGCGCTCTGGGCCTATGCGCCGGACGAGACGCTGGAGAACGAAGCGCTCATCCGCGAGGCCTATCGCGGCATCCGCCCCGCGCCCGGCTACCCCGCCTGCCCGGACCATACGGAGAAGCGCACGCTCTTCCGCCTGCTCGACGCCGAGGGCACCACCGGCCTCACCCTCACCGAAAGCTGCGCCATGTGGCCCGCCGCCGCCGTCTCGGGCCTCTACTTCGCCCATCCCGGCAGCGCCTATTTCGGCGTCGGCCGCATCGGGCGCGACCAGGTGGCGGACTATGCGGCCCGCAAGGGCCAGTCGGTGGCGGAGACCGAGCGCTGGCTCGCCCCCAACCTCGCCTATACCCCCGGCCGCACCCCCAGCCTCAACGCCGCTGAGTAGCGCCAGCGGCAGGCCCCGTCAGGTGCCCCAGGCGCCGTCGATGCGGATGTCCATGCCCGTCACGAAGCCGCTTTCGTCCGAGGCGAGGTAGACCGCCAGTGCCGCCACCTCTTCCGCTGTGCCGATCCGGCCCATGGGCTGGCGCGCGATGAAGGCGGCCCGGTTGTCCTCATAGGCCCCCGGCAGCGCCTTGATCCGCTCCTCGAGGCTCGGGCTCTGGATCGTGCCGGGGCAGATCGCGTTGCAGCGCACCCCCTTGGTCACGTAGTCCAGCGCCACGGATTTCGTGAGCCCGATCACCGCCGCCTTCGTCGTCGCATAAACCGCCCGGTTCGGCGCCGCCTTCTGCGAGCTCGCCACCGACGCCATGTTCACGATCGACCCGCCGCCGCCTTCCAGCATCGCCGGCAGGAAGGCGCGGATCGTCCGCCACATGGACTTCACGTTGAGATCGAAGGAGAAGTCCCAGGCGGCCTCGTCGCAGTCCAGGATCGTTCCGTGATGGACGAAACCCGCGCAGTTGAAGAGCACGTTCACCGGCCCCGCCGTCGCGGCCGCGCGGTTCACCGCCTCGGTGTCGCGCGCATCGAGCACCGCTGTCTCGATCCCCGGCACCTCGCCCGCCAGCGCCTCCAGTGCTGCACCCGAAAGATCGGTCGCGATCACCTGGGCACCCTCCGCGGCGAAGGCCCGCACGGTCGCAGCCCCGATCCCCTGGCCCGCCGCCGTCACGAACGCTCTCTTGCCCTCAAGCCTGCCCATGCTTCCTCCGCTTGCAGTTTCTAAATCGGTTTAGGAAAACGGAGCGAGCAACCGCAAGGAAAAGGGAGCGGGCCATGCCCCTCGCCCTCGGCGCCATCGCCGACGATTTCACCGGCGCGACCGATCTCGCCTCCATGCTGGCCCGCGGGGGCCTGCGCACGGAACTGGTCCTCGGCCGCCCGGGGCCCGACACGCCGCCGAGCGAGGCGGATGCGGTGGTGGTCGCCCTCAAATCCCGCACGGCCCCGGTGGTCGAGGCAGTGGCAGACAGCGTGGAGAGCTGGCGCTGGTGCGCCGCCGCGGGCGCCGCCCGCTGCTACTTCAAGTACTGCTCCACCTTCGACTCGACCGCCGAGGGCAATATCGGCCCCGTCGCCGAGGCGCTGATGGCGGAGACCGGGGCCAGCCGCACCGTCTACACCCCCGCCTTCCCCGAGAACGGGCGGTCGATCTACATGGGCAAGCTCTTCGTCGGCCAGGCGCTGCTGAGCGAGAGCGGCATGCGCAACCATCCCCTCACCCCGATGACGGATGCGGACCTGCCCCGCGTGCTCGCCCCGCAGCTCAGCGCCGGCGCCAAGGCCGGCCTCGTCCCCTGGCCCACCGTTCGGGCCGGTGCCGCCGCTGTGGCCGAGGCGCTGGACCGTCTCGCGGCCGAGGGTACGGCGCATGTGGTCGTCGATGCGCTCGACCAGTCGGACCTCGACGCCCTGGCCAAAGCGGTGCGGGACTGGCCGCTGGTCACCGCAGGCTCCGGCCTCGGCCTCTCGCTCGGCCGCCTTCTCGGCAGCAGCGCGGCCAGCGAGGCGCTGCCGGATGTGGGCGGCCCCGTGCTCCTCCTCTCCGGCTCGTGCAGCGAGGCGACGAACGGGCAGGTCGCGCGCTGGAAGGCCGATGGCGGCCGGGTGCTGGAGCTCGACCCCCTCGGCCCGCCAGAACAGGCGCAGCAGGCCGCCGAGGCCGCGGCCGCCGCCGCCCAGCCGCTGCTCATCAGCTCCACGGCCCCGCCCGATCGCGTGGCCGCGGCCCAGGCCGCCCTCGGGCGCGCAGAAGCGGCGGCGCGCATGGAAGCCGCCCTCGCCGGCGCCGCCGTCGCCGCGCGCGAGGCCGGCGTGCGCCGCTTCATCGTGGCGGGGGGAGAGACCTCCGGCGCCGTCGCCTCCGCCCTCGGCGTCGCCCGCCTCGCCGTCGGCCCCTCCATCGCGCCCGGCGTACCCTGGTGCACCAGCCTCGGCGACGCCCCCGTCGCCCTCGCCCTCAAATCCGGCAACTTCGGCGCCGAAACCTTCTTCGCCGACGCGCTGGAGACGGCCCCATGAGCGACCCGCGCGAGCAGATCTGCGTCCTCGCCCGCTCGCTTTTCGAGCGCGGCTACAGCTGCGGCGCCTCCGGCAACATCTCGGTGGTCACGCACGAGGGCATCCTCGTCACCCCCACCAACAGCTGCATGGGCCGACTCGACCCCGAGCGCCTGTCCCTCCTCGCGAGGGACGGGACGCATATCGATGGGGACCCGCCCTCAAAGGAAGCCTTCCTCCATCTGTCGGTGTACGAGGAACGGCCGGAGATGCGCGCCGTCGTGCATCTCCACTCGAGTTACTCGGTGGCCGTATCCTGCCTCGCGGACATCGATCCCGAGGACGTGCTGCCCCCCATCACCCCCTATTTCGTGATGCGTATCGGCCGCCTCCCGCTCGTCCCCTACTACCCGCCGGGGGACGACGCGCTGGCAAATGCCGTGCGCAGCGTCGCCCGCCACGCCCATGCGATGCTCCTGGCCAATCACGGCCCGGTGGTCGCGGCGAAGGACCTTGCAAGCGCCGTCTACGCGGCGGAGGAGCTGGAGGAGGCCGCAAAGCTCTACCTCATGCTCCGCGGCGCGCCCACGCGCTTCCTCACGCCGGACCAGGTGAGCGAGCTGCGCGAACGTTTTCCGTCCTAGACATCACGAAATGATGCTGGAATTTGGTGTTGAAGTGAATCTAAATCGATTTAGATAGTCCCATGGCGCTCGACCTAGACACTATCCGCTTCATCGGCACCGGCCTTTCGCGCCCCGAATGCGCCCTTGCCCACGAAAGCGGCCTCGTCATCGTGCCGGACTGGACGCCGCCCGGCGGGATCAGCGTCATCACCCCCTCGGGCCACACGCACCGCCTGCTCGCCACCGCCCCGGCGCCGGGCGTCGAGGTGCCGGTCCGTGCAAACGGCATCGCGCTCGAGGAAGGCGGCACCATCCTGATCGCGCATCTCGGCGATACGAAGGGTGGGATCTACCGGCTCGCGGCGGACGGGCGCTGCACGCTCGTGACGGACGAGATCGACGGCGCGCCGATGCCGCCCGCCAACTTTGTCCTGCCGGACAGCCGGGGCCGCCTCTGGATCACCATCTCCACCACCCTCACCCCCCGGGCGCGGGACTACCGGCCCGACGCCGCCAGCGGCCTCATCGCGCTGCATGCGGGCGGGCGGACGCAGCTGGTGGCCGATGGCCTCGGCTACACCAACGAATGCCTGCTCTCCGAGGACGAGACCACGCTCTTCGTGAACGAAACCTTCGCCCGCCGCCTCACGGCCTACCCGGTGGCAGGCGAGGGGCTCGGCGCACCCCGCACCCACACCACCTTCGGCGCCGGCCGCTTTCCCGATGGGTTGGCGCCGGCGGCGGATGGTAGCCTGATGGTCACCTCCATCGTCTCGAACGCGATCCTTCAGGTCATGCCCGATGGCAGGGTCGAGATGCTGCTCGAGGATGCGGTGGCGGCGCATGTCGCCTGGGTCGAGGGCGCCTTCCGGCGGGGGGAGATGGGCCGGCCCCATCTCGACGATGTGCGCTCGAAGCTGCTGCGCAACATCTCGAACCTCGCCTTCGCGGGCGCGGACCTGCGAACCGGTGTGCTCGGCTGCCTGCTGGGCGACAGGCTCGCCACCCTTCCGATGCCCGTGGCCGGGCGCCCGCTGCCCCATTGGCGGGCGGATCTCGGCCCGCTCAGCCGCTATCTCGAGGAAAGCCCATGACCAACCGCTCCGACTTCCACGTGGCCGTTTTCGCGGGGGACGGGATCGGGGAGGAGATCACGGCGCCGACACTCCGCCTGGTCGAGCGCGCGGCGGAGCGCGTCGGCGGCCTCGGCTTCCGCTTCACCCCCTGCGCGGCAGGCGCCGCCTACTACCAGGACCATGGCACGGCGCTGCCGAAAGAGGCGATCGAGACCGCCGGCGGGGCGGACGCCATCCTGCTCGCCGCCATGGGCCTGCCGAGCGTGCGCTACGCGGACGGGCGGGAGGTCACGCCGCAGATCGACCTGCGCTTCGAGTTCGGCCTCTATGCCGGCGTGCGCCCCGTGAAGCCCGTCCCCGGCGTGCGCCCCATCCTGGCGGAGCCGCGTGCGCACGAGATCGACTACGTGATCATCCGCGAGAGCACCGAAGGCCTCTTCGCCCCCCAGGCCCCCGGCACGCGGGACGGTGACCGCGAGGCGCGCGAGACCATGGTGATCACCCGCGGCGTCTGCGAGAAGCTCTTCGCCTTCGCCTTCAAGCTGGCCGGGGCGCGCGGGCAGGGCCGCAAGGTCACCTCGGTCGACAAGGCCAACGTGTTCCAGGCCTTCACCCTCTGGCGCGAGGTTTTCGCCGAGGAGGCGGCTCGCAACCCCGGCCTCGCGGCGGATTATGCCTATGTCGACGCCTTTGCCATGACCATGGTGCAGAAGCCCTGGGTGATCGATGTGGCGGTAACCGAGAACATGTTCGGGGACATCCTGTCGGATCTCGGCGCGGCTCTCATGGGCGGCATGGGCTACGCGCCCTCGGCCGATATCGGGGATGAGCACGCGGTCTTTCAGCCCTGCCATGGCTCGGCGCCGGACATTGCGGGGCAGGGCCTCGCGAACCCCACCGCCATGATCCTCTCCGCCGCGATGATGCTCGAATGGCTGGGCGAGAGGCACGCCTCCTCCGAGGCTGTCGCCGCCGGCGCGCTCATGCGCCGCGCGGTCGATACGGCTTTCGCGCCGGGCTCTCTCGTCACCTGCGAGCTTGGCGGCAGCGCTGGCACGGCTGCCGTGTTCCAGGCCGTCGAAGGCGCTTTGGCCACCCTCGATGCCTGATCTCGTGCCTCCTATCCGTGTCGCCGTCATCGGCGCGGGCTATTTCGGCCGGTTCCACTACGACGCCTGGAGCCGCATGCCCGAGGTAACCCTCGCAGCCGTCTGTGAGCGGGACCCCGAAAAGGCCCGCGCGGTTGCGGAGGACTATGGCGCCCCCGGCCAGCCGTTGCCGATTTTCAGCGACGTGCGCGCGATGCTGGAGGCGGTGCAGCCGGACCTCGTCGACATCACCGCACCCCCCGCCGCGCATATGCCCCTCCTCGAAGCGCTGGTCCCCAAGGTCGGCCACATCATCTGCCAGAAGCCGTTTTGCGCGGGATTTCAAGCGGCGAGTGAGGCCGTCGCCCTTGCCGCACGGCACGGTACCCGTATCGCGGTGCACGAGAACATCCGCTTCCAGCCCTGGAACGAGGAGGCCAAGCGCCTGCTCGATAGAGGTCTCATCGGCACCCCCTGGCAGGTCAGTTTCCGCCTCCGCCCCGGGGACGGGC
>JBCBEP010000062.1:0-20172 GCA_038528605.1 Pseudomonadota bacterium
GGTGCCCTGCACGCGCCGGGTGCTTCAACGACGCAGACCCGACTACCAACCACCCACTGAAAGGAGATCATCATGACCCGCATTCTCGCAACCGCTCTTCTCGGCTCCGCTCTCATCGCCGGTGCCGCTCAGGCCGAAGATGCCTTCGTGCTCGGCGATGCCCAGCTCGACAACGTGACCGCCGCCGGCACGGTGGTGTTCAACACGGATGTCGACAAGACCGTGGACATCTCCAAGTTCGTCACCGTCTTCGTTGACAAGCAGGTCTTCACGGACGTGTCGCTGACCGGCTCGCTCGCCACGGCCGAGGCGTCCGCCGACGCCATCGACTTCACGAACGTCCTCGCCGAGACCGAGGTCTTCACGCAGGTCGACAGCACCGGTGCCTTCTCGTTCGCCGACTCGCTCTCGGCCGGCATCAACTGATCGCCCAAAGCGTGCCCGGCCCCGGCCGGGCACGCCCCCCTTTCTGAGGGGACAAGGGACCGCGCCTCGTCACCCGCACCTCCCCCCAAGCTGAGCCCCGACCCGGTTTCTGGTCCGTCCATCATGCACCCGCCCTGGCTGGGCGCAGTTAGTCGGCTGACGCGACCAGGGTCAAACCGCCAAGCGCCGGGTGTGGTTACTTCTAGTTGCCCTTGGTCCTCCACGCTTCGATGCGGGCCCGCCATCGGTCCGAGCGCCACGCCGAACGCAGGCTGCGGACTGGCCGCTCATCGAACTGGCGAGTTGACTGAAGGCGTAGACTAAGCCCTGAACCTCGCCGGGTCTGCCGGAGGCTCATGGTTGTTGGCTTCGCGGCCATGTGCTCGCTTCGCAGTGCAGCGTAATAAGCGGCCTCGGCTTTGGCTGGCGGGATGTTGCCGATGGGCTCGAGGATGCGCCGCTCGTTGAACCAGTCGACACGTTCGAGCGTGGCGAACGCCACAGCCTCGAGACTGCGCCACGGGCCGCGCCGATGGATGAGCTCGGCCGTGAAGAGGCCGTTGATCGTCTCGGCCAGCGCGTTGTCATAGCTGTCTCCGACGCTGCCCACGGAGGGCTCGATGCCAGCCTCGGCGAGGCACTCGGTGTAACGGATGGACAGATATTGCGATCCGCGACCCGAGTGATGCACCAGCCCCGCGCCTGGTTGCCGCTGGCGAACTGCTTGCTTGAGCGCGTCTAGGGCGAAGCCGGCATGGGCTGTGCGGCTGACGCGCCAGCCCACGATACGCCGGGCGAAGGCGTCCACGACGAAGGCGACGTGAACGAAACCCTGCCACGTCGCAACATAGGTGAAATCGCTCCCCCACAGTCTGTTCGGCGCGGCTACCCAGCACCGGCGGCTCACCCGGTCGAGTGGGCACCGCGCCGAGTTGTCAGAGATCGTGGTGCGTAGCTTCCGACCGCGGACAACGCCCTGAAGGCCTATGCTCGTTATCAGCCGCGCCACTGTGCAGCGGGCAAAATCGAAGCCTTCGCGGCGCATCTGATGCCAGACCTTCTGCACGCCGTAGACGCGGAAGTTCTGGTCGAAGATACTCTCGATCTCTGGGCGCAGCGCTGCGTCCTGACGGGCGCGTGCAGAGTGACGCGTGCCGACTGGTGCGATCGGACTGCCCGCTTCGCGAAATGATCGTGATAGGTGGATGGGGCGACCGGCATGACCCGGCAGATCGGCTCCACCCCATGGTCTGCTCTATGATCGTCGATGAAGACGATCATGTGTTAGATCGGCGGTCGAGCATCTCAGGCATAGCTCGAAGCGATGCCGCGCTGCCTGAGATCCTGGGCGAAGTAGGCGTTCGCCAGTGGGCTGGAACCAGTGGCGCCTTTACGGGCTCACCCTTGCGCGGGATCCCGTTGGCCTGGCGCAGTTCGCGGTTCTCCCGCTGCAGCGCCTACATCTTTGCGGCCGTCTGCGTATTCCGAGGCATCCGGACAGCCGTTCCGCTGACATCCGGACATCCTGATCGCTGCGGCTGAGCTGGACGCCGTCGAGGAGTTGGCCAGCGCTAGTCCTTGTCTTTCTTGTGCGCTTTCTACGGTCCACGCGTCATCCGAAGGGGCGCTGCGGCATCCATAAGCGCCACGATATCTGAAAGTGTCCTTCGCGGTGCAATATTGAACCCAGTGTTCCTGCGTGATAACCACTTCAAATGAGGGATACGAAGGCTGCGTTGGTCATGCTTTGCTCGGTCGCATGCGGGGGCGCGGCCAACGCAGACCTCGTCGGCCGTGGTGCTGAACTGTATCTCGATCAATGTGCGCTTTGCCACAAACCGGCTGTCAGTTGCATTGCACCAGTTCTGTCTGGCTTGATCGGCCGGGAAGCGGGGAGCGAAGACTTCGAGTACTCGGCCGCGTTCCAGCAAGCCGAGTTCGCCTGGACGCCGGAGATCCTTAACGCCTATCTGCAGTATCCCCGCCAAATGGTCCCAGGGAACGGCATGGCGTATTTCGGACTGGACGATGCGGCTGCGCGGGCGGCCATCGTCGCCTACGTGGTCAGCCTCGGGACTTCAGAGTGAGCGTGCTCTCGAGCTTCATTGATACTCGTGGTGCCGAAGCCGATGCCGGCACCGACTGCGATCTCTGTATCGTGGGAGCCGGTGCGGCAGGGATCACCCTCGCCCGCTCTTTCGTGGGCATCGGCGTTCGCATCGCCCTGATGGAAGCCGGCTGGCTCAACCCTCGTGCCATCGATCAGGCGCTACTCGATGGTGACGCGGTTGCCGCGCCCGATCCGCTGAGCGAGCACCGGGTCCGTTACTTCGGAGGCACGACGAACCATTGGGGCGGGGCTTGTGCGCCGCTCGACCCCGAGGACTTCGAACGCAAGAGCTACATCGCCCACACTGGTTGGCCGTATGGCTTTGTGACCCTGCGGCCCTTCTACGAGGAGGCGCATGCACTCATGGGCCTCGGCCCCTTCGAATATGACGCTGCTGACGCGTTCGGAAGCTTCGGCGAGCCTGCGATCGAGATTCCGCCGGGGAGCGCTCTGCAACATCGATTGATGCGCTACCGCCGCTATCGGTTCGGTCTGGCGCATGCCGAGGAACTGGCGGCTGCGCCGAACATAGACGTCAATCTCTGTGCCGATCTCATGGCGCTTCGCCTTGCCGAGTGAAGCGATCGCGTCCGGCAGGCACGCTTTCGCACCGAAGGGGGTAACAGCTTCGATGTCAGCGCCGAGCGCTTTGTGCTGGCAGCGGGGGGCATCGAGAATGCTCGGCTTCTCCTCCTCTCCCGCCATCAGCGACCAGCCGGGCTGGGCAATGGCAACGATCTTGTCGGCCGCTTCTTTCAGGAGCACGCGAGCACCGATAGCGGTTATCTGGCCACCGACCTGCCGCTCCGGCGAAAGGGGATCTATGCGCGGCCGCAATGGCGCGATGGCGTCGGCTACCGGGTGCACCTCGCGCTATCTCCGGCGGCCGAGGAGAAGCACCAGCTGCCTGCCTTCCGGGCTGAACTGACGCCTGTTGCGGTCGTGGGATACGCCGCGCGGAGCGTCCGTGCCGGCGATGTCACCGCGCAGGACGTCGCCGTCTTGTTCGAGCAGCGGGATGCGATCACTGCCCGGTACGCCTGTGGTATCAAGCCGGACCGGATGGGCCTCATTCTCTCGAACTACGGTCAGCTCCTGCCCGAGCCCGAGAACCGTGTGATCCTTTCGGACCGCCGCGATCCCTTCGGCCGGCAGCTTCCGGCGCTTATGCTCCGGATCACCAAAGCGGACCATGACGGTCTCTACAGGGCGCATCGGCTGATCGCCCGTGACGTAGCGCGTCTCGGGATCGGCCGGATGCGCATCGAGCTACCAGAGATCACGGACGATCCGATGCCTGATAGAGCCTGGGGCGCCCAGCATATTGGAACGACCCGCATGGCGGTGGCACCCTCCGCAGGCGTTGTGGATGAGGATGCCCGAGTACATGAGACGGCCAATCTCTATGTCGCTGGCAGCTCGATCTTCCCGACTTGCGGGTGGCAGAACCCGACGCTGACCATCGTCGCGACAAAGTTGAAGCTCGCAACGCACCTGAAGCAACGCATAGGAGCGGGGTGAGATGGGCAATAGGATCGTAAGGCGGGGCCTGCTGGGTGGCGCCGCGGTAGCACTCGCGGCCTTCGGCGGTGTCACGGCATGGGGCGTCGGCCGGGGGCTGATCCAATGCCTCGATCAATCCGACGAGCGGGGCGTGGGCCTCAACCGAGACGCGCGACTCGCGGCGGTGGGAGAGAGTTACCTGCGCGCCAATCCCGATGAGGCGCACCTTAAGAGTCTCTTGCCAGCACTGTGCCTCGCCGCGCCAGGGCTGGAGGCGGCGCTCGAGCACGGCACGCCGGAGGAGATCCATGGGCGCGTCGAGGCTGCGTGCCGGGTCGAATCCGAACGGGATGATACCATCCTCTGTGACGGCTGGCTGCTGGCGCGGAGCGAAGCGCGGTTCTGCGCCGCCGTGGCCCTAGCTACCGCCGGAGATCCGGACTGATCGGGCCGTTTGTCAATCGGCGTGCAAACCTGAGGCCCGATCGGCGTGCAGCTCTAACCCCCCCCTGATGAAGCCCGCGCTAAGGACTGCCCCCATTGTGAGCTTGCCCCCCTGAGACCGGACTGGGCGGTATAGTACCCGTGGACGGAGCATGAAGGATGAGCAAGGAAGCGAGGCGGCGGTTCACGCCGGAGTTCAAGGAGCAGGCGGTTGCGCGATTTTCGACGCCCGGTGCCACGCAGAGCAGCGTTGCGAGGGAGCGAGGCGTGATGCCGACGCAACAAAAGACATTGCGACTTGGGCTCGAGGCTGCCGGCTCGGCTGCAGCCGTGCTGCGCCAGAAGGCCGAGGCTGCGGAACTTGCCGAGTTGCGGCGCGAGAACCGGCGCCTCAAAGAAGAAGTGAAGGTGATTCGGAAGTCCTCGGTTTGTTTCAATGGGCGGCGAAGAAATGAAAGCGAAGCTCACCTTCGTTGCCGCCCATGCTGCATAGCACTCCGTCCGGCTGATGTGCCGGGTTCTGTAGGTCAGCCCGAGTTGGTTCCACGCCGGGCGCGCCGCCGCGCCGAAACGGGCGGGACGGCAGGCAGTTCGTGATGCGATGGCCTCCCGGATCTGGGAGATCTTCGAAAAGAGCAAGGGACGCTATGGTGCGCCGCTCATCCATGCGGAGCTGGTGGCTCAAGGGCTGCGGATCGCTTGGAAGACGGTGGCTAAGATCAAGCGTGAAAACGGTATTCACCCACCGCGCTGACGTCGGCGCATGCCGCAAACGACCAACGGCCGGCACAAGTTGGGCGTCGCGCCGAAGCGGCTGAAGCGCGATCTCCAGGCCGATGTGCCCGATCGGGTCTGGCTCGCCGACGTCAGCTACGTCCCGACCGACAAAGACTGGCTCTACCTCGCCACCGTCAAGGATGTGGCAACCATGGAGATCTTCGGCTGGTCCATGTCAGACAGCTTGAAGAAGGGCTTGGCGATCGATGCCATGCGCATGGCGCTGCAGGATCGACGGTCGGCACCCGACCTGATCTGCCATTCTGACCGGGGTGTTCAATTCGCCAGCGGCGACTACCGCAAGCTGCTTGCGACCCATCACGCTTAGGCTTCGATGAGTGGCAAGGGGAGCTGCCTCGACAGCGCGCCGATGGAGAGCTTCTTCGGCTCGCTCAAGACCGAGATGGTCCATCGCGCCCACTTCCGCTCTCGCCGCCCGGTAAAAGCCGCGCTCTTCGAGTACATCGCCAGCCTCTACTACCGACAGCGCCGCCACTCCCGCATCGGCTACCAAACTCCGAGCAAGCCAGCATCGACATGACCCATACCAAAGCAGCATTGGGAACAAGCACCCAGTCCGGTCTCAGGGGGCAAGCTCATAGGGGCATGACTGAGAAGAGCCGTGGCAACGCAGGCCGAGTGCAGGACGGGCGAGTTCTTGAGGGCACGTTAGGTACCCCGCAGGATCGGTGAAGGGCTCGCGACACCGCGTGACAAAGTCCATAGAGGCGCTGCTCAAAGGTCAAGCTGAGGCCCTGATACAAACCGCCATCGAAGCTGCCCTGAACGGCGACACGACGGCCATGCAGGCTTTGCCTGGAGCGCATCGCTCCGCCTCGGAAGGACGCCCCAATCGCATTCGAGCTGCCGCGCATGCGGACCGCATCAGATGCGGCCACCGCAGCTGACGCAGTGCTGGACGCCGTTGCTGCCGGCACACTGACACCGACTGAGGGCGCGCATGTGATGGGGCTCGTCGACACCTCCCGGCGGACGCTGGAGACCACGGATATGGAAAACCGCCTGACCGCACTGGAGGACAAGTCATGAGGCGGCAGGCAAGACCGAAGCGGCTCGAAGCAGGGCGCAGCACAGCATCACCGATCGCTTTCCTGACGATCTACGAAGGGGACGAGGCGCTCATCGAAGCCTTCAAGGTGGAAGAAGGGCTGACGGGGCGAGGCTGCGTCCTCATCACGGTCCACGAGGCGAAACCGGATTGACCTCCTCCCTGAGCTCCGGGCCGTTGCGGGCTTGAATTTTCCACCTTTGAATGGAGGAAGGGGGATGTCCCATGAAGCGCAGCCGGTTCAGTGATGAGCAGATCATCGCCGCCCTGAAAGAGAATGAGCCAGGAGCGAAGGTCGATGAGCTGTGCCGCCGGCACGGGATCTCGAGCGCGGCGTCTTACGCATGGCGCAATAAGTTCGGAGGCAGGGAGGCGTCGGACGCGAAGAAGCTCCGCGATCTCGAGGCCGAGAACGCGCGCCTGAAGCGGATCGTCGCCGACCAGATGCTCGACATGTCGGCGATGAAGTAATTGCTGCAAAAACATTGGTAGGGTGAGCCATGTCGCGCCATTGGTCCGAGCGACAATGGCGAACGGCGAAGCGCAAAGCCGTGGGCTTCCTGATGACCGAACTCGGCCTGAGCGAGCGGCGTCGTCGCCGGATCGTCGGTCTCGTGCGATCGGCGCAGCAGTATCGGTCGGCCGGGCGCGACGACGCAGCCGTGCTGGAGAGGATGCGCGCGCTGGCGTCGGAGAGCCGCCGCTACGGCTATCTTCGGCTCCACGTCATGCTCAGGCGCGAGGGTCTGGTCGTGAACCGCAAGCGCACCTGGCGGCTCTACACCGCAGAGGGTCTACAGGTTCGCACCAGGAAGCGGCGCAAGCTGCCACGCCGGGGACGGATCGCGCCGCAGGTGCCGGAGCGGCCGATGCAGCGCTGGTCGCGCGACTTCGTGTCGGACCAATTACCCGATTATCGCCGGTTCCGCGTGCTCAACATCGTCGATGACCACAGCCGCTTCTGCCCGGGCGCTTGCCATCGTCCTTGGACCGATGGCGGACTGATGGCTCGCCGTGGATCTCTCGATCTCCGGCGCCAGGGTGGCGCAGTATACGGACGAGCTCGGTGAGCTTCATGGCCTGCCCGAGGAGATCGTCCTCGGTCGCCACCAGGAGCGCCACCGGTTCAAGCCCCGGTGGCGACGGGCCCGAGGGCACCAGCCGGGCGATGTTCGACTGGTCAGAGCGGACCGGCGTGCGGTTGCGGTTCATCGAACCCGGCAAACCGGTTCAGAACGCTTTCGTGGAGAGCCTGAACGGGAAGCTCCGCGACGAGCGCCTGAACCTGCACTGGTTCCAATCGCTCCGCCACGCCCGCGAGGAAATTGCAGCGTGGCGCAACCATGACAACACCGAGCCTCCCCACTCGGCGCTCGGCTACCTGTCACCCAGGGCGTTTCTCAGCCTGAGCCCCGCGCCGCCGCTTGAGCCCCTTACGGCCTCCGCGCCGGCGCTCACCGAAACTCACCAACCGGAAAACTCGAGTTCAGCCCGGCCCTGATCCAGGGAGAAGGTCATGCTCATCGCGTCTGCAGCGCATGGCGGCTGTCCGACCTAGTCGTCGAATGCTGTAGCTGTGACCCCCGTTCCTCATCCTGTTGAAACCCTTTCCGGAGATTTATTTGACCTGCTACCGGATGTTGGACCACCCGGCTGGGCGTCTCCGGGGGTGCCTCGGTAAGGGCGGGCCATGGGTCGCTGACCGATTGGCGAGCTCGATCGGCGGTGTGTTGCCGATCGCGCTGTGCGGGCGAACCTTCTTGTAGTCGATGTGCTTACGGATCGCGTTGCAAGATCAAAGCTTGCGCAGGGTCGCGCGGACGAACGCTCAAACTGCTCCCAGCCGCATCTTCTCACCCAAAGCGAGTGCTGCGACAGCGTACAAGGCAACGCGGTGACTGCTGCTTTGACAAGGCAAACGGTGAAAGACAGGTGGAATAGAGCCTGCTGCAAGCGCATTGCATCGGCAGGCTAAGCGCTTGTTTTTATTGGTGAGCGGGGTGGGGATCGAACCCACGACCAGCTGATTAAAAGTCAGCTGCTCTACCGCTGAGCTACCCGCCCGTCCAAGGTCACAGCGGCGCGGACGCTAGGGGGGCGGGCGTCGGGCGTCAAGCGCTGAAGGGCCATTCTTCGTGACGGCTTTGACGCATCGGGAAGCCGGCCTCTGGTGTGGCGCGTCCCGGTCTTCTATATCCGCGCGCATGCAGGACGGTGAGCAGCATAACCTGCCGGCGGCGGCGGGCCGTGCGGCGCGGGGCCTCGGCTTTCGCAAGATGCACGGCGCGGGCAACGACTTCGTGATCGTTGACGCGCGGGCGGACGGCGCGGCTGCGCCTGCGCTGACCCCGGCCTTGGTGCGTGCTCTGGGCGACCGGCACCGCGGCGTGGGCTTCGACCAGCTTGCCGAGCTGCGCCCGGCGCCCGGCGCCGATGTCGGGGTGGTCTTCTGGAACGCGGACGGGTCGACCTCCGCGGCCTGCGGGAATGCCACGCGCTGCATCGCGGCGATGATGCTGGCGGAAGGGCGCGGCCCCTCGCTGGCCATCGAGGTGGCGGGGCGCGGACGGCTCACGGCGGAGGCGCGGGCCGACGGGGTGATCGAGGTCGATATGGGCGCGCCGGCGCTCGGCTGGCGCGACGTGCCGCTGGCGGAGGCGGCGGATACGGGCGCCCTGCCGCTGCCGCGCAGCCCCGTGGCGCTCAGCATGGGCAACCCGCATTGCGTGCACTTCGTGGACGATCTCGACGCGGTGGACTGGCGGGCGGAGGGCCGTGCGGTGGAGCTGCATCCGCTCTTCCCCGAGCGCACGAACGTGCAGTTCGTCGAGGTGATCGACGAGGGTCGCGTCCGCGCACGGGTTTGGGAGCGGGGCGTGGGCCCGACGCTTGCCTCCGGCTCCAGTGCCTGCGCGATCGCGGTGGCCGGGCATCGCCGGGGTCTTACCGGTCGGCGCGTCGCGGTGGCGCTCGAGGGCGGGGTGCTCGAGATCACCTGGCGCGAGAGCGACGGGCATGTGCTGATGGCGGGCCCCGTGGCGTCGGTGTTCGAGGGCTGGCTCAGCCCCGCGTTTCTGGCGTCGGTGGAGGGCGGGTCATGAACGCCTCCGCCAAGCCGCCTGTGTTCGCCACCTTCGGCTGCCGGCTCAACGCTTATGAGACGCAGGCGATGTCGGACCTCGCCGAGGGGGCGGGGCTCGAGAACGCTGTCGTGGTAAACACCTGCGCCGTGACCGCCGAGGCGGTGCGCCAGGCGCGCCAACAGATCCGAAAGCTCCGCCGCGAGCACCCGGAGGCGCAGCTCATCGTCACCGGCTGCGCGGCCCAGACCGAGCCCCAGACCTTCCGCGACATGCCGGAGGTGGACCGCGTCATCGGCAATCTCGAGAAGATGCGCGCCGGTACCTGGGCGGCGCTGGCCGACCCGGGCGCCGAGACCGAGCCCGTGCAGGTCGACGACATCATGAGCGCGACGGAGACGGCGGGGCACCTGATCGACGGCTTCGGCACCCGCGCGCGCGCCTATGTGCAGGTGCAGAACGGCTGCGACCATCGCTGCACCTTCTGCATCATCCCCTATGGCCGCGGCCCCTCCCGCTCCGTGCCCGCCGGCGTGGTGGTCGAGCAGATCGGGCGGCTGGTGGACCGGGGCTTCCGCGAGGTGGTGCTCACAGGCGTCGATCTCACCTCCTGGGGCGGGGATCTGCCGGGCACGCCGCCGCTCGGCGATCTCGTCCAGCGCATCCTGCGGCTGGTGCCGGACCTGCCGCGGCTCCGTATCTCGTCCATCGACAGTGTGGAGGCGGATGCGGCGCTGGTGGATGCCATGGCCTCCGATGCGCGGCTGATGCCCCATCTCCACCTCTCGCTGCAGGCGGGCGACGATCTCATCCTCAAGCGCATGAAGCGGCGGCATCTGCGGGCGGATGCGGTGGCGTTCTGCGCGGAAATGCGGGCGAAGCGGCCGGAGATCGTGTTCGGCGCCGATCTCATCGCGGGCTTTCCCACGGAGACGGAGGCCGCCTTCGAGCAGAGCCTCGCGCTCATCGGGGATTGCGGGCTCACCTGGCTGCATGTCTTCCCTTTCTCCGCGCGCGAGGGCACGCCGGCCGCGCGCATGCCGCAGCTGCCGAAGGCGCTGAGGGCCGAGCGGGCAGGGCGCCTCCGCGAGGCGGGCGCGGCGGCGGTCGAACGCCATCTTGCCTCGCGCGTCGGCACCCGGCAGGAGGTGCTGATGGAGCGCCCCCGCCTCGGCCGCACGCCGGGCTTCGCCGAGGTTGTGTTCGCCGAGGATCAGCCGGTGGGCGAGATCGTCCGCGCCCCGATCAGCGGCACCGAAGCGGGGCGTCTTGTGGCAGACTGCACCTGACGGAGCGACCGCCGGACGGGCGGGCTAAGCGAAGGAGACCATCATGACCGAGACGCCGACGCTGCCGCCGATCCCCGAGACGATGAAGGAGAACAGCGGCTGGCTGCTCGCCCTCGGCATCGCGATGGTTCTGGGCGGCTTCCTTGCCTTCCTCGGCCCCGTTGCAGCCTCTGTCGCGGTGGAGCTGATGGTCGGCATCGCGATGCTGGTGGGTGGCGCGCTGCAAGCGGTGCACGCCTTTCGCGCCGTCGGCTGGCGGGCACGGGTGGTCTCGGCCCTCAGTGCCGCGCTCTATCTCGGCGGCGGCATCCTCCTGCTGCTGAACCCGCTGGCGGGGCTCGTGGCGCTCACCCTCGTGGCGCTGGCGGTGATGATGGCGGACGGCTTCGTCCGGATCGCGCTCGGGCTCCAGCTTCGGCCGGATGACGGGTGGCTCTGGCTCACGCTCTCCGGCGTCCTGTCGGTGGTGCTCGGGATCTGGCTCTTCTCGCTCTTCCCCGCCGTCTCGCTCATGCTGCTCGGCATCCTCCTCGGCGTGAACTTCGTGGCGGAGGGGGCGGCCTATATCGCCTTCGCCCTCGCGATCCGCCGCAGCGCCTGAGGATCGGGCCCGCATTGGACGGGCGCGCCGCGCTTCGCTAAAGGGCGGCGACGAAAGCAACGGTTCGGGGCCCGGCGATGGCGTTCTTCAAGAAGCTCAAGGAGCGGCTCTTCAAATCCTCGGCGAAGCTCGACGAGGGGCTGGAAGAGCTCGTGAGCGAAGGCGCCGAGCAGGCACCGGCCGAGGAGCCGCCGGCCCACCCCGAGCCCGCGCCTCCTTCCGCGCTTGAGACGGCCCCCGAGCCCACACCCGTTCCAGACCCCGCCCCCCAACGGGCCCCCGAGCTGACCCCCGAGCCGACTTTCGAGCCGGGGCCTCCTGAGCCGAGCCCCGCTCCCCTCCCGGTGCCGGCGCCAGAGGGCGCACCCGCCCCCGAACGCAAGCCCGGCTTCCTCGCCCGCACCTTCGGCGCCAAGCCCGCCCTGCCCACGCGGGTGCTCGACGATGCGATGCTCGAGAGCCTAGAGGAGGTGCTCATCCAGTCCGATATGGGCGTGGAGACTTCCATCGCCCTCTCCGCCCGCCTCTCGGAGGCGCATTACGGCAGGCGCGTCACCACGCCCGAGCTCAAGGAGCTCATCGCGGCCGAGATCGCCGAGGTATTGCGCCCCGTGGCCCGCCCGCTGCCCATTTATGCGAAGCGGCCGCAGGTTGTCTTGGTGGTGGGCGTCAATGGCTCCGGCAAGACCACGACCATCGGCAAGCTCGCGAGCCAGCTCCGCGCCGCCGGCAAGAGCGTCGTGATCGCGGCGGGGGACACCTTCCGCGCCGCCGCTGTCGAGCAACTCCAGGTTTGGGGCGAGCGCGCCGGCGTCCCGGTAATGACCGCGCCCCAGGGCAGCGATCCCGCGAGCCTCGCTTACGACGCCTTCGTGCGCGCCGAGGCCGAGGGGGCGGACCTCCTGCTCGTCGATACCGCTGGCCGGCTTCAGAACCGGCAGGACCTGATGGAGGAGCTTGCGAAGATCGTCCGCGTCATCCGCAAGAAGGATCCGGAGGCGCCGCACAACACGGTGCTCGTGCTCGACGCGACCACCGGGCAGAACGCCCTCACCCAGGTCGACACCTTCCGCCGCATCGCGGATGTGACGGGGCTTGTAATGACGAAACTCGACGGCACCGCGAAGGGCGGCGTCCTCGTCGCGCTGGCGGACCGGTTCGGCCTGCCCATCCATGCCATCGGCGTCGGCGAGCAGATCGACGACCTCTCGCCCTTCGACCCCGAAGAATTCGCGGCGGCCATCACCGGCGTCGCTCCCTGAAGGCTGGGCATCGCCGGGCCGGCGCCGGCGTCAGCGGGGCTATCCTGCGAAGAGCATCACCCGCTCGGTAATGCTGTCATATGGCACCTCGGGGATCTCTTCGCCGATCTCCGAGGGCATGGGTTCTCGGTCTTCCTCGCTGGCCGGCATCTCGGCCTCGCTCTGTTCGTCCATCATCGCCGTCTCCTGCTCGCTCTCAGCGCTCTGCAACAATCTTGCGGCTATCTCGCGCGCCCCGCATGGAACGCGCTTTGCCTGCCTCCACAACGTACGAAGGTGTCGATCCAATCCGTCTCAGCAAACCACTCACCGCTTGCTTTTCCGGTCTGCGCGATGGCGCTCTGCAGGCTGGGAAGGGGCAGCGGCGCGCTGCTATGGAAGCGGGCAGCGCCTCTGGGCAACTGCCGCATCGCTAGGCCGCGCGCCATAAGCCCATGGCGTGGCCCGCCACAGAGGCGTTCGAGGAGCTGGCAATGGGGGAGCTGATCGCCGGCATGGCCGGCACCCGCGAAGGCGAGGTCCTTGCCTTCGCTCTCGCGCTGCTCTCCGCCCTTGCCCATGCCACCTTCGGCGCGATCAACAAGGGCGGGGTAGACCCTTATCTGAACCGGGGCGCGATCAACATCTGCTACGGGCTCGGGGCACTGCCTTTCGCGCTCTTCGTGTTCCCCTGGCCCACGCCGGGGCTCTGGGCGCTGCTGGCGGGCGTCTATGTCATCCATCTCGTCTATGAGTGGCTGCAGTCCGCGGCCTTCGAGAAGGGCGATTTCACGCTCGTCTATCCCATCGCTCGGGGGACCGGGCCGCTCCTCATCGCCATCGGGTCGGCGTTGATCTTCGGCGAGCATCTGGGGCTCTGGCAGTGGCTCGGCGTGGTCACGCTTTCGGCCGCCATCATGGGGCTTGCGGTGGTGAACCTGCGCCAGAAGGGGCTGGGTGCCGACGCGCTCATCGGCCTGCGCGCGGCGATCGTGATGGCGCTGCTCACGGGGGTGATGATCGCGGTCTACACGATCTGGGACGCCTACGGGATCCGGCAGGCGGCTGATCCCTTCACTTTCCTCGCCTGGTTCTTCGTGCTCGGCGGGCTCGGCTTTCCCTGGGTGGCGGCCTGGCGCTGGCGCAGCCTGGCGCCCGCGGCCCGGCCCGCGCTGAGCGACCTGATCACGCGCGGCATCTTCGGCGCGGTCATCGCCTATCTCAGCTTTGGCGCGGTGATGCTGGCAACCCGGCTCGACAAGGTGGGCGAGGCGGCAGTGCTGCGCGAGACCTCCATCATCTTCGCCACGGCCATCGGCGTTTTCTTCTTTCACGAGCGCGTCGATGGCGCCCGCCTCGGGCTCATCCTGCTCATCCTCGCCGGAGCGATGCTGGTGGAGTTCGGTCACCCCTGAGCTCACCAGGCGCCCGCGTCCCCTGCGCCTGCCGGGTTTCATCGCGCCCAGGCGGCCGGCAACGGCCCGGATCGGGGTAATCCCTGCCGCACGCAGGCGCCAAGGCAGGCCCTGCTTCCCCAGGCGAGATCGCAGTCCTGCATGCCAGCCTAGGGCCGCACATGCTGCAAGGCGGTGATCGCTGCAAACGATGGGGCCGGGCGGTGGTGACAGGGGCGTGCGGAGCGATTAGGTGCGGGGGCATGACCGAGACGCCCGACCACCACCCGCTCCTCAAGCCCGCGCTGGAGATCGGCCCGCTGGCCGTCTTCTTCCTGTCGTTCCAGTGGGGGCGGGAGATCCTGGAATGGGGGCCCGTCGCCGGCCTGCTGGGCCCCTGGGCCGAGACGCCGGCGATGACGGGCGACAGCGGCCCGCTCTTCGTGGCAACGGCGCTCTTCATGGTCGCGATCTCCGTGTCGCTCGCCGCCTCCTGGTGGCTGACGCGCGCGCTGCCGCGCATGGCGGTGGTAACCGCGGTGGTGGTCGTGGTCTTCGGCGGGCTCACGCTCTGGCTGCAGGACGAGACCTTCATCAAGATGAAGCCGACCATCGTGAACGGCCTATTCGCCCTCGCGCTCGGCATCGGGCTCCTGCAGGGGCGGAGCTACATCCGCTACCTGATGGCCGAAGCGCTCTCGATGGACGACCGCGGCTGGATGATCTTCACCCAGCGCTGGTGCGCGTTCTTCGTGTTCATGGCGGTGCTGAACGAGGCGGTCTGGCGCACGCAGTCGACCGATTTCTGGGTCAGCTTCAAGACCTTCGCGAATATACCCATCACCCTCGTCTTCATGCTCCTCCAGGTCCCCCTCCTCCAGCGCCACGCGCTCGAGGAGCCTGAGCCGGGCGAGTGAGCGGAAACGCCTTCATCAGCACCCGGACAGAGGCGCGTCGGCGCTCAGTCACACTGCTTCTGCGACCTGAATTGGGTGGCAAGGGCGCATGAAGGCCCGGTGGCGCATGGGCACGGCAATCAAGACCTGCCTGATTCCCGGGGTTCTGACGGCGGTTGTACCGCTCGCGGTCGCCTACATCGTTTTCTACAGCGTACCCGCGGGGTGCGACGTCAATGCCTGGCTCTGTCTGTTCCCGGTTTCGCTGATGTATCTGGCGCCCTGTGCTGCGGTGGCTATGCCGCTGCTCTTCTACATTGCCGGCATCAGACACATCGGCTTCGTCGGCTGGATCGTGCTGGTCCTTGTCGTTGGCGGCATCTCGCAAATGCTCATATCGGGCTGGAGCCTGTTCATCTCGGCGGAGTACATGCGGCGGATCTATTTCTACGAGATCCTCATCTTCCCGCAGGGCTTCGCGGCCGGCGCGCTCTGCGGCGCCGTCTTCGGGGCTGCGATGGCCGGCCTGCGCAAAGCACCCTGAGCGCGTTCAAGGAGCCTACTTTTCCGAGCCTGCCCGATCTAATCGGCAGCCCGCGCCGCCTCGATGGCGGGCATTAGGCGCGTCTTGAGCGTGTCGCCCGTGATGGGGCCGATATGCTTGAAGACGATGCGCCCCGCATCATCGACCACGAAAGTCTCGGGCACGCCGTAGACGCCCCACTCGATGCCCGTGCGCCCCGAAGGATCCGCACCGATCAGCGTGTAGGGGTCGCCCAACTCATCGAGAAAGGCGCGCGCGTTCTGGGGCGCGTCCTTGTAGTTGATGCCGTGCACGGTGATGCCCTCGGCGGCGAGCCCCTCGATCCACGGATGCTCTGCCCGGCAGGGAACGCACCACGACGCCCAGATGTTCACGAGCTTCACGCCGCCACCCGTGAGATCCGCCGTCGCCAGCCCCGGCGCGCCCTCATGCACGCTCTCCAGCACGAATTCCGGCACCGGCTTGTCGATCAGCGTGCTCGGCAGGTCGTCCGTCTTCGTGAGGAGGCCGATGAGGAAGGTCGAGAGCACCCCGAAGGCGCCCATCAGCGGCACCACCATCCAGAGGCGAAAGCCGGACTTCTTGGGCGTGTCGCCGCCGTTCTCCGTGGCACTATCGGTCATGCGTTCCCGCTTCTCTCTCGGCCTCTGCCAGCTCCGCCTTCGCCCGGGTGTTCGCGCGCAGCGAGAGGGCGATGAGGAGCCCGATCACCAGCACGGTCGCCCCGTAGGCAGCGGCGACATAAGGCAGGTAGGGGTCCGAAAGAAGGGCGCTCATGCGAGGTTCTCCGCCGCAGCCGGCGCCCCGCTCGGGCCGCCCCCCGCCCGCAGCCTCAGCGCCCTGGCGCGGCGGAGGCGGATCTCGGTGCGCGCCCGGGTCACCAGCAGCGCGGCGAAGAGCAGGTAGCAGGCGAACATCATCAGGTAGAGCGGCAGCCGGTAGGTATCGTCCACCCGCTGTCCCTCCTGCAGCGTCAGCGAAGCGCCCTGGTGCAGCGTCGCCCAGAAGTTCACCGCGTAGCGCGCGAGGAAGGCGAAGACGACGCCGACGAGGCAGAGAATGCCCGAAAGCTCCGCCGCCTTCTCCGGCTCGTCGATCGCGGCCCAGAGCGCCATGTAGCCGAGATAGAAGAAGAACATGATCAGCACGGCCGTCAGCCGCGCGTCCCACACCCACCACGTCCCCCACATGGGCTGGCCCCAGACCGCGCCCGTAACGAGGGCCACTAGCGTAAAGGCCGCGCCGATGGGGGCCGCCGCCTTGGCGACGAGAAAGCTAACATGGTGGCGCCGGATGAGCCCGATCGCACTCATCACCGCCATCAGCGCATAGGTGTTGATGGCGAGGAGCGCGGCCGGCACGTGGATGAAGAGGATGCGCACCGTGGTGCCCTGCTGGTAGTCCGCCGGCACCGACAGCCCCCAGACGAGCCCCACCGCCAGCAGCACCCCCGCCGCCACCCAGAGCGGCCCCACGAGCCACCCCGTGAGCCGCATGAAGTTCGCCGGATTTGCAAAGCGCCAGATCGACATTGCACCGAAATAGCGGGGACAGTTGCCCTACACAACGCCCACCTGCCGGCCGGAACGTCACATCGCGGGGAGGGGCGGCGCAGAAGCGCCTCGGCCTCGGCTTCCACGGCACAATTGCAGCGCACGCCTGCAACGCCGATGGCGGAGCGTGCATGCGCGTCCCGCTCGCTAGCATGGCGCGCGGTCTTGTCGGCGAGAGGCTTCTGTCGTGATGCCGCCTCTCAGGGGCGGTGGGCGTCGATGAACGGGGTGTGGAAGTGGCGCTCGACGGGGTTGGGGAAGGCCTCGCGGGCGGTGCGCTCGATCGCATCGAGCAGCGTGGCCCGGCGGTCCGCCGGCAGGGCGCGGGTGTTGGACATGGAGGCGTAGAGCGCGCGGTTCTGCGCGGGGTCGAGCGGGATGGTCCAGTCGATCCGCCCGGGCGTCACCGCGCTGAAGCCCGCCGCCTCGAGGGCCGCGGTGATGCCGGGGATGTCTGGCAGGGAGCGGCGCAGCGCCTCCCGGTCGTCCCCCGCGGCCGCGATGAAGGGGGCCACCGCCATGCCGAAGGCGTCGTATTCCTCGAGCGGGCGGTAGACATTCCAGAAGAGCACGAGGCGCCCGCCGGGGCGGAGCGCTGCATGGGCCTGCGCCGCCGCCCGCGCCGCATCGCACCAGTGGAACGCCGTCGCAGCGGTGCCGAGGTCGTAGGCGCCGGCCTCCAGCGCCGTCTCCTCGAAGGCGCCAACCGTCACCTCGAGCGCCGGGTCCGCCCCGAGCCTTTGCGCGAGAAAGCCAGCCATGCGCGGATCGGGCTCCACGGCGGTCAGCCGCGCGGGGCGGGCGGCCAGCATCCGGGCGGTGGCGATGCCGGTGCCTGCGCCGATCTCGAAGATCCGCGCACCGGGGACGAGGCCGGCGGCGGCCAGCCGGTCGTAGAGCGCGGGGGGATAGTCGAGCCGCCCCGCGTCGTACCCCGCAGCGTCGCTGCCGAAGGAGAGGTTCTGCGGATCGGTCATGGCGGCCTCCCTCCCGGTCGCTCTACCGGGCGTTGATGCGCAGCGCTGCCGCCGTGGCGAAGGGGGAGAGGGCTGCGGCGAACAGGCTGAGCCCCGCGGTCAGCGCCAGCGGCGGCGCCCAGGGCAGGCCGAGCAGCGCGTTCTCCACCGTGCGCGCCCCGAACACCAGCGTCGGGATGTAGAGCGGCAGGACGAGCACCGAGAGCAGCAGCCCGCCGCGCCTGATGCCCGCCGTAAGCGCCGCGCCGATCGCCCCCACAAGGCTGAGCGCCGGGGTGCCCGCCAGCAGCGCCAGCCCCAGCGCGGGCAGGGCGGCAAGCGGCAGCTGCAGCATCAGGCCGAGGAGCGGGCCGGCCAGCACCATGGGTAGCCCCGTGGTCAGCCAATGCGCCACGGCCTTGGCGAGCACCACCTGCTCCAGCGGCAGCGGCGCGAGCATCAGCTGCTCCAGCGTCCCGTCCTCATGATCCGCCTGAAAAAGCCGGTCGAGGCTGAGAAGGGCCGCCAGCAGCGCCGCGACCCAGATGACGCCCCCCGCGATGCGGGCCAGCGTGGCCGGCTCCCGCCCAACGCCGAGGGGGATGAGGACGATGGCGAGGACGAAGAAGGCGAGCCCCACCGCCCCGCCTCCGCCGAGCCTGAGGGCAAGCGCCAGGTCCCGCGCGGCGATGGCCCGCAGGGCAGCGAGCGCACCCGGCGTCGGCGCTCCGGCGCTCACCAGCGACCCTCCAGAAACGGGTCCTCAGCCTGCCGGGGCAACGTCCCCGCGTGATCGGCAACTGCCGCATCCAGCGCCAGCGTCTCCGCCTCCGGCAGGCCCAGATCCGTGTGGCTGGTGAGGACGGCGAGGCCGCCCGCCGCGCAATGCTCCCGCACGAGATCGGCCACCAGCACCGTGGCCTCCGCGTCGAGCGAGACGGTCGGCTCGTCCAGCAGCCATAGCGGGCGGCGTGCCAGCAGCAGCCGCGCAAGGCCCAGCCGCCGCTTCTGCCCCGCACTGCACTCCGCTGCGGGCCGCCGCGCGATGCGGGTGAGGCCAAAGCGCTCGAGCACCGCATCCACCTCCCCGCCATCCGCCCCCGAAAGCCCCTGCCAGAGCGCGAGGTTCTCGGCCACGCCCAGCGCGGGCTTCACGGCATCGAGGTGCCCCGCAAAGGCCACCTGCTCCTGCCACGCGCCCGCACCCAGCCGAACCGCGTCACCGGCGCCTTCCAGCCGCGCCCCGCCACTCTCCGCCCGGCCGAGCCCTGCCAGCAGGCGCAGGAGGCTGGACTTGCCGGCCCCGTTCGGCCCCTTCACCCAGAGCGCAGCCCCCGGCGCCAGCCGGAACGAGAGCGGCCCGAACACCGCCCGCCCGCCCCGCCGGCACACCAGATCCTCGACCACAAGCTCCATGCTCCCCGGGCTAGCCGAGCCCGCGCGCCCCGGCAATGGCCCGCGT
Source organism: Pseudomonadota bacterium (assembly GCA_038528605.1). Lineage (GTDB taxonomy): Bacteria > Pseudomonadota > Alphaproteobacteria > Rhodobacterales > Rhodobacteraceae > Thermohalobaculum. Next base: position 19,346 of record JBCBEP010000062.1, read on the forward strand.
CCGGCAGGGCACGGCGCGGCTTCCCCTCGCCCGGCGCAGGCACTAGCCTCGCCGCATTGCGGGGGTGGATGCGTTCATGGACAGGATTTTCGGCTTCATCTTTACCGAGACGCCCTGGTGGCTGCTCCTCGGCCTCACGATCTACGGCATCTCCTGGAGCGTCTATGGCGACCTCTGGAAAGGCGGGGCCGAGACGGCGGCGGCCCGCGCCCGGTGGTGCCGAGACCTTCGCCGCAACCGTTGGAGCCGCTGGTACCGCGACACGCTGAGGGCCGGCCTCAAGCGGTTCGACCGGCTGGTGGACGGCGACCGGGAGGGCCACGCCTACAGAGCCTGGCCGCCGCAGAGCTGGCAGCGCGCCTGGAGCTTCCCGCTGCTGGAAAAGCTCCTCCTCCTCGCGCTCGCCTACCCGGTTCTGCTCCTCCTCGGGCAATGGACCGTAACGGGCGCGCCGGGCTTGCTCGGCACGCTCGAGGTGCTGCCGGGCGGCGCTCCGGGCGCGGCACGGTACGGATTCGCCCTTGCGCTTTCGGCTGCGCCGGGGTGCTTCCTGTATGCTCACACACGATCAGCGCCCCGAAGCCGGCTAGCGTGGGGGCTCGCCGGCTTCGGGGCGCTGATCGTCGCACTCGCACTCGCACTCGCATTCACAGGTTCATTCGCAGGCGCATTCACAGGTTCATTCGCAGGCGCATTCGCAGTCGCATTCGCAGTCGCAGGCGCATTCGCAGGCGCAGGCGCAGGCGCAGTCGCAGCCGCATTCGCAGGCGCATTCGCAGGCGCAGGCGCATTCGCAATCGCAATCGGAATCGCAATCGCAATCGCAG
>JBCBEP010000063.1:0-20126 GCA_038528605.1 Pseudomonadota bacterium
TCGAGCAGCGGCCAGCGCCGCTGGTGCGCACGCTGGAGCGGCTGGTGCCGCGCCTCGCCTGGCTCTACGGCTACGACAAGGTGCCGAAAGGGCTGGTGGACCGCTTCGCCTGGGCGGAACTGGCAGGCCCCCAGGGGCCGGTCGCGACGGAGGAGGTGATCATCGGCCTCGTACTCTTCGCGCCGGGCTGCACCTACCCGTCCCACGCCCATACCGGCATCACCGAGAGCTACTTTGTCCTCTCCGGCAGCGTCAGCCAGAACGATGACGGGGTGTTCACGCCGGGCTCCATGCTCTTCAACCCGCCGGGCCGGCGCCATCGCATCACCGTCGGCCAGCGGGACCCGGCCCTCCTGGCCTATGCGTGGGTGGGTGCGCGGGATGAGCTTGCGGGACAGAAGCTGAGCTTCCGCAAGCCCCGGAAATAGCCCCCTCACCGGTCTGACGCCCTCGTGGCGCCGGGCGAGGGCCGCTTGCGCTCCCGTGCGTCTGAGGCTAGGCGAGACCCGAGGGCTTCCGGGGAGGCGGCTATGGCCGAGGATCTGCTGGTATCGACGGAGTGGCTGGCCGCGCGCCTGGGCGCACCGGATGTGCGGGTGCTCGACGGGTCGTACTACCTGCCCACGGAGGAGCGCGATGCCGCCGCCCTCTACGCCGACGCGCACATTCCCGGTGCCCGCTTCTTCGATATCGACGAGATCGCCGACGGCAAATCCGACCTGCCGCATATGGCGCCGCCCGTTGAGAAGTTCGTCTCCCGCGTCCGCGCCATGGGCATCGGGGACGGCCACCGGGTGGTGGTCTACGACCAGAAGGGCCTGTTCTCGGCTGCCCGTGTCTGGTGGATGTTCCGCCTCTTCGGCCATGAGGACGTGGTGGTGCTCGACGGCGGGTTGCCGAAATGGATGGCCGAGGGCCGCCCGGTGGAGGACATGCCGCCCGACCCGCGCGATCGGCACTTCACCGCGCGCCGGGATACTTCGCTCGTGCGCGATGTCACGCAAGTGGCCCTGCAGGTGAAGCTTGGCGAGGAGCAGATTGTGGATGCCCGCTCCCCTGGCCGCTTCCGGGGCGAGGAGCCGGAGCCGCGGCCGGGCATGCGCTCGGGTCATATCCCCGGCGCGCATAACGTGCATTACGCCACGCTGCTGAACGCGGACGGGACGATGAAGGACGTGCCGGCGCTGAAGGCAGCGTTCGAGGCGGCGGGGGTGGACCTCGCGCGCCCGATCATCACCAGCTGTGGCTCGGGCGTCACTGCCGCGATCCTGACGCTCGCGCTGCACCGAATGGGCCACGCCAAGAACGCGCTCTACGATGGCTCCTGGGCGGAGTGGGGCATGTATCCCGATCTCGCGGTCGAGACCGGCGATGTCGGGCTCTGAGCCCGGCAGCCGGCGGCCCGATCCGTCGACGCTGCCAGCCGAGTACACCATCACCTGGCTCGAGATGACGGCGCGGCCGCGGACACCGGTGCCGCCCGCGCCCTCCGGCATCGCGCTCGCGCTCCTGACGGCGGAGAACCCGCCGACGCACTGGTTCCTTTATCTCTACCGGTCGGTCGGCGAAGCCTATCTGTGGGACGACTGGGTGCGGGCGAGCGAGGCCGAGCGGCAGGGCTTCGTGGGCGACCCCGAGGTGACGCTCCACACGCTCTTCGTCGATGGCGCACCGGGCGGGTTCTTTGTGCTCGACACGCGCGAGAAGGGCCGCTGCGATCTCGCCTATTTCGGTCTGATGCCGGAGACGGTGGGCCGAGGGCTTGGCAACTGGTTTCTCATGACAGCGATCGATGCGGGCTGGCAGCGGCCGGGCGTGGAACGGATGACGGTGAACACCTGTACGCTCGACCATCCCCGGGCTCTCGGCACCTACCAGAAGGCCGGCTTCGTCCCCATCCGCCGCGAGACGCGCCCGCTCCGCTGAACGCTGGCCGCCTCGGACCCTGTTCAGCCGCGGGTGCGCGGCGGCGGGTGGTTCGCGGTGGGCAGGCGCCAGCCGAAGGCGAGGGAGCCTGCCCGAAGGCCGAACGTGACCGGGGCTGAGAGCAGGACGGCGATGGCCGCCCCGGTCCCCGACGATAACGCAACCGCACCCACCGCAGCGCCGGCGAGGGCGGCGGTGACGTAAAGCTCCCCGTGCTTCAGGACCAGGGGCACCTCGTTGCACACCACATCGCGCATCAGCCCGCCCATGCAGCCCGTGATAACACCCATGATCGCGACGATGGGCGGCGGGGCGCCGGCGGCTTTGGCGGCGAGGATGCCGGCACCCACGGCCACCGCGAGGGCCGTAGCATCCAGCCAAAGGAGGATGCTGTAGCGCTTCTCGAAGCGGCCGGCGGCGATGAACATCAGAATGCCCGCCACGGCGGCCACGGCGAGGTAGCGCTGGTCCGAAACCCAGAAGACGGGCCCGTTGTCGAGGACGAGGTCCCGCACCGTGCCCCCACCCACCGCCGTGAGCCCAGCGACGAAGACAAAGCCGACGATATCGAGCTGCGCACGGCTGGCGACGATGCCGCCCGTGAGGCCGAAGACAAAGGCGGCGGCGAAGTCGAGCAATGCGGCATAGGCCATGGTCTCTCCCCCGGTCGGATGCTGTGCTTCCCTAGCCCGCTCGGCCAGGTGCCGGAAGGGCTGCAACATGGCGGCGCTTTCATGACTCCCGTGCGGGCGGCTGAGTCCAAGCGGCTACAGGTGGCGGTGCAGCATACCGCGCCCCCTAAATATGGTGCCTGTGGGTGCGAATTCTTGTTGACGGCTGACCGCGATTCACCCAGTCTCGTTTGCAACGGAGCGATGACCACAAGATATGGTGTTGCTCTGCGGATCTGGGGGCGAGGGCCCTTAATCCACAACGTGTAGACAACGGGCCGCGCGGCGGCGGCCCCGCCTGCGGCGCATGGCGCGGGTGTGGGTTTCCGTCGCCTGAAAGAGCCGGAACGAGGGACGACAATGAAGATCGAGCGCCGCTTTACCGAGGCCGGGCAGTCGCCATACGCGAGCATTCCTTTCCGCACCGCCACATCCGAGATCCGGAACCCGGACGGGTCGGTGGTCTTCCGCCTCGAGGCGTTCGACGTGCCGGCGGCTTGGAGCCAGGTTGCTTCGGACGTGCTGGCGCAGAAGTATTTCCGGAAGGCCGGTGTGGCGCGGGCGTTGAAGCCGGTGTGCGAGAAGGGCGTGCCGACCTTCCTGTGGCGCCATGTGCCCGACGAGGCGGCGCTGGCGAAGCTGCCGGAGGACGAGCGCTACGGCGGCGAAGTCTCGGCCCGGCAGGTGTTCGACCGGCTGGCCGGCGCCTGGGCGTACTGGGGTTGGAAGGGCGGCTACTTCACCTCGGAAGAGGACGCCCAGACCTACATGAACGAGATGCAGTACATGCTCGCCAAGCAGATGGCTGCACCGAACTCCCCGCAGTGGTTCAACACGGGCCTGCACTGGGCCTATGGCATCGACGGTCCCTCCCAGGGCCATTTCTACGTCGACCCGAAGACCGGCAAGCTCGTGAAGTCCAACTCGGCCTACGAGCACCCGCAGCCGCATGCCTGCTTCATCCAGGGCGTGGCGGACGACCTCGTGAACGAGGGCGGGATCATGGATCTCTGGACGCGTGAGGCGCGGCTGTTCAAGTATGGCTCGGGCACCGGCACGAACTTCTCGGCGCTGCGCGCGGAGAACGAGCCGCTGGCAGGCGGCGGCAAGTCCTCGGGTCTGATGAGCTTCCTCAAGATCGGCGACCGGGCGGCGGGCGCCATCAAGTCCGGCGGCACCACGCGGCGGGCGGCCAAGATGGTGATCTGCGACATGGATCACCCGGATATCGAAGCCTTCGTCGACTGGAAGATGCGCGAGGAGCAGAAGGTCTCCGCCCTCGTCGCCGGCACGAAGCTGCACAAGGCCAAGATCGACGCGCTCTTCGCGGCCATCCGCGCCTGGGACGGTGCGGCCGAAGCCGCGGTCGACCCTAAGGCCAATGCCGGCCTGAAGGCGGCGATGCGGGAAGCGAAGAAGGCGATGATCCCCGACAACACGGTGAAGCAGGTGCTGCAGTACGCGCGCCAGGGCGTGACCGGCATCGACTTCCCCGTGCTCGACACGGACTGGGACAGCGAGGCGTATCTCACTGTCTCGGGCCAGAACTCCAACAACTCGGTTCGGGTGACCGACGACTTCCTTGCCGCGGTTGGCGCGGACGAGGACTGGGAGCTGAAGCGGCGCACAGACGGAAAGGTGGTGAAATCGATCAAGGCGCGCACGCTCTGGGACAAGATCGGGCAGGCCGCCTGGGCCTGCGCAGACCCGGGCGTTCAGTTCCACGACACGATCAACGACTGGCACACCTGCCCGGCGGATGGCCCTATCCGCGCCTCGAACCCGTGCTCGGAGTACATGTTCCTCGACGACACGGCCTGTAACCTCGCCTCCCTGAACCTCATGCAGTTCGATGGCGACGAGGGCTTCGACGTGCTCGCCTATGAGCATGCGGTGCGGCTCTGGACCGTGACGCTTGAGGTGAGCGTGCTGATGGCGCAGTTCCCCTCGCCGGAGATCGCCGAGCGCTCCTACGAGTTCCGCACACTTGGCCTCGGCTACGCCAATATCGGCGGCCTGCTGATGACCAACGGGCTTGGCTACGACAGCGTGGAGGGCAGGGCGCTCTGCGGCGCGCTCACCGCAATCCTCACCGGTGTGAGCTACGCAACCTCCGCCGAGATGGCGGGCGAGCTCGGCCCCTTCCCGGGCTACGCCAAGAACGCGGAGAACATGCTCCGCGTGATGCGCAACCATGCCCGGGCCGCCCGCGGTGAGGCCGAGGGTTACGAGGGCCTGAAGACACTCCCTGTCGCACTCGATGCGGCCAACTGCCCGGACGCGCGCCTTGTGGAGCGCGCCCGGGCCTCCTGGGAGCAGGCGGTGGCGCTGGGCGAGAAGCACGGCTACCGCAATGCGCAGGCCAGCGTGATCGCCCCCACCGGCACCATCGGCCTGGTGATGGACTGCGACACGACCGGCATCGAGCCCGACTTCGCGCTGGTGAAGTTCAAGAAGCTCGCCGGCGGCGGCTACTTCAAGATCATCAACCGTGCCGTTCCCCAGGCGCTCGCAGCCCTCGGCTACGGGGACAACGCGGTCGAGCAGATCATCGCCTACGCGGTGGGCCGCGGCACCCTCTCGGGCGCGCCGGCCATCGACCATGAGGCGCTGATCCAGAAGGGTTTCGGGCCGGACGAGATCCAGAAGGTCGAGGACGCGCTCGGCTCCGCCTTCGACATCAAGTTCGTCTTCAACCAGTGGACGCTGGGCGCCGACTTCTGCACCGAAGTGTTGGGCGTGCCGGCAGAGAAGCTCTCGGACCCGTCCTTCGAGCTCCTCAAGCATATCGGCTTCAATGCCAAGGAGATCGAGGCGGCGAACACCTATGTGTGCGGGACCATGACGCTGGAGGGCGCGCCGGGCCTCGACCCTGAGCACCTCAACGTCTTCGACTGCGCCAACCCCTGCGGCAAGAAGGGCACCCGGTACCTCTCCGCCGAGAGCCATATCCGCATGATGGCCGCTGCCCAGAGCTTCATCTCCGGCGCCATCTCCAAGACCATCAACATGCCGAACGACGCGACCATCGAGGACTGCCTCGCGGCCTACGACCTCTCCTGGCGCCTCGGTGTGAAGGCCAACGCGCTCTATCGCGACGGCTCGAAGCTCAGCCAGCCCCTCTCCGCCGCCCTCATCGACGAGGAGGAGGACGTTGAGGAGCTGCCCGTGGCGGCGCGCGCGGAGAAGGTGGTGGAGAAGATCATCGAGAAGGTGATCTACCGCGAAGCGGCCTCGGCCGACACGCGCGGCCAGCGCACCAAGATGCCGGACCGGCGCCGGGGCTACACGCAGAAGGCCATCGTGGGCGGGCATAAGGTGTACCTGCGCACCGGCGAGAACCAGGACGGCACGCTCGGCGAGATCTTCATCGACATGCACAAGGAGGGCGCGGCCTTCCGGGCGATGATGAACAACTTCGCCATCTCGGTCTCGATCGGGCTCCAGTACGGCGTGCCGCTGGAGGAGTTCGTGGAGGCCTTCACCTTCACGCGCTTCGAGCCTGCGGGCCTCGTGCAGGGCAACGACTCGATCAAGAACGCCACCTCGATCCTCGACTACATCTTCCGCGAGCTGGCCGTGAGTTATCTCGACCGGACGGACCTTGCGCATGTGACGCCTGCCGAGGGCACGCGGATGGATGCGCTCGGCGGGGGCGAGGGCGAGGATGCGAAGGTGGCCGATCCCGCGCCCATCGCTGCCATCCGCCAGATCGTGAGCCCCGGCTTCACGCGGAACCGGCTGCCGAAGGAGCTGGTGGTGCTGCCGGGCGGCCAGCCCGTCTCGTCCGACAACCTCACCGGTGCCGCCGTGGCGCTGGCGGCGGTGGAGACCGTGAGCGTCGGCACCGCGAGCGCCACGACCGAGGCGGCCACGGCCGCCGTGGGCAGCGCGTCCTCCGCCGTGCTCGAGCGGATCGCCGAGGCGCGGATGAAGGGCTACGAGGGCGATGCCTGCGGCGAATGCGGGAACTTCACCCTCGTCCGCAACGGCACCTGCCTCAAGTGCAACACCTGCGGCGCCACGAGCGGCTGCAGCTGACCGAGATCGGCGCCGTCCCACACCGGCGCCGATACCCATCAGGGCCGCGGGCGAGACCGTCGAGCAGACAGAAAAAGAGCCGCACCTGATGCTGCCGAGGGGTGCCCGAGAGGGCGCCCCTCCTTCGTTTGGAGGGTAACCGGGAGGGGCGCGCCGCCGGGGGGCGGGCCCGGCGGCGGCGGTTGGCAGGGGCGGGGATCGACAGGGTTCAGGCCACGAAGCCCTGGATCATGAACAGCGAAAGCACGGCGATGGTCACGCAAAGTCCACCGATCACGAAGGATTTGAACCGCGTACGGCTCGAGGTCCCGTCCTGCATGGTTGGCTCCATCCACTTAACGACGCCGCGAAAATACGGGAGGAGCGGTCGCCCCCTAAGGAAAATCACGCAACGGGGGGCGTTCCGGCGGCATTTTGCAACCAGAAGATGGTTGTGGAAGGAGCGATTCGACTACCGCGTGCTGCCTCAGCTTGTGCCCATGCCGGCACCCATGCCCGCCCGCATGACGAAACGGCGGAGCGGGGGCAGGCCCGTCGTGGCGCCGAGGCCGAGGCGGCGGAGTGCCTGGACGGGCGCGAGCGGGCTGCGGACGATGCCGTTGAGCGCGCTCACACCGAGAACACGCGCCGCCACTTCCGGCAGGCGCGTGCGGGTATAGCGGGCGAGAAGGGCGTCGGACCCGATATCCGTTCCGGCCGCCTTCGCCTCGGCGACGAGGCCCGCCAGCGCCTCCGCGTCGCCCACGCCCATATTGGCGCCCTGTGCGCCGGTGGGCGGGACGACATGGGCGGGCTCGCCGACCAGCGCCATCCGCCGGGCATGGAAACGGCCAGCGAGTTGGGAGACGATGGGCCAGCTCGCGCGGGGGCCCTCCAGCGTCAGCGGGCCGAAGAGGCCGAGCGTGTCGGCGGTGAGTTCGGCGCCGAGCGCCGCATCGTCGAGCGCCACGAGACGGGCCATGCGCGCGGGGCTGTCGAGCCAGACGACGGCGGAGCGGTGGCGGCCATCCTTATCCGGGAGAGGCACGAGCACGAGCGGGCCGCCGGGGCGATGCATCTCAGTCGACACGCCGCCATGGGGCTCGGCATGGGAGACGGTGAGGACCAGCGCCCGCTGGTCGTGTCCCCAGCGCTGGGTCGGGATCCGTGCGGCTTTCGCCAGCGGACTGTCACGCCCATCGGCGGCGACGAGCAGGCGGGCCGCCACGCGCGTGCCATCGTCGAGCAAGGCGGCGACGCCGGCGCCCTGGCGGGTTGCGGCCGCCACGCCGGTGCCTTCGATGAAGCGGGCATGGTCGCGGCGCGCCAGCGATGCGGCCAGCGCTGAGCGCGCGACTTCGTTCGGAATGTTGTAGCCGAAAGGTGCCTCGCCGAGATCGCGCGCCTCGAAGCGGCCCTCGGAGCGGATGCGGAGCGGCGGGCCCGAGACATCGACGATGCGCATGGTCCAGAGCGGCTCGGCCGCCTTCTGCATGGCCGCGTAGGCGCCGGCACGCCGGAAGCTGCCGATGGCGGGCATCAGGAAGGCGGTGGTGCGCTGGTCCGCCGCGTGACCGTCCCCACCGCCCGCCGGCCGTGGGTCGACGCAGGTGACGTCCAGTCCCTCGGCCGCCAGCCTTGCTGCCGCCGTGAGCCCTGCGATGCCGCCGCCGGCGACGAGGATATCCGTCTCGATCATGCTCATGCGCAGGAGGTAACCCGCCGACCCCGGCCCGGCAACGCGGTGCTTTGGCATTGCGGCGGCGGGCGGGGCGTGCATAGCGTCGGGGCCAACGAAAACGGGGGCCAGCGCGCCCCGACACCGGGAGAACCGCCATGAGCTTCATCCGCACAGCCCTTGCCGCTGGCGCCATCGCACTCGCCGCGCTGCCCGCCGCGGCCGACACCCGCGTGACCTACAAGTCGGCCAAGACCACGTCGTCCTACTACCAGATGGCCGTGCAGATCGCCGAGGCGATGAAGGCCGGCACGGATGGCGAGGTGATCGTCACGGTCGAGGAGAGCCAGGGCTCGGTGCAGAACGTGATGGAGGTGCGGGCGCGTGGCGGGGACTATGTGTTCACCACCCCGCCGGTGCTGGTGCGCCTCGCACAGGGTGGCAAGGCGATGTTCGAGGGCAAGGGCGACCCGGCCTTCGACGAGATCCGCGCGCTCTTCCCGATACCGAGCCTGACGATGCATTTCGTAGCGCGCGCCGATGCGGGGATCGAGACCTTCGCGGATCTCGAAGGCAAGACCGTGCTGCTCGGCAAGGGCTCCTTCGGTGCGCGGGAAGGGGAGAAGTATCTCGGTCTCTTCGGGCTCGAGGGGAAGGTGGAGATTGCGGATGTGGAGCTTTCCAACGCCGTGCCCGCGCTCACCAACGGCCAGATCGATGCCTTCGTGACCGCCGGATCGTGGCCTGCGCCGAACGTGATCGAGGCGGCGGCGTCGGTGGGCGTGACGGTGCTCTCGCTCGACGATGAGCAGATCGCGGCGACGAAGCGGACGCGGATCGAGATCCCCGCCGGTACTTACAGGGGGCAGGACGCAGCGATCGTGACCACCTCGCTGCCCGTTGTCGCCTACACCACGACGAAGATGGACGACGAGACGGCGTATCTCCTGACCAAGACCTTCTGGCAGCAGAAGGCGAAGATGGAGGAGAGCGCACCGTGGTGGATCGGGGCGAATGAGGGGCTGCTGGAGACGATCAGCGGCAAGATCCACCCGGGCGCGCAGCGCTACTACACGGAAGCCGGCATCGCGCTGACCGACGCGCAGAAGTGACGCTGGCGGAGACGGACCGGGCGCCGGGTGCTGGCGGCACCGCGGCGCCCGGGCTGCTAGGGGCGAAGGCGGGGTGGCCCTGGGCCGTGCTCGGCCTCGCCGTGATCCTGTTTCACCTCGCGCTTGTCTTCTCCGGCCTCGTGCCGAACCTCGTCGCCCGGCCCATCCACATGGCGCTGGCGCTGCCCTTCGTTCTGGTGCTGGGCGCAAGGGGGCCGATGGAGCGGGTGACGGGCTGGGGTCTCGCGGCGCTCGGCGTGGGCGCCTGCCTCTGGATCGTGGCGAACGAGGCGGCGCTGGGGGACCAGTACGGGTTCCTGGAGGGGAACTTCCAGATCGCCATCGCCGCGGTGCTGATCGTGACCGTGCTGGAGGGCGCGCGCCGGGCGATCGGCTGGCCCTTGCCGCTGGTGGCCGCCGCGGCGCTCCTCTACGGGCTCTTCGGCCAGCACATCCAGGGCGAGTTCGGGCATTCCGGCACGCCGCTGGCGAGCTTTCTTGGCACGCTGGTGATCGCCGAGGGCGGGCTTTGGGGGTCGCTCACGGGTGTTTCGGTGAACGTCGTCGCGGTGTTTGTGATCTTCGGGGCGGTGCTGAACGCGGGGCAGGCGGGGCAGGGCTTCATGAACATCGCGGCGGCGGCGGCGGGGCGGCTTTCCGGCGGGGCGGCGAAGGTCTCGGTGCTCTCCTCCGCGCTCTTCGGCTCTATCTCGGGCTCCGCCTCGGCGAACGTGGCCTCGACCGGCGCGATCACCCTGCCGGCGATGACGGGGCTCGGCTATCCGAAGCGGCTGGCGGGGGCGGTGGAGGCCGTCGCATCCTCCGGCGGGCAGATCATGCCGCCGCTGATGGGGGCCGGCGCCTTCGTGATGGTGGAGCTGACGGGGGTGCCCTACGAGGGGATCATGGCCGCAGCCCTCCTGCCGGCCATTCTCTACTTCCTCGCCGTCTGGATCGGGATCGACGCCTTTGCGGCGCGCCGGCCGCTGCCGGGGCTGCGGGCGGAGGACCAGCCGGGGGCGCGGGCGGTGATCATCACCTCCGGCTTCTTCGCCATCCCCTTCGCCATCCTGCTCGGCGCCATGTTCGCGGCCGGGTTCACGCCACAATACGCGGCGGCGCTGGCGATCGTCGCCGGCGCAGCGCTCCTGCTGCCGGATGGCGGGTTGCGGATCGAGGGGCGGGCGGCGCTGGGGCGGATGACGGCCGCCTGCCTCGCGGCGGGGCGGCAGGTGGCGCTGATCGCGTCCATCATCCTCTGCGCGTCGCTGGTGATCGGGGTCCTCTCGATCACCGGGCTCGGCGTGAAGATCACCTCGCTCATTCTCTCGGGCAGCGGCGGTGCGCTCTGGCCCGCGCTGCTGCTGACGGCGCTCGCCTGCCTCGTGCTCGGCATGGAGGTGCCCACGACGGCGGCTTACGTCATCTGCGTCTCGGTCGCCGGGCCTGCGCTGATCGAGCTGGGGCTGGCGCCGCTCGAGGCGCATCTCTTCGTCTTCTGGTTCGCGCTTCTCTCAACCATCACGCCGCCGGTGTGCGGGGCGGTGTTCATCGCGGCGGGCATGGTGGGGGAGAACTGGCTGAGAGTGGCGATGACGGCGATGGCGCTCGGCATCGGGCTATACCTCATCCCCCTCGGCATGGTCGCGGCGCCATCGCTCCTGGCGCTGGCCGACGCCCCGCTGATGGCGCTCGCCGCCGCGCTCAAGCTGGGGCTCGGCCTCGCGGCGATGAGCCACGCGGTGATCGGCGGGCGCGTTGTGTGGCAGCGGCTGGCGCTGGGCGCTGTCGGCGCCGCATTGATCTTCGCGCCGCTGCCGGGGGCCTGAGCGAGGTCAGCCCGTATCGTCGGCGTAGACGCGGACATAGCGACCGTCGAGCTCCACGCCAACGAAGCGTTGTTCGAAGACGATGCAGAGCCGCTGGGCCATGGCGACGACGGCGGAGGGGCTGTCCGTCCGCAACCGCGCGCTCAGGATTGGGCGGCGCTGGCCGTCGTAGATCGCCTCGTGGCGCTGGACGATGACGCTTGGGAACTGGCGGGAGAGCTCGTTGCAGAACCGGTCCATCTCCGTCTCGCCGATGGGCGCGCATGCCGTGTTGGCCATGTGGATGTGGAAGATGGGCTGGCCGATGGCGGCCTCGAGGGCGTGGAGCGCTTCTTCCTGACCGTCGATGATCAGCGGGCCCTCGCCCCGGATCATGCGCTCGGCGCTGGCCGCCGTCTCGGCGAAGCACTGCTCCAGCGCCGCATCCGTGCCGGTGGCGGCTGCCACGAGGGCCCGGCAGTCCGCGAGGTAGGAGAGGCGGCGCTCCGGCGTCCAGCCCGCAGGGGGCGAGCAGGCGACGGCGCGGAGGTTGGAGGTAACATCCGCGATCTTCACCAGCCGCGCCTCGCGCGATTTGGTGGCCATGGCAGCGAGGCGGGCGCGCTTTCGCTCCTCCTTCGGCAGGCTCATATCGTCGGAGTTGGCGTGCACCATTGTGGCCACGCGGGGCCCGAAGCTATCGGCAAGCGCCTTGGGCGTCGTCGGCGTGTCCTCCACCACGTCGTGGAGAAGGGCGGCCTGCAGGAGCTCCACATCGTCCCCGCCCGTGGCGCAGGCCACGAGGTCCATCACCTCGATGAGGTGGTTGATGTAGGGCTCCTGCGCGGCCCCTTTGCGGCGCTGATTGGCATGCGCCTCCGCCGCAAAGCGGAGGGCGCGGGAGAGCGCGGCCATCGCGGTCGCCGGCCGTTCCATGCTCAGACGGGCATCTCTGGCACGTCGTCCGGCACGGTGAGGGCGGCCCCCGTGGCGGCGAGGATATCGTCCACGCTGACACCAGGGGCCCGTTCGCGGAGAACGAGGCCCGCCTCCGTGGGCTCGATCACTGCCATCTCCGTCACGATGAGGCTCACGCGGCGCATGGCGGTGAGCGGCAGGGTGCATTCGGGCACGATCTTCGGCACGCCCTTCTGGCTGTGTACCATGGCGACGATGACGCGCTTGGCGCCCGCCACGAGGTCCATCGCGCCGCCCATGCCGGGGACCATCTTGCCCGGCACGGTCCAGTTCGCGAGGTAGCCGCGCTCGTCCACCTGCAGGCCGCCGAGCACGGTCATGTCGAGATGCCCGCCGCGGATGAGGCCGAAGCTCATCGCACTGTCGATGGACGCAGCACCGGGCACGGCGGTGACGAAGCCGCCGCCGGCATCGGTCAGGTCCGGATCCTCCATGCCCTCCGGCGGGCGGGCGCCGAGGCCGATCACCCCGTTCTCCGCCTGGAAGAAGACATGCACGCTTTCGGGCAGGAAGTTCGCGACCATGCTGGGCAGGCCGATGCCGAGGTTCACCAGCGTGTCGGGCTTCACCTCGCGGGCGACACGGCGGGCGATGACTTCCTTTGGGTTCAGCGGGGCGTCCAGCATCACGCGGCCCTCTCGATCATATGGTCGACGATGATCCCCGGCGTCTTCACGCTGTCGGGCGAGATCACGCCGATGGGGACGATATGGGCGGGCTCGGCGATGACGGTTTCCGCCGCCATCGCCATGATCGGATTGAAGTTGTGGGCGGTGAGCGAGTATTCGAGATTGCCCACATAATCCGCCTGCCGCGCGGCGATGAGGGCGAAATCCGCGTGGATGGGGGTCTCGACAAGGTAGCGCTTGCCCTCGACCTCCACGGTCTGCTTGCCCTCTTCCACCGGCGTGCCGATGCCCGTGGCGGTGAGCACGCCGCCGAGGCCGAAGCCGGCGGCGCGGATGCGCTCGACCAGCGTGCCCTGTGGGACGAGTTCCACATCCATCTCGCTGGAGATCATCTTGGCCTGGGTTTCGGGGTTGAGGCCGATATGGCTGACGATGCAGCGCGAGATGGTGCCGGCGGTGACGAGCTTGCCGATGCCGTGGCCCGGATAGGCGGTATCGTTGGCCACCACCGTGAGGCCCTTCACCCCGCGCGCCACGAGCGCATCGATGACCCGGTGGGGCGAGCCCACGCCCATGAACCCCCCGATATGGATCGTGGCGCCATCGGGGATAAGCGCCGCCGCTTCGCTCGGCTTGATGGCTCGTTTCATGATGCCTCCATTCCGTGGTGCAGCGACAGCCTACCCACCGTGCGCGACGCGATGAAGACGTTCATTGCTGGAGTGTGCCGCGGCGAAGGCGGTGGGTGGGAGAGTGGCATGTCGGCACTTCACTCGGGAGATGGGCTGCACCACTCTCGCGCGGGGCCGTGCGCCATTCGATGGCGCAGGCGCTGGGATGGAAGTGCATGCAGTCGCTCGTCAACATCGCCTTTCCGATCTTCTCGATCATGGCTCTCGGCTACTGGGCCGGGTGGCGGGGGCTGCTGAACAGTGCCTCGACCTCGGCGCTCAACCGGTATGTGTTCCTCTTCGCGCTGCCGGCGGCGATGTTCGTGTTCACCGCGCGGGCGGATGTTGCCGCGGTGCTGAACTGGCCCTTCATCGCGGCTTATCTGCTCGGCTCGGCGGGGGTGGTGGTGCTGGCGGTGCTGGCCGCGGCGTTCGTATTCCGCCTGCCGCGCACGGAGGTGGCGATGCACGGCGCGCTCGCCTCCTACGGCAATGCCGGGTACATGGGCATCCCGATCTTCCTGACCGCCTTCGGGGCGGAAGGGATCCTGCCCGCGATCGTGGTCAATCTGATCGGGCCGATGACGGCGATGGCTGTCGTCATGCTGGTGCTCGAGGTGATGCAGCAGCCCGAGGCCTCGACCGCGCAGCATCTGAAGCGGATCGGGCAGACCTTCGTGGCCAACCCGGTGCTGGTCGCGTCGCTCGGCGGTATCCTCTTCGCGCTCGTGGAGCTGCCGCTGCCCACGCCCGTTGGCAATCTTCTCGATCTCCTCGCCTCCTCCGCAGGGCCGACGGCGCTTTTCGCGCTCGGGCTCTCGCTCGTCGGCAATTCGGTGCTGGGGGATCTGGCGGAGATCGGCTGGCAGACGGTGCTGAAACTGGTGCTGCACCCGCTCTTCGTCTGGCTCTGCGCCACCTACGTTTTCGTGCTCGACCCGTTCTGGGCGATGTCGGCGGTCATCCTGGCGGCGCTGCCCACGGGCTCCTCAATCTTCATCGTGGCCGAGCAGTATGGCGTGGCGCCGCGGCGCACCTCCGCCACCGTGGCGCTGACCACGCTGCTCTCGGTCGGCACGCTGACGGCGCTCTTCATCGCCCTCGGCGTTTCCTGAGGCGGGCTGCGGCCGTTAGGATTACGCATCGTCGCCCCGCGCGCGATGCGCATTGCGATCACTAGAATCGTGGACATCCATGCGGATCTTGGCAGATATGGACCCGCTTCCCGGTCTCTGGGACGATCCATCGGGAAGCGTGCGAATGTAAAACGGGAGGAGATCACCATGACCGAGCGCCGCTTCTCCGGCGTCGTCGCCGCCACTCTGGGGCTTGCCATGCTGGCCGCCGCGCCGCTGGCGCTGGCCGATGCGGGGGCAACCGATGAGGAGGATTATCTCATCGTGGATGTGAGCGACCTCGTGGATCTCTGCAACGCCAAGGTGCAGGAGGCGAATTTCGCCTCGGCCATCCATATGTGCCACGGCTACATCGTCGGCGTGCATCAGCTGCATGAGGCCGCGGTCAAGCCGTCGGAGACGGGTGGCTTCTACTGCGTGCCGACGCCTCCGCCCTCGCGCGATACGGCCGTGGTGGCCTTCGTGAACTGGGCGCAGGCGACCGATGGCGCCATGGGCCTGCCGGCGATCGAGGGCCTGATGCGCTGGGCCAACAGCGAGTTCCCCTGCGGCTGAGGCCGTAACACGAGATCTGAGGACAACGTCATGAAGAAGACGGTTATCGCCATCGCCGCCCTCGCCTTCCTCTCGGGCTGTGCGGGGCTCAGCGATACGGAGCAGCGCGCGCTGACGGGTACCACGGCCGGTGCCGCGGGTGGCGCGCTTATCGGTGCCATCGCGGGCAATGCGGGCCTGGGC
Source organism: Pseudomonadota bacterium (assembly GCA_038528605.1). Classification (GTDB taxonomy): domain Bacteria; phylum Pseudomonadota; class Alphaproteobacteria; order Rhodobacterales; family Rhodobacteraceae; genus Thermohalobaculum. The sequence continues at coordinate 15,368 of JBCBEP010000063.1, forward strand.
GCCGCTATCGGCGCGGGCGCGGGCCTAGCGGGCGGTCTCATCACCGACAAGGTGCAGAAGGACAAGGAAGCCGCTTATCGCCGCGGCTTCAACGCGGGCGCCCAGTCCAACTGATCCGAACGCTTCGCCGCCCCGGGGGCCGGGGCGGCGCTCCTATGCCGTGAACAGACAACGGATGATGGAGAGCGCCATGGCGCGTGGGTCGATTGCGTCCCTGGGGTGGCGCGTGGTTTTCGGAGCGATGGCGCTGCTGATGCTCGGGGGTATGCCTGCGCTGGCTGCTGAGGAAAGCCCCGCGCCGGCCCCGCGGGCGGGAGAGGGCGCGCCGGCGGAGGCTGCGGCTCCGGCGCCCGAGACATCGCCTGCGGACAGTGCCGCGGCGCCCGACGATGCGGCGCGCGACCCGACCGCTGATGGTGCTGTGGTGGTCGATTTCCTCAATCAGCCGGCCGAGGGCGATCTCGACGCCATTCTCGAACGCGGCTTCCTGCGGATCGGCACGGTCTACGACCCGCTTTTCTTCGCGTATAACGGTGCGGAGGAGTACGGCTCGGTTGCCGATATGGCGCGTGCGCTGGGCAAGCATCTGAAGAAGACGCTGGGCAAGGCCGCGAACAACCTTACGGTCGTCCCCATCCCCATGCCGCGCGATGCGCTGCTCGACGCGCTCGACGAGGGCCGGGTCGAGCTTGTGGCCGCGAACCTCACCATCACGCCGGAGCGGGCCGAGCGCGTCGTCTTCACCGATCCGATGATCACGGAGGTTCGGGAGATCGTCGTCACCGGCGCGGAGATGGCCGGTATCGCGTCGCTCGACGATCTGGTGGAGACAGGGCTCCATCTGCGGCCCTCCAGCAGCTATGCCGAGCACCTGGCTGCGCTCAATGCCAAGCGCCGCGAGGAGGGCAAGGCCCCGATCCCGACGACGGCGGTGGACGAACGGCTGCAGGATCATGACCTGCTGGAGCTGGCGGCCGCCGGCGTGGTGCCCGCCGTGCCGGTCGACGACCACAAGGCCGAGCTTTGGGTGCAGGTCTTCGACGGGCTGGTGCTGCACGAGGACCTGGTGCTGAACGAAGGCGGCGAGATCGCCTGGGCCGTGAAGCAGGACAGGCCGAAGCTCCTCGAGACGCTGAACGGCTTTGTCGCGAAGGCGAAGAAGGGCACGGAGCTCGGCAATATCATCTACAACCGCTATCTCGGCGACCCTGAGCGCATCACCAACGCGCTGGGTGCCGAGCCCACCGCGCGGCTGCGGGAAGTGTTCGGCTTCATCAAGGAGTTCTCGGCGGCCTATGATTTCGAGCCACTGATGATTGCGGCGCAGGGTTTCCAGGAGAGCCGGCTCGACCAGTCGAAGCGCAGCAAGGCGGGCGCCATCGGGATCATGCAGCTCCTCCCCTCCACCGCGCGGGACAAGAACGTCGCCATCCCCGACATCAGTACCGCCGAGAACAATGTGGAGGCGGGTGTGAAGTACCTGCGGTTCCTCCGCGACCGGTATTTCAGCGAGGAGGGGATCGCACCGGAGGACCGGGTGTTCATGAGCCTAGCGGCCTACAATGCCGGCCCGGGCAATATCCGAAAGGCACGGGCGCGGGCGGAAAAGATGGGCCTCGACCGGGATGTGTGGTTCGACAATGTCGAGATCGCGACCGCCCGGGTGGTGAGCCGCGAGCCGGTGATCTACGTGCGCAACATCCTGAAGTACTACACCAGCTACACGCTTTACCGGGAGCTCGCGGAAGACGCGCCGAAAGAGCCCTGAGGGCCGCGGCAAGCGGTGAGAAGGACGCCGGCCACCGGTGGCGAGCGCGGCTGGCTACCCAGCGGAGGGATCGCTGTTCGTCTACGTCAAAAGATGTTGGGGTCGCGCGAACCGCCTTGAGCTTCCGTCAGGCGGATCAGCTGCCACGTCCTACAGGTAGACATGCACGTCCCGACCGGTGAGAGTGACGGCTGAGGGGCGTGCCGCCGCCATCACCACGTCGTTATCGCGCTTTCGCAGCCGGCACGGAATAAAGTGACACGTGAACTGTCTCACCCTCTACAACCAAGGGAGGTAATCCAATGAGAGTTTATGCACGGTACGCCCTCGCCGGGGCGTTGCTCGCAGGTGCTGGCCTGGCCGCACCGGCCATCGCAGAGGATCGGGAAGGCTGGCCGGAGAGCTTCTCCGTCGGCACCGCCAGCCAGGGCGGCACCTACTTCGTCTACGGCTCCGGTTGGACCAACCTTGTCTCGGAGGCCCTCGGTATTCCCGGTGGGGCCGAGGTGACCGGCGGTCCCGTCCAGAATGCGGCGCTGGTTCAGTCGGGCGATCTCGACATGGCGATGGTCACGATGGGTCCGGCGAGCGATGCGATCGAAGGCAAGAGCGCGCTCGCCCCTGGGCTGAAGCACGACAAGCTGCGCGCCCTCTTCCCGATGTACAAGACCGCCTTCCACGTCATGACGCTGAAGAGCTCGGGCATCGAGAGCTTCGACCAGATCCCCGACGGCGCGCGCGTCGGCGTGGGCCCGGCGGGCGGCACGCCCGGCACCTACTGGCCGCGCATTCTCAAGGAACTGGGCAAGGACGTCGAGATCCGGCACGGCGGCGCGGCTGACCTCGCGGGCCAGCTGCAGGACGGTCTGATCGACGTCTACACGTGGGCCGCAGGTGTGCCGTTCCCCGCCTTCAGCCAGGTCGAGGCGCAGGTGGACGTGAACTTCTTCGGCCTGAGCGAAGAGCAGGTGGCCAAGGTTGTGGAGACGCAGCCGGTTTCGGCCTTCACGATCCCGGCCGGCACCTATCCGTCCATGGGCGCTGACCATGCCAGCGTGTCGATGTGGAACTTCGCCGTCGGGCATGCCGATCTGCCGGAGAGCTTCGTCTACGCGGTGGTCGACACGGTGATGAGCCAGAACGAGAAGATGATGGAGATCCACAAGGCGGCCGTTGAGACGCTGCCGGAGAACCTCGACAAGAACACCATCATCCCCTGGCACCCCGGCGCCATCCGGTGGTTCGAAGAGAACGGGTTCGACATCCCCGACGATCTGCAGGGCTGAGGCCCGGCCAAGAAAGGCGCGGGGGTTGTCGCCCCCGCGTCCCAGCTTTCCATTGCGGCGACCGCCGCACTGACCCCCATTTCAGCCGGAAGGACATGCGGTGCGCGAGGCGAGCGCGGAGGATCTGTCGAGCCCGACTGGCGACGCTGCGGCCGGTTCGATGACAGATGGCGGGCTGCAGCGTGCCTTTGGCGTCCTCTGCGTGCTCTACGCGGCATGGCACCTTTATGTGCTGAACATTGCACCGCTCGAGACCTGGAGCTTCCGCATCCTCCACGTGGCGGGGACGCTGGTGCTCGGCTTCGCGATGACGTCCCTCTTGTCACCCGTGCCGTCCTCGGCGGGATCCGCAGCGATCAGGTGGCTTTCGGTCTGCCTCGCTGCGCTTGGCGGGCTCTCGATCGCGGCGGCCGGCACGGCGCTTGGTGCGATGGCGCTGGCGGAGGCGCCGCCCGGCCCCGATCTCGCGGTGGAATGGTTCGGCATCTCCCTGGCAGCGGGCACGACGCTCGCGATCGTCGCAGGCTGGGTCCAGCCCGCGCGGAGCGGGCGCATCGCGGCAAATGACTGGGTGCTTGTTGGCGCCACGCTGATCGCAACCGGGTTCATTCTGCTGAGCCTCGACGCCCTGAGCCTGCGTCTTCGCGCCGGGACGCCCTTTGCCGACCCGAACAATGCCTTCGCAGCCTTCGCGCTTGTCGTGCTGATCCTCGAGCTGACGCGGCGCGTTGCGGGTATGGCGCTGGTCATCATCGCGACGCTCTTCGTCGCTTATGCCTTCGCCGGTCCCTGGCTGCCTGGCTTCCTTGAGCACCGTGGCTACAGCGCCGCGCGCTTCTTTTCCTATCTCTACACGGATAACGGTGTTCTCGGGCCGACGACGGCCGTTTCCTCGACCTATATCATCCTTTTCATCGTGTTCGCGGCCTTCCTGCAGAGCTCCAAGGTCGGCGATTACTTCGTCGATTGTGCTTTCGCTGCGGCCGGGAAGCTGCCGGGCGGACCGGCGAAGGTTTCGGTCTTCGCCTCCGGCCTCATGGGCATGATCAACGGCACCTCGGCGGGCAATGTCGTGTCGACCGGCGCGTTGACGATCCCGCTGATGAAGCGCGTCGGCTACAAGCCACAATCTGCGGGCGCGATCGAGGCCGCCGCCTCTACGGGCGGGCAGATCATGCCGCCGATCATGGGCGCGGGCGCGTTCATCATGGCCGAGATTACGGGCATCCCCTACACGGATCTGGTGATTGCGGCACTTATCCCCGCGCTCCTCTATTTCGCGTCGATCTACTTCATGGTGGATTTCGAAGCGCGGCGGACGGGCCTTGGCGGTGTTGCGGCGAGTGATTTGCCCAAGGCGGGGGAGCTGCTGCGCCGCGCCTATCTCTTCGTGCCAATCGTGATCCTCATCGGTGCGCTCTTCATCGGCTACTCGGTGATCCGTGCGGGCACGCTTGCCATTGTCGCAGCCACCGTCGTGAGCTGGCTGACGCCGCATGCCATGGGTCCGCGCCGGATCATCTCAGCCCTTGGCGAGGGCGCCCGCATGTCCATCCAGATCATCACGGTCTGTGCTTGCGCCGGGATCATCGTGGGCGTGATTGCGCTCACCGGTGTCGGCGCGCGTTTTTCTGCGCTGCTCTTCGAGCTCGCGGAGGCCAGCACGCTGCTCGCTCTGATCTTCGCGATGCTGATCGCGGTGATC
>JBCBEP010000064.1:0-20072 GCA_038528605.1 Pseudomonadota bacterium
ACCGAGGGCAAGCGGCGGACCCGTGACCTCGAGGAGGGGCGGTTCATCGCCCTCCTGCCGCGCAAGCAGTAACGCCTGCCTGCCCGGGGCCGGGGCGTTACACCTGCAATTCGTGCGCCTTGGGGTTCAGCACCATCATCTTCCAGTTGAGGAAGGCCGCGAAGCTGACCCAGACGAGATACGGTAAGAGCAGCCAGACCGCGAAGCTCGAATGCGCCGAGAAAGCGATCATCGTCGCGACAATCGAGAGCCAGAGAAGGGCAACCTCGGCAAGCGCCCAGTCCGGCCGGCGGAGCCCGAAGAAGACCCACGACCAGCCGAAATTCACCGCAAGGTGCAGGAAATAGACCACGAACGCGCCTGCCGCGCCGCCCCAGCCTGCGACCTGCCACACGGCAAAGCCAGACCACGCGATCATGCCGTAGAGCGGTGTCCAGACCACCGGAAAGATCCAGTTGGGTGGCCGCCAGGAAGGGTGGTTGAGGCGCTCATACCACTCCCCGGGCTTGAAGATCCCGCCGGACATCGCCGCCGCCACGGCCGCGACGATGAAGACCGCTAGCGCGAAGATGGCATCGCCTTCCATGGAACCTCCCGTCGTGACCTCGCCGTGTCAGATGCCCGAGGCGGGGCCAATGTCAATGGCTGTGACCGATAGCGCGGGTTGCGGATGGCGATTGCGGGCTGCCCCGCCGTGACATATTTATTGCGCCAAGCCTGCGCCGGCGGCAGCGGGCAGCGGGAAGGATTACGGCGGGAGCGGCCATGCAGCGGAGCGCTGGGCTGGAAGACGGGGAGCGTCCCCCCGTGCACGATCATCACGGCGCCACGGGCGCTACGCCACGGGACATCAGCTACTCCTTCTCGGCGCGCACCCGGGCCGCGCGCGCCGTCATCCGGTCGATCGAGAACCTGACGGGGCGCCCACGGCTCCTGCGCATGGCCGATGGCTATGAGCGCGAGGTGGAGCAGGGACAGGACTTCTGGGAGGTGATGCGCGCCCGCTACCGCATCACCATCGACCTGCAGGGGCGCGGTCTTGAAGGCATCCCGCGGGACTGTCCGCTCATCATGGTCGCGAACCATCCTTACGGCATTCTCGACGGTCTGGCGCTGGGCCGGATCCTCTCGGAGGCCCGGGGGGACTTCAAGATCATCGCCCACACGGTGTTCCGCAGGGCGAAGGACCTCGAGAAGGTCATCCTCCCCATCGACTTTCAGGAGAGCAAGGAAGCTCAGCGGATCAACATCCAGACCCGCAAGGAGGCGCTCGCCTATCTCGCCAATGGGGGCGCCATCGGTATCTTCCCGGGTGGCACGGTCTCGACGGCAGCAAAGCCCTTCGGCCGTGCGTCGGACCCCATCTGGAAGACCTTCACGGCGAAGATGATCGCGAAGTCCGGCGCTACGGTGGTGCCGCTGTATTTCGAGGGGTCGAACAGCCGCATCTTCCAGATCGCGAGCCATCTCAACACCACGCTGCGCATGGCACTCCTGATCAACGAGTTCGAGAGCCGCGTGAACACGCCCATCCGGGTGGTGGTTGGCGACCCGGTGCCGAAGCAGGAGATCCTGTCCCGCGCGAAGGACAGCCGGGCGCTGATGGAGTATCTGCGCGCGACGACCTATGCCCTCGGCCCCGCGAAGGAACGCAATCAGGGCCCCGGCCTTTTTCTCGGCTGATCCGCCACGAACCCTCCTTTGCCATCGAGCGACCCGCCGCGCTCGATTGCGTCATTCCACGCCCCGCAGTATCAGGCGCGCGGCCGGGCGGTGGGCGCGCCGGTTTAGCGTGGAGACGGGGCGATGCAGAAGGCACGGGCGGCAGTATTGGGCGGGAGCGGCTATACCGGGGCCGAGCTTGTCCGACTGATCGCCGGGCACCCCTACATCGAGGTTGCGGCGCTCACGGCGAATGCCAAGGCCGGCAAGACGATGGCCGAGGTCTTCCCCCATCTTCGCCATCTCGCCCTGCCGACCCTCACGCGCATCGAGGATGTGGACTTCTCGGGGATCGACATCGCGTTCTGCGCCCTGCCTCATGCGACGACGCAGGAGGTGGTGAGCGTCCTGCCGCGGGATCTCAAGATCGTCGATCTTTCCGCCGACTTCCGGCTGAAGGACCCGTCGGCCTATGAGCGGTGGTACGGTCGGCCGCATAGCGCCATGGATCTGCAGGCGGAAGCGGTCTATGGCCTCCCCGAGATCCACAGGGAGGCGATCCGGAGCGCCCGCCTCGTGGCCGCCACGGGATGTAATGCCGCGAGTGCCAATCTGCCCGTTCTTCCCCTCCTGAAGGCCGGCGTGATCGACCCCGATGAAATCATCGTCGATCTGAAAGCGGGCGTCTCGGGCGCGGGACGCTCGGTGAAGGAGAACCTGCTCTTCGCCGAGGTCTCAGAGGGTGTGCACGCCTATAACGTGGCGAAGCACCGCCATATCGCGGAGTACGAACAGGAGATGGGCGCGGCCGCCGGGCGCCCCGTGCGGCCGACGCTTGTGGCCTATCTCATCCCGCAGAACCGCGGGATCCTCGCCACGATCTACCTCCATGGCGAGCCCGAGGCCGTGCATGCCACGCTGGCGGAGGCCTACTCGGCCGAGCCCTTCATCGTCGTCCTGCCCTTCGGCGAGACGCCGGGAACACGCCATGTGAGGGGCTCGAACTTCATGCATGTCGGGGTAGCCGCGGACAGCCGGCCCGGCCGGGCGATCGTCGTCAGCGCGCTCGACAACCTGGTGAAAGGCGCCTCCGGCATGGGCCTTCAATGCGCCAACCTCATGCTGGGCTTCGACGAGACCGAGGGGCTGATGCAGGCGCCGCTCTTCCCGTGAGGGTGCCGCGCATCGCCGCCTTGCACAGTTCGCGTCGATTGCCGATCTAAAGGGCGATGACGAGGAGGCTTTCGCGATGGCGACACGTAAGCAGCGGCGCATTCAGATGATGATTTTCGGCGCCGTCGCGCTCTCAGGAGCTGCGGCGCTTGTGGGGTTCGCATTTCAGGACACGATCGCCTTCTTCAAATCGCCGAGTGAGATCGTGGCGGAGCAACCGGGGCCCGAGCGGTTGCTCCGCATCGGCGGGCTCGTCGAGGAAGGCTCGGTAGAGCGCGGGCAGGGCGAGGCCGTGCGCTTCGACGTGACCGATGGGGGCGCTGCCGTCACGGTCGCCTTCGTGGGCGTGTTGCCGGACCTCTTCCGCGAGGGCCAGGGGATCGTTGCCGAGGGCTTCTGGCGCAACGGCACCTTCGAGGCACAGGAAGTGCTGGCCAAGCACGACGAAAACTACATGCCCAAGGAGGTCGCCGACGCGCTCAAGGCGCAGGGCCACTGGAAGGACGAGTTCGGCGAACCCAAGGCTGGTGGCGGCTCATGAAGGGCCGCCGCGTCGTCTGGATCGACGCGTTTACGGACCGGACGTTCGGAGGGAACCCCTGCGCTGTCGTGTTCGATGCGGCGGATGTGCCCGTCGAGACCCGCCTCGCCTTCACGCAGGAGACGCGGCTGAGCGAATGTGCGTTCCTCGTGGGCTCCGATGTCGCTGATTTCGGGGCGCGCTACTATCTCGCCTCCCGCGAGATCCTGATGGCCGGGCACCCGACCATCGCAACCTGCATGGCGCTGGATCATGCGGGGCTTCTGGCGGGGCGGCACGAGATCACGCTGGAGGTGGGCGCCGGTGTCATGCCCGTCACCATCGACAGGAGCGGGGCGCAGCCGGTCTTTACAATGACCCAGCCCGCGCCGCGGTTCGGGGCTTATCATGCGCCAGAGATCGTCGCGTCGCTGGTGGGCCTCGAGCCTGCGGACATCGTGGGCCGACCGCGGAGCGTGGCAACGGGCAACATGTTCTGCGTGACCGAGCTTAAGGACCACGAGGCGCTGGCGCGCGCCGAGATGGACGGTACCGCGATGCTCGAAGCGCGTGAGAGGCTCGACTTCTGGGAGCCGTTTCTCTTCGTGCGCGGGGGGTTCACGGCGGCGGGCGATACCGCCGCCCGCCTCCTGCTCCCGCCGCCGGAGCCGCCGGAGGACCCGTTCACCGGCTCGGCCACCGGCTCGCTGGCGGCTTACCTTTGGTCCGAAGGCCTGATCGAAAGCCCCAGCTTCACGGCTGAGCAGGGCCACGGCATGGGCCGCCCCGGCAGCGCCAGCGTCGAAGTCCTCGGCCCCCGCGATGCGATTGAGGGCGTGCGGGTCGGCGGCGCCGCGGCCGTGTTGATGGACGGCCAGGTCTTTCTTTGAGCTCCGGCGCCTTTCTGTTGCATTTCAGTACTTTATGCGAGGCGTCGTCGCCTTAGCCTTAAGGCCTGAGCAGTGCGAAAGGTGCCCGGCGGATGAGGATCAAGGATCGGCCCGAATACTCGAGCAAGCCACGTGTTCTGACCATGGCGCCGGACACGCCGCTGCGCGAGGCGGTGCGGGAGATGTGCAAGCGCCGCTACGGCTCGGTGGTCGTCACCGATCCGGAGGGACGAATGCTCGGCATCTTCACGGAGCGCGATGCCCTGACGCGGGTGATCGATGAGGGGCGAGACCTGGAGAACACCCGGCTTGAGGATGTCATGACCACCGATGTCCGTACCGCAAGCGCCGAGGACAACCTGATCGACTGGCTGCGCATCATGTCCAACGAGCGCTTCCGGCGCCTGCCGATCGTGGATGAGGAAGGCCGGGTCATCTCGATGATGACGCAGGGAGATTTTGTCTCCTACACATGGCCGGAACTGCTGGGCCAGCTCTCGCTCTCGGCGCGTGCGGCTGTGGGCAAGTATTTCTCCACGGGCATGGTCGCGCTCTCGGTTGCGCTCTACACCATCGTCCTCATCGCCGTTGTCGCCGCGCTCTTCTGAGCGCTGCTCAGAGGGCGAGATCGTTGGTCCGCCAGCCGAGCTCGGCCATGAGCCCGCCGCTCCACGCGGAAGTGAGCCACGATGCCGGCACGCCCGCGCGGCGAAGGAGGCCGGCGATCCAGTGGTTGCAGGTGTGCAGGGCGCTGTAGGCCGGGCTGGCAGCGAAGAAGACACCCCCTCCGTAGAGGCCCGGGCCGAGCTCGTCCAATCGCCCTGCCTCATCCGTTGATGCCGTTTGCGCGAGGCCCCGGGCCAGCGCGGCAAACCCCTCCTCGGAAAGCGCGAGGGGGTGCTGAGCCGCCCCGCGCAGGAACTGAGCCGGCGGTCCGGCAAGCGGGACCACATGGAGCACCGAAGGCGTTGGCCAGAGCAAGGCGCGCGCTGCCACGCTGAGGCTGAGATCGTCGATCTGCCTCACGCTCCGGTAGACCGCCGCTTCGCCCCAGCCGATTTCGAGGAACGGCGCCGTCGGGTACCGCGCCGCCAGTTGGCGCAGGGTCGCCGCTGCCGCCGGGTTCTTGCGCCCGAGTGTCACCGCCACGGCCCTGAGATCGGCGGACGCGACCACAAGCCCGGCATGCCAGCCATGGTCGACTACGGCGACCCAGCGCGCCCTGTCGGGCGCCGCGGGATAGAGGACGGGATCCTCCCGCGCGATGCCGAGGAAAAGGGCGAAGAGGCCGAGCGTCGCGACCGCTAAAATCGTCCAACGTGTCCGCCGCACGCGCCCCATGGGCAGCCCTCCGATATGCGCAGTACAGGCTAGCATGAAACGCGCTCACGCGCTTGTGGACGGCGGCAATGCGCCTCTTCCGTGTCGGAGGCTAGGGGCTTACTCTCTGCCGAGCCAGCAGAAAGGTCGGTCCATGGTCGTCGAACTCGGGCATTTCGCCCTCATCCTCGCCCTCGTCGTCTCGCTCTTTCAGATGAGCATTCCGCTCGTCGGCGCGGAGCGGGGGTGGCAGGACTGGATGCGCGCGGCGTCTCCGGCGGCGCTCGTGCAGTTCGCGCTTGTGGGGCTCTCCTTCGCAGCCCTCACCCACGCCTTCGTCACGTCGGACTTCTCGGTGAAGCTGGTGGCGGAGCATTCGCATTCCGCCAAGCCGCTGCTCTACAAGATCACCGGGGTCTGGGGGAACCATGAGGGCTCCCTGCTGCTCTGGGTGCTCATCCTGGTCCTTTTCGGCGCGATGGTCGCGGCCTTCGGGCGCCGGTTGCCGCTGCCGCTGAAATCGCGCGCGCTCGCCGTGCAGGCGATGATCGGAACGGCCTTTCTGCTGTTTACGCTCTTCACGTCGAACCCGTTCGAGCGCCTCAACCCCGTGCCGGTGGACGGGGGCGACCTCAACCCGCTGCTGCAGGACCCCGGTCTCGCCTTCCACCCGCCATTTCTCTACATCGGCTATGTTGGCCTCTCGATGGCGTTCTCCTTCGCCGTTGCGGCGCTGATCGAGGGACGGGTCGACCCCGCCTGGGCGCGCTGGGTGCGGCCGTGGACGCTGGCGGCCTGGATCGCACTCACCCTCGGTATCGCGCTCGGCTCCTACTGGGCCTATTACGAGCTCGGCTGGGGCGGCTGGTGGTTCTGGGACCCGGTGGAGAACGCGTCCTTCATGCCCTGGCTCGTTGCCGCTGCACTGCTGCACTCGGCTGTGGTTGTGGAGAAGCGGGCATCGCTGAAGGTCTGGACAATCCTGCTCGCCATCCTCGCCTTCTCTCTGAGCCTTGTGGGTACCTTCATCGTCCGCTCGGGCGTCATCACCAGCGTCCATGCTTTCGCAACGGACCCGACACGGGGTGTCTTTATCCTCGGCATTCTGGCCGTTGCGGTCCTCGGCTCGCTCGCGCTCTTTGCCTGGCGCGCGCCCGCGATGCGCTCCGAAGGTGTGTTCCGGCCGGTGAGCCGGGAGGGCGCGCTGGTGGCCAACAACCTGCTGCTCGCGGTGGCGACCGGCGTCGTCTTCGTCGGCACCCTCGCCCCGCTCTTCCGAGAGTATATCGACGGGGCGAAGATCTCCGTCGGCCCTCCCTTCTTCAACATGGCCTTCACGCCCTTCATGGTGATGCTCTTCCTGGTGCTGCCGCTTGGGGCACTGATGAGCTGGAAGCGGGCGGATATGGGCCGCGTGCTCTCCCGCCTCTGGTGGGCGGCTGGCGCGGCGCTGGCTGTCGGTGGCATCGCCTGGGGCCTGCAGACCGGCGCCGCGCTGCTCGCGCCCGTGGGCTTGGCGCTGGCGGCCTGGATGGCGCTGGGCGTGATCGTGGAACTCGGCGAGCGGGCGGGGCTGCCGAAGGCGAGTGCTGCGCAGGCCGCGCAGCGCCTTTGGCGGCTGCCGAGGGCGGAGTGGGGCAAGTGGCTTGCGCATGCCGGTCTCGCCATCACCGTCGCCGGCATTGCCGCCATCACGGCATGGGAGGAGGAGCGCATCCTCCTGATGGAACCTGGCGAGGCCATCGAGATCGGCGGCTATAACCTGCGGTTCGAAGGCGTGGATCAGCTGCCCTTCGGCGCACCCTTCGAGGTGGCGACCTGCGAGATCGGCCAGGATGCGTGGCTGAAGGGGGGGGAGGGCCGCAACTTCAGCACGGCGATCGGCCGGTTTACCTTGCTGGATGACGAGCGTCCCGTAGGCGCCCTCTGTGCCGAGAAGCGCTTCTACCCGGTCGCCCGCACGCCGACGACGGAAGCGGCGATCGACAGCAACCTGCTCCGCGACATCTATGTCGTGCTGGGTGACAAGCAGGCCGTGGGCGATGCGTGGACCGTGCGGGCCTATGCCAAGCCGCTGGCGGTCTGGATCTGGCTGGGCTGCGTCGTCATGAGCATCGGCGGCATCGTCAGCCTCACCGACAGGCGCTACCGCGTCGGCGCTGTCACGAAGCGGGCGCGGGCCGAAGCGGCCCCAGCGGAAGGGGCGGCGGCATGAGGGGGCTTCTCCTGGCGCTCTGCCTCTCGCTCGCCGCACCGCTGCCGGCTGTCGCGGTACAGCCTGACGAGATACTCGAGGACCCGGCGCTGGAGGCGCGGGCGCGTGAGGTCTCGAAGGATGTGCGCTGCCTCGTCTGCCGCAACGAATCGATAGACGACTCGAACGCGGAGCTTGCGCGCGATCTGCGCCTCGTCGTGCGGGAGCGCATTGTGGCCGGCGACAGCAATGCTGAGGTGAAGGACTTCCTTGTGGCGCGCTACGGCGAATACGTCCTGCTGACGCCGCGCTTCACTGCGGAGAACGCCTTCCTGTGGTTCTCCGGCCCCCTGATGCTGCTCGTGGGCGGGGGTATCGCTTGGTTCTGGTTGCGTCGACAAAGTCAAAAACAACCCAGCGAAGAAATCGGCGCAGCGCCTGTGGATGCACCACTGAATGACGAAGAGCGGGCGGCGCTCGACCGATATGTTCAATAATGAAATTAGTTTTCCATTCATAAATGCAAACGCCTTCTTAATTGACATTTGTCAAGCAGACTAGACGCCGATCGCCGTACATGAAGTCGTCGCGTTGTTTTGGAGTTGCGTCGATGTCTGCTTATGTGCGTACGTGCCCGGCCGACGACCATGGTGTCCTGTCGCGTTTTTTTCAGGCGCCATTCCCGGTGACGGTAGCGCCAGTTGGCGTGCCGACCGGGAGCTTCGACTGCCTCGTCTCTTCCGCGCTCGCGGCGGTGCCATTCCCGAGGGTCGGCCTGATCGCCGGCAACCGGTCGGCCCGCGGCCGGCGGACTATCTCCTCTTGCCGATCGCCTGAAGAGACGCACGCTGCCTTCGAAACCGTGTTCGAGGCGACGATGCAGCGTTATCTCGACGAATACCCATGATGCCACTTCCCCTCAGACCCCAGCGGCATTGACGGCTGCGTCGAGTGCCGGCTCCCCCCAGCCGGCTTGAAGCAAGAGAGCGGGTGCGCCCCAACCGGCGTGCCCGCTCTCAAACTTTTTGCCGCCTGTGGCATGGGCGTTGCCGCGGATGCATGCATTACACCAACAGCATCTGCATACCGGCTTTCCAGTCTTTGGCATGACAGTTGCAATCCCTTCACTTTCACCACCACAGCACTATTTCGTGAGCGCGAAGAGAGAGCGGTGATTTCCCGCCACAGTTGAGGCTACAAGCAAATGGCTCTTGGCGCTACGCGAGCCTTTATTTTGATCGATATTAATGAGCCTTCTCTCGGTGACAGGCTCGCTGAGGTTGTTCGTGAATGTGGGATGCAGCCGCTCTTTTCTCAGGCTGATGGTGAGCAAGCTGCTGATCTTGCGATGGAGTTACGGTGCATACTCACTGACTATGCTGCCGATGCTGATGACCGGAGCCTGGCTGCGGGCAAGTTAAAAGCTCTGCGTCAAGCGTATGTTGGCGTGCCTATAATTGCGGTTATAGAAGGCAACGATGCGGTATCTGGCTCAGAAGCTTTAGCAGCCGGTGCGAAAGACGTTATCCGCCGTAGTGCACTCATGGACGCACTTGCTTTTCGTCTTGATGTATTGATGGCACCTTCCGGTCATGAGGGGCCGGCGAGGAGCGATCCCTGTCCGTGCGACGCTGCGAATATGCCGGCGCCCCCAGCCGCTTATCTGCTCGGAACGCCGTTTGAAACGCTTACGCAGCGCGAACTCGACGTGATGCTCGGCGTCGTCGCTGGGCACGCGAACAAGATGATTGCACACCGGCTTAGCGTGAGCCCAAAGACCGTGGAACTTCATCGCGCGCGGGTGATGGAGAAGACCGGGGCCCGGACGTTGTCTCATCTTGTACGTGCCGCAGTGAAGGCAGGAATTGATCCAAAGTTTGACGATTAGTGCGAGCAATCCAGTCAGCGCATGCGCAAACCTCTAGTCGTTGCTAGGGATCTTCCTGATTAATTCGCTTTTCGAATTAGTCACATAATAACGACCAATCGGGTGTGTCTGGAGCGTGGTCATGTTGGAAGATCCATTAGATAATGCATTGTCAAATCCTGTTTCTCCGATCTCTCAGTTGTTCCGCCGCGAAGGCGCTGCAATGATGCTGGAAGAGGAGCGGGTGCTGTTTGTTGATGGCGAAGAGGCGGACGCCGTTTATCTCGTCACCTCGGGTGTCTTGCGCTGCTGTCTGATTTCCGAGGATGGCCGGCGCCATATCTTTTCCTTTCCGGGCGCCGGGCGGCTGCTCGGCCTGCCGTTTGCCGCGCGCCGGCACTTCACGGCAGAAGCGGTGAGCCGCGCGCGTGTTCTGGTGCTGCCCCTGCCGCATCTCGAGAAGGCGGCGCAGCGATCGCCGGAGCTTGTGCGGGCGCAGCGGCGCTATGTGCGGGATGAGTTGCGCCAGCGGGAGCGGCACCTGCTGCGCATCGCTTCGCTGCCGGCGGAGGCGCGGCTCCGGGGGTTTCTGGCAGAGTTTACGCGCCAGGCGGGGAAGGACCTGCAACTCGCGTCCGGCTTCGTTTCTCTCCCCATGTCGCGCCGCGATATTGCCGATCATCTCGGATTGACGCTGGAGACGGTGAGCCGGGCGTTTGGAGCCCTGCGGCGGCGGGGGCAGCTTGAGCTCCTCGGCAAGGCGGCCTTCCGGCTTGAGCGCGAAGCCAATGAGCGGGCGGCGCCCGCGATTGTGCAGCTGCGGGCACCGGGCAGCGCAGGCGCCGATCTGACGGGCTGAACATCCTTCTCGAGACAGCGCGCGGCGGCCTGCGCCGCGCCGTGGCTCTTCGGCGCCTCTCCGCCATTCCCCCATCCCATCGGGGCGGCGCTGAAGGGACCCAGGCGAGCGGACGATCTGCCCCAAGGGACGTCCGCTCGCCTGGAAGCTTTCCCGGGATCTCAGGGAAGGAGGTCGTGAGAGCGCGCGGCCTCAGGCGCGTGACCGGCCGCGATAGGGGTATTTCGGGTCGGCATAGAAGGCTGCAGGCGCTCTGCCGCTTGGGCAGATCTCCTCCGCCATCGCTTCATCCGCGTCGTCATAAGGCTCACCGGTTGCGGCCAAGTAGTCGCGGAGTTGCGCGAGGCTCTTCGGGCCGATGAGGGCGCTCGTGATGTTCGTGTTGGCGAGCGCCCAGTTGAGCGCATAGCCGATCGGCGTGTTTCCCTTGGCAGTGGCGTGCGCGGCGAGCTTGGCGGCGGCGGCCATGGTCTCGGGCCGGAATTCGTTTTCGAGGAGGCGCGGGTCGCCGCGGGCGGCGCGCGAGCCTTCTGGCGGGCCATCCGTGCCGTATTTGCCGGTCAGCATACCCCGCCCCAGCACGGAATAGGGCACGACACCCATGCCGAGATGCGCGGCGGCCGGAATGATCTCCTGCTCCGCACCCCGGTTGAGCATGTGGTAGTAGGGCTGGACGACGACGGGGCGCGCCACGCCAGCGGCGTCGGCCAGGTGCACGATGTCCACCATTTTCCACGCCCGGAAGTTTGAGATGCCCCAATGCGCGATCCGCCCCTCGGCCAGAAGCCTGCCGAGGCAGGAGACAACGTCCTCGCGCGGCGTGAGTTCGTCATCGAGGTGCAGGTAGAGGAGATCGAGACGATCGCGGCGCAGCCTCTCGCAGCTCATGTCCACCGCGCGAGTCAGCCAGTCCGGCGCGAGGCTTCCGGAGCCTTCGACGCCTGCGACCGGGTTGCCCGCTTTCGTGGCGAGGAAGAGATCGTCCGGTGCATCGACAAGGAGCTCGGCCAGCATCCGTTCCGACGCGCCGCCGGTGTAGGTGTCGGCCGTGTCCACGAAGTTGCCGCCCGCCGCGAAGAAGGCTTCCAGGATCCGCGCCGCTTCCGGCGCCTCGGTCTGATCCCCGAACATCATCGTGCCGAGGCAGAGCGAGGAGACGGACGGGCCGCCCTGGCCCAGCGCTCTCCGGTGCAAGGCGGTCATCATGTGCTCTCCACGGCTGAAACGGACGGGTAAGGCTTAACTCGGTAGAGCGCCTGACCGGAAGTCCGCGCCCAAGACGGATAGCGTGTTGGTCTTTCGAGACCTCCTGTCCCGAATGTCGTCCATTTCCTGGGCCTGGCGACGGCGAAGCTGCGTTGCGCGACCTTTCAGCCATTACGCGGCCCTTTGCCACGCAAGATTGTTGCTACGAGTACGTCGAAACCATTGTCAGCACCCCACTGAATGCACTAGCCATGATTTAGAAAACACGAATGCGTTTGTGACGGGGGCGATTACCCACGCTCGAGTGGACAGCGCACAGCCGGCAATGCGGTCAGTCGGTAGAATAGAAAGGGACAGTATGTTGGAACGGGTCGTGAGTCAGAAGTCGCAAGCGAGGCGAGCATTCAGCGTACTGCGTGAGATGGTGGTCACGAACAAGCTGCCGCCCGGGTCGACGCATCTCGAAGTCGAACTTGCCGAAATGCTTGGGATGTCGCGCACGCCGGTCCGCGAAGCGGCGATCATCCTCGAAAGCCAGGGCCTTGTTGAGATGCGGCCCCGCCGGGGGATGCGGGTCCTGCCGATCAATCTCACCGATATGCGCGAGATCTATGAGGTGCTGACCGCACTCGAACCCCTCGCAGCGGCGAAGCTTGCGGAGCGCGGACTGACCGAGGAGGAAGACGAGGCCTTCGAGAGCGACCTCGTGGAGATGGAGACCGCCCTTGCCGGCGAAGAGGATCTGGAGCGTTGGGCGGATGCCGACGATGCGTTCCACCGCCGGCTTGTCATGGCGGCCGGAAACTCGCGGATCATCACCTTCACGCAGCGTGTGGCGGACCAGGTGCAGCGCGCCCGAATGCTGACGCTACGTCTGCGGCCTGCGCCGCATGGCTCGAATGCGGACCATCGGGCACTGGTCGATGCGATCCGGAAGCGGGACCCGGCGCTGGCCGATGACCTGCATCGCACGCATCGCCGCGACGCTGGCAAGCGGTTGATGGAGCTGATCGAGCAGCACGGTCTCGGCCCGGTTTGACGAAAGGCAGTTAAAGGGCGTCGACGTCAGCCGATGCTGGCGACGGGAGCCCCTAGCAGCGCCATATCCGGCGCGATGCCGAGACCCGGTCCTGAGGGCGGCGCGATCCGCCCCTCGCTGCGGCTCGGCGCCGCCGGGTCTAGCCGCGGCGCCACGTAGCCCGAGAGATCGCAGGTGTTGAGGAGGGCCGCGGGGGGCGTGCTGGCCGCGAGATGCAGGCCTGCCGCCGTCACGATGTCCGACCCCCAGACGCATTCCACGCACATGCGCGCCCCGAGATGCAGGCAGAGGTCCCGCGCCCGCCTTGCCGCGGAGAGCCCGCCGAACTTCGAAAGCTTGATGGCAACGGCATCCATGCAGCCGAGGCGGTGGGCCTCGAGCAGCGTCTCCGTGTCGTGCGCCAGCTCGTCGAGCTTCATGGGCAGGCCGGTGGCAGCGCGCACCGCCGCACAGTCCGCCAGCGTGGGGCAGGGCTGCTCCAGCATCACATCGAGATCGGCCACCGCGCGGCCGGTGCGGGTGGCTTCGAGCCGTGTGGAGCCGCAGTTCCAGTCGCCATAGACGATCGGGCCCGGACCGACGGCTTCCCGCACGGCGCGCAGACGCTCGGCGTCCGCTGCCCAGTCGTCATCGGCGCCAAGCTTCGCCTGGAACTGCTTCATGCCCGCGGCCTGTGCCTCGCGGGCGATGCGGGCCATCTCGTCGGGCGCGATGCAGGTGATCGAGTGGTAGAGGGGCAGGGTTTCGTCACGTCGCCCGCCGAGGAGGCGCCAGAGCGGCAGGCCAGCCGCCTTGCCCGTGATGTCCCAGAGCGCGATGTCGATGGCTGATTTCGCAAAGCGATGGTCGGGTAGCCAGGCATCCAGCTTCGCCATCAGCGCTTCCGGCCCCACCGGGTCGGCGCCGAGGAGGATGGGGGCGAGTTCCTGGATGGCGGGGACGACGCCGCCGGCATAGGCGGGCAGATAGTGCGGGATCGGGCAGATCTCGCCCCAGCCGCTGATCCCGGCATCGGTATCGATGCGCAGAACGGTCGTGGTGACGGTCGCACACTCCTTCCCCGATGCCATGGTGTAGGTCACGTGCGAGGTCAGCGGCAGCTGCCAGAGGGTGAGCCCCGTGATCCGCAGCTCTTTGGTCTTGAGGGTGGCGTGGAGCATGGGGATCAGGCCTCGTAGGTTGCGGCTGGGGTGCCGAGCTCTGCCGCGTCGGGCGCGGCCCCCAGGCCCGGGGTGCTGGGCGGTGTGGCGAAGCCGCCCTCGTTGCGCACGCCCTGGCCCGGGATCGGGTCCTCCGCAAGGTGCGCGTGGGCGAGCCAGCTGGCCATCCGGTGGCTGGCGGGCGTGGATGCGGCGAGGTGGAAGGTGGCGGTGTCGGTCAGCGCCGTGCCGCCCACATCCTCGATATGCATCTGCCAGCCGACAGAGAGGCAGAAGTCCCGCACCTGCAGGCAGCGGGTGAGGCCACCAAGCCGGTTGGGCTTCACCTTCACGCCCTCGCAGGCGCCGAGCTTCCAGGCTTCCAGATGGTCCCCGAAGCTGTGGGCGCATTCGTCGAGCAGCATGGGCTGGGGCACGCGGGCGGCGACATGAGCGCATTCCGCGAGGGTCTCGCAGGGCTGCTCGATCCAGTCCCGCGCGCGCGTCGTGTTGAGGACGCGGATGGCGGTGGCGGGCGTCCAGGCGCGGTTGATGTCGAAGGTGATGTTCTCGCCCGCTGGCAGGGCTTCGGAGATGGCGTCCATCCGCGCCATGTCGCCCGCGATGTCGCTGCCGCCGAGCTTGGCCGAATGCGTGCGGTAGCCCATGGCGGAGGCGGCCTGGATGCGGGCGATCATCTCGTCTGGCGTGCCGGTGCTGATGCTCGAGTTGAGGGGCACGGGCACCGCCGCTTCCCCGCCGAAGAGGCGCCAGAGGGGCTGGCCCGTGGCCTGGCCCAGAATGTCCCAGGCCGCCATGTCGATCGGGGATTTCGCGGACTGGTGCCCGGGGAGCTGCGTGTCCATGGCCGTGTTGAGGGCGAGGAGGGCGCGCGGGTCACGGCCGAGAACGGCGGGGGCCAGGGTCTGGATGCCGGCCCGGATGCCCGGGCCGTGGGCGGGCAGGTAGGCGTGGCCCCAGGGGCTGCCCTCGCCCCAGCCCGCAAGCCCCTCGTCGGTCTCCATGCGGAGATAGGTGACGTCGAGCGCATCGACGCGCTGCCGCCCGCCCGAGAAGATGTAGGGCACGGAAAGCGGCACGCTCAGATGCCAGACGGTGAGGCGGGAGATGCGCATGGTTCAGAGGCTCCACTCCGCCACGGGCGGGCCGAGGCTTTCGTAGTCGGGCACAGCGCCGAGGCCCGGCGCATCCGGCGCGAAGAGGCGGCCGTCGCGCACCGGCGGCGGCGGGCGGCCGGTGGAGCGGGTGTTGTAGTTGTGGAGGTCCGTGGTGTTGTGCAGGAACTCCGGCGGCGTGGAGGCGGCGAAATGGGCGAGTGTGGCGGTCGCGATCTCTCCGCCCCAAGTGTCCTCCGCTACCACTGGAATGCGCGCTTCCACGAAGAAGTCCCGCACCCGCCGCGCCTTCGAGAGACCGCCGAGGTTCGAGATTTTCAGGCAGACGAGATCGGCCCCGCGGTCCGCCACGATGCGGCGGGCGGCCTCCATGCCGGTCACGCATTCGTCGAGCTTCATCGGATGGTCGGCGACGCGGCGGACCTGCTGGCACTCCTCATAGGTGAGGCAGGGCTGTTCGAGGATGTAGTCGAGCTCCCGCGTGGCGCGGGCGACGCGGATGGCATTGTCGACGCGCCAGCCCTTGTTCGCGTCGGCCATCAGCTTCTCACCGGGTTCGAGCAGGGGCACGAGGGTTTGGATGGTGTCGATGTCCCGCGCCCAGTCCGCCCCAACCTTGGCCTGGAACTGGCGGTAGCCGGCGGCGCGGTGGCGGGCGAGTTCGGCGCGCGTCTCCTCCGGGCCGCGCTGCGGCGCGACGCGGTACATCGGCGCGCCGTCGGTGAGCTTGCCGCCGAGGAGGAGCCAGAGCGGCGCGCCGAGGGACTGGCCGAGCAGGTCCCAGCAGGCCGCATCGAAGGGCGCCTTCGCGTAGCCATGGCCCTGGATCGTCGCGTCCATGAGCTGTTCGATGCGGGCGACCTGGCGCGGATCCTCGCCGAGGAGCTTTGGCGCAAGCAGGCGGGCGGCGGCGAGCACGCCCTCGGAATGGGCGACCATGTAGTTCTCGCCGCAGGGGGTGAACTCGCCCGCGCCTGCGAGCCCAGCATCCGTGCCCAGGACCACCACGCTCGCCTCTGCCGTGGTGATTGCGTTGCCCGCGCCCCAGGCATAGGCGCCGTCCACGTATGGCAGCCCGGTGCGATAGACGGCGATGCGGGTGATCTTCATGGCGCTGCCGCCTCGAACGTGGAGCGCGCCATCAGCGCCTCGCCGCGCCAGAGGGCGAGGGCGAGCAGGGGGCCGTCGCTCATCCGCGCCGCGTGCATCACGTTTGGCCGATGGGTGCGCGTCTCGCCCGGGCTTAGCCAGGCGTCGGGCTGTCCGTCCGTCTCGAACACGGCGCCGCCCGCGATCACGTAGTAAACCTCGGCGGGCGCATGGGCGTGGCGCGGATAATGCAGCCCATGCCCCCAGGTGCCGATGGCGACGCGGATGTCCGGCGCGTCGAACGGCCCCTCCGGGCTCACTAGATTGAACCAGGCATAGGCGTCGAGAAACGCGGGCCCCACCTCCTCCGCAGAATAGGTCTGCTGCCACGCAAGATACGGGGCGGCGGCGCGAACCGCGTCGGTGAGCGCGCGGGTCTCGTCCGTGCACAGCGCCTCGTAGCAGGCGAGCCTTGCGACGGCAGGGAAGCTGCGGTGCCTGGGCAGGGTTAGAGGCAGGGGCCCGTCGAGCGTTTCCCCGGCGAAGGCGGCGAGCGTCGGGGTTCGCTGAACCGTTGCCAGCGCTTCGTCGAGCAGGTGGTGCAGGGCCGCCGATGCTTCGCTCACACGGTCACCACGATCTTGCCGACATAGCCCTTGTCGATAAAGGCGCGCTGGGCGTCGCGAAGGGCGAAGAGCGGATAGGTGGCCGCGAGCACGGGCTTGATCTCGCCGCGGGCGATGTAGCCGACGAGGCGGGCGAAGGTCCCGTCGGGCACTATGGTGGCGCCGCGCATCTGCAGGTCGCGGAGGTAGAAGGTGCGGAGGTCGAACTCCACGATGGGCCCGGCGATGGCCCCGGAGCAGGCATAGCGCCCGCCGCGCTCGACGACGCCGAGGAGTTGGGACCAGATCGTGCCGCCCACCACGTCGCAGACCACCGAGACCTCACGGCGGCCCGTCGCCTCCTCCAGCGCGTCGGCGAGGTTTTCAGGGGAGCGAGGCAGGATCGCCTCGGGGCCGAGTGGCCTCAGCGCATCCCATTTTCCTTCGCCGGCCATGGCGATAGGGCGTGCGCCGCGGCGCTTGGCGAGCTGGATGAGGGCCGAGCCCACGCCGCCCGACGCACCGGGGATAAGCACTGTGTCGCCCTCGCGCACATCGCCCCGGTCGAGCATGTTCTCGGCCGTGATGTAGGCGGTGGCGAAGGTGGCGAGTTCGGCGTCGGTCAGGTCAGTGTCGATGGGGTGGACCTGGCGGGCGTGGACCTTCGTGTACTCCGCATAGCCCCCGTCGCATTCGCTGCCGTAGTAGCCGACCTTGTCGAGGTTCATCGGGTCCGCAGGGTCGCGCAGCCAGGTGTCGATCATCACGCGGCGGCCGATGAGGGCGGGATCGGCGCCTTCGCCTACCGCCTCGACCGTGCCAGCGACATCGGCGCCCTGGATGCGGGGGAAGGTGATCGGGCGGCCGCCCCAGGTGGGGTCTTCTTCGTCCACCTCCGCATAGGCGCCGCCGGTCGTCGCCTCGGTCACCGCCTTCGAGTACCAGCCGGAGCGGGTGTTGACGTCGGTATTGTTCAGCCCGCAGGCGGCGACCTTGATGAGCGCCTCGCCCGGTCCGGGCTCGGGGCGCGGCCAGTCCTCGTGCCACACGAGCTGGTCCACATCCCCATGCCCCATCAACACCATCGCCTTCATCACCGCCATATCTTGGACCGCTCCTTCCGGTTTAGCTTTCCATGTCGACCGACACGGCTTCGCCAGCACCCGTCAGGCGCACAACCATCAGTTGGTTGGTGACGTCGTCCGGCAGGGTGAAGTCGAAGGTCGCGAACTCGTCCCTTCCCGGCTTCGGTCGGATGCCCACCTTCCGGAGCTTCATTACCCGTTGGAGCGCATTGAGATCCGTCTCCCGAGGGAGCACGCCCTCGCTGATATGGTGATTGCGGTAGGAGGCCAGCTCTTCCTGTCCCAAGGCCGTCCTCAGGGTTCGCCGTGCGGTGTTGGCGTGACGCTCAATCTGCCCCAGGAAAACTAAGACCACCTGCCAGTCGGCACCTTTCGCTGTCCTCTCTTCGAAGAACTCGAGCCAGATCTCGCTAGGCATTCCGTCGAGCACCACGTTTGCGTCGTAAATCTCGCGCAGTGGATCGAGCTCGATCCGGCCAAAATAGGGTAGGTCGATCTCTGTCATTCTGCTGCCATCTCCGGCGCGTCCTGTCGCGGTAGCGCGCTCTCGGGGTCGTAGACGGCGTCAGCCAAGACCTTGGCGGGGCGGGGGTCGCCCATGATCACGACATTGAGTGTCGTTCCCGGGGCGGCGTGTTCGGGGCGGACATAGGCGAAGGCGAGGAGCTTCCGGCTGCGGTGGCCGAAGGCGATGGAGCTGACGGTGCCCACCTGCGCGCCGCCCGCGAGCACTGCCTCGCCGCCATTGCCGTCCGACACGCCATTGTCCGCGATGTCGAGGTAGACGCATTTCCAGCGGGGGCTGTCGGCTTCCGTGGCGGACTTGCCCCGGAAATCCTTGTCGAGCTTGACGAAGCGCATCACGTCCGCCTCGGGCAGGGTGACCTCGTTGGTCAGCTCGCCGGCACCCTTGAAGGCCTTCTCCATCCGCATCGCGTTCATGGTGAAGGAGCCGTAGTTGGCGAGGCCGTGGGGCTTGCCGGCGGCCTTGAGGGCGCGGAAGGCGGCGTGGATGGCGTCACGCGGGCCGTGGAACTCCCAGCCGAGCTCGCCGGCATAGGACATTCGGAAGGCCCAGAGGGTGTGACCCGCTACCGTGATCTCCTGCGCGGTCAGCCATTTGAAGGCGGCATTGTCGAGCCGCGCGTCGCTGCACGCCGCCAGGATTTCCCGCGAGAGGGGGCCGTTGAGGGCGAGGGCGCCCCAGTCCGACGAACGATTGGTGATGGTCACTGTCTCGGCGCCCGGGGCGAAGGCCAGGAGATCGAGCAGGCGCTGCTCGAAGAAGGCGGCGCAGACAAGGTAGAACCGGTCCGCCGCGAGGCCGACGACGGTGGTCTCGAGCTCGATGCGCCCGTTCTCCGTGAGGAGGTGGGTGAGCGCGATGCGGCCCGGCCTTGGCAGGCGGTTGGGCAGCAGGGCGTCGAGGAAGGCCGCGGCGTGGGGCCCGCTCACCTCGACCTTGGAGAAGGCGGAGATATCCATGATCCCTGCGCGCTCCTGCACCGCGCGGCATTCGGCGGCGACGATGTCGTGGAGGGCCGGGCTGCGGTTGAAGCCGTAGATGTCCGCCGCGGGCATGCCCTGGGGCGCGAACCAGCGGGGGCGTTCGTGGCCGTACACCTCCTCGAACACCGCGCCTTCCGCCTTCAGGTCCTCGTAGAGCGCCGAGGGCTTCACCGGGCGGGCCTCGAGGCGGTTGAAATGGGGGAAGGGGATCTCGTGGCGGAGGAGGTAATCCTCCTTCGCCTTGGTCACCTGGTAGTCCTTGTCGGCGTAGGCGCCGAAGCGGCGGGGGTCGAACTCGCGCATGCTGATCTCGGCCGCGCCATGGACCATCCAGCGGGCAAGCTCACGCGTGAGGCCGGGGCCCCAGCCGATGCCGATCTGTGTGCCGCAGCAGCACCAGTAGTTCTGGAGGCCAGGCGCCGGGCCGATGAGCGGGTTGCCGTCCGGCGGGTGGGAGATGGCGCCGTGCACCTCGCGCTTGATGCCGAGCTCGGCGAGGATGGGCATGCGCTCCATCGCGTTCTCGAGCCAGGGCATGATCCGGTCGTAATCCGCTTCGAAGAGCTCGTTCTCCGCCTCCCAGGGGCAGTGGTCCTCCCAGACCGTGTTGGGGTTGGCCTTTTCGTAGATGCCGATGAGGCCCGACTTCTGCTCCATGCGGATGTAGCCGGAGACGAGCCGGTCGTCCCGCACCACGGGCAGCTCGTGGTCGAGCGCCTGGAACTCGGGCACCGTGTCCGTCACCAGGTAGTGGTGCGTCATGGAGGTGGCCGGCAGGT
>JBCBEP010000065.1:0-19948 GCA_038528605.1 Pseudomonadota bacterium
GGTGGGGGGGGGGGGGGGGGGGGGGGGGGGGGCCGCCCCCCCCCCCCCCCCGGCGCCGCCGCACCGCGCAGGCCGGGCGGCCCTCAGGAGGCGGCGAGTCCCGGGTAGGTGTAGAAGCGCTGCCTGGCGAAGTCCCAGTCGGGGTCGTCCCAGGCGATCATCTTGCCGGGGTTCAGCAGGCCCTTGGGGTCGCATTCGCGCTTGAAGGCGAGCTGGAGGGGGTCGGTCTGCTTCATGCCGCCCTCCTCCAGCGTGTAGCGATGGGGGTTGAAGATAGGGCAGCCGTTCTCTTCGTGGAGCGCCATGATCTCCTCGAGCCGCGCCTCGCTGGTGAAGCGCACCAGCGGCAGGCCCGAAAGCTGCACGCCCCCGTCGAAGCGGGTGATCTCGGTATGGATCGGCACCTCGTCGCCGAACATCGCGTGCATCCGCGCCATCGAGGCCAGCGGGTCGTCGCCCATATAGGCGGTCTGGAGATAGGTGACCTCGGGGTCGACGCGGAGCGCCCGCAGCGTGGTGTGGTTCCAGCCGAGCTCATAGGCCGGCGGGAGGCCCTCGCTGTCGTCCCGTGTCGCGTCGTAGAGCACCTCGGCGCCCTCCCAACGGGCCGCGATGGTGCGGAGGCCCGCATGGCTCTGCGGGGCGACCATGGCGATCAGCACGGACTTCCCGGCGGGCAGGTACTTGGCGTGGCGGCGAAAGTATTGCGACGGCACGGGGTCGGCCACGGTGCAGAGCTGCTTCAGCAGGATTGCATCCTCGTTGGCGAGCTGCATGCCGCGCCGGGTGGCCTCGATCACGTCGTCGAAGCCGACGATCACGTCGATCCAGTCATAGGCCGGGGCGAGCGGCATGCCGACCTCCACGATGGCGCCATTCACCCCGTAGGCATGGTTGGCCTTCTGGATGTCGTCGCCCTCGAGGGTGAGCACCCGCGGCTCGGCCTCGCAGGTCACGATCTTGAGGCTGAGGATGTTGCCCGTGGCCCGCAGCCCGCCCCAGCGGATGGAGCCGACACCGCCCGAGCCCCCGGCGATGAACCCGCCGAGCGACGCGGTGCCATGGGTAGAGGGATGGATGCGAAGCTCCTGCCCGCTCTCCGCCCGCGTCTGCCGGTCGAGATCCGCGAGAATGATGCCGCCTTGGGCGCGGATGCGGCCCGGCACGTGCTCGAGGATGCGGTTCATGTGCTTCATGTGGAGCACGATCCCGCCCGCGAGCGGCATGGCCTGTCCGTAATTGCCGGTGCCAGCACCGCGGGTCGTGACGGGGATGTCGTGCGCATAGGCCACGCGCATGACCTCGACGACCTCCTCGACGCTCTTGGGCGCCACCACAAAATCCGCGGTCACGTCGTCGAGCCGGGCCTTGAGGACGGGGGAGTACCAGAAGAAGTCCCGGCTCTTCTGCTTCACGGTGGCGGGGTGATCGTCGACCTCGAGCGCGGCAAGCGCGGCCTTCGCGGCGGCGAGCGCCTCGGGGGTGGCACGGGGCGTGATGGTCATGGGGTCTCCGTATCGGCAGTCAGCGCCGCATCGAGCCGGGCATAGGACGGCGGCGCGGCGCCGATGGGCCGACCGTCGCGGATCACGACGCGATCTGTGTGTGGGCGGGCGTTGAGTTCCGTCCAACCCCGCGCGCCGGGGAAGAGAACGGCGTCCGCAGGTGCGCCGGGGGCGAGGGTGCCGCCTTCGAGGCCGAGGGCGCGGGCGGGATTGGCGGCGAAGCTCGCCGGCCAGTCCGCCACCGGATGGTCGAGATGGGCAATGCGGCTCGCCTCGCGCATCACCTCGGCCATGTCGAGGTCGCCATAGGCGTAGAACGGGTCCCGCGTGTTGTCCGACGCGAAGGAGACGTTGACGCCGCGCGCCTTGAGCTCGTGCACCAGGGTCACGCCGCGAAAGCGCGGGGTGCGGCCCGCGTGGCGGTCCTGCAAGTACATGTTGCAGAGGGGAAGCGAGACGATGTCGAGACCGGCTTCGGCCACCGTGTCCATGGTTCGGTCGGCCTCGTCCTCGGGCAAGATGGAGAGGCTGCAGCAATGGCCGCAGAGAACGCGGCCCTCGAAGCGGTTGCGGCGCCGCGCCTCGGCGATCTCGAGCAGCGTGTTGCTCTCGGGGTTGAGGCTTTCGTCGGCGTGGAAATCAGCATCGAGACCCCGCTCGGCGGCGAGTTGGAAGAAGCGGTCGAGACGGGCGGCCATCTCCGGCAGCGGGTAGGTGACCGCGCCGAGAACCCCGCCATGGGCCGCCACGAGATCGGCGATGCGCTCGAAGGCGTCCGAATGCACATCCTCGAGCGTGGTGAGGGCGGCGGCCTGTAGCGTGATGCGGCCCGCCCAGGCGTCGCGCGCCTCGGCGAAGGCAGCCCAGCTCGTCTCCATCCGGTGGTCGCCGCTGTCCAGATGCGTGCGGATGGCCGTAGTGCCATGGGCGTAGGCGGCCTCCAGCGAGAAGCCCATGCGGCCGGCCACATCGGCTTGGGCCCAATGCGCCGTCCGGTCCGCGCGCACGGCCTCGAGCGCGCCCACGAACGTCCCGTCCGGGTTGGGGCAGCGCGGCCAGATATGGCCCTTGTCGAGATGGGTGTGGCAGTCGACGAAGGCCGGGAGCAGCACGGCACCGCCCAAGTCGAGCACCGTCTCGTCACCCCGCGGCTCTGCAAAGAGGCCGTCGCGGATCGCAAGGCTTCCACGCTCGAACCCATCCGCATCGCCAAGCGGCGTAGGGCCCGAGGCGGTTCCTCCGGACGGTACCAATACGTTGTCGAGGCGGACGGGTCCGTCGGGCCAGGCCGCGGCGGGGTCCGTCATCGCTCGCGCCTCACCGCGCTCTCATGCCACTTCCGCAGCACCAGATGGTGGATGAGGGAGGTGATGGCGAAGATCAGCACGCCCGTGAGCGCGATCAGCAAAAGCGCCGCGAACATGCGCGGGATGTTGAGCCTGTAGCCTGCCTCGAGAATGCGGAAGGCGAGGCCAGCGCCGGTGCCAGCGGTGCCCGCCACGTACTCCGCCACGATGGCGCCGATCAGGCTGAGGCCGCCGGCGATTTTGAGCCCGGCAAGAAAGTAAGGCATCGCGGCCGGGAGCTGCAGGTGCCGGAGCGTCTGCCATTTCGATGCGCCGTAGATGCGGAAGAGATCGCGCAGGTTATGGTCTGCCGAGTTGAGCCCCAGCGTGGTGTTCGAGAGCACCGGGAAGAACGCCACGATCCAGGCGCAGACCACCAGCGCCACGATCTTGCTGTCGATATAGATCAGGATCAGCGGCGCGATGGCCACGATGGGCGTCACCTGCAGGATCACCGCGTAGGGAAAGAGCGACATCTCGATCCATTTCGAGAGCGAGAAGAGGATGGCGAGGCCCACGCCCGCAATGATGGCGGTGGCGAGGGCCAGCATGGTGACGCGGAGGGTGACGAGCAGCGCGTCCCAAAGGATCGGCCAGTCCTCCACCAGCGTCTCGCCCACGCGGCCCGGGCCCGGCAGGATGTAGTGCGGGATCTCGTTGACCTGCACGATCATCTCCCAGCCGGCGATGGTGAGCGCCACAACGACGACCGGGAGCGCCCAGGCGCCGATCCGCTCGTTGCGCCGATGGCGCATGCGCTTCAGCTCGTCGAGATCGATCTCGGGCGCGTCCGGCTCGCGGGGAAGGGTCGTGTCTGCCATCAGTGTTCCTCGTGTCCCGCGCCCAGCTCCATGGCGTCGCGGAGGGCGGCGGAGACGGCGCGGCAGCGTTCCACATAGTCGTGGCTGGTCCGGAAGGCCTCGCCGCGGGGATAAGGGGCGTCGTTGGGCATGTCGTGCACCACGCGGCCGGGGCGGGCGGCCATGACGACGATGCGGCTGGAGAGAAAGACGCTCTCGAAGACCGAATGCGTGACGAAGACAACGGTGCAGCCCAGGCTCTGCTGAAGGGCCAGCACGTCGTTGTTGAGCTTGAAGCGCGTGATCTCGTCGAGCGCCGCGAAGGGCTCGTCCATCAGCAGCAGACGCGGTTTCGTAACCATGGCGCGGGCGATCGAGACGCGCATCTTCATGCCGCCCGAGAGCTCGCGCGGATAGGCGCCCTCGAAGCCCGCGAGGCCGACGGAGGCGATGGCCTCCTCCACCCGGTCGCGCGCCGCACGCTTCGAGACACCGCGAAGGCGCAGCGGCAGCCAGACATTGCCGAAGACGGTGGACCACGGCGCCAGCGTCGGCTCCTGGAACACCACGCCGAGATCGGGCTCCACACCCTCGCGCCAGCGGATCTGGCCCTTGGTGGGCGAGGTTAGGCCTGCGATGAGACGCAGCGCCGTGGACTTGCCGCAACCGGATGGGCCGAGGAGGGAGACGAAGTCCCCCTCCCTGAGCGCGAGGCTCATGCCCCGGAGCGCCGTGACCTGACCGCCGAAAACCTTCGAGACGTTCCCGATGGTCAGGAGGGGCGCTGTCGTGCCCGCACCGTCCACAGGGTCAGCCGTCGGTCAGCTTCTTCTTGATGTCGAGGCCGACGCCCTTGTTGACGAAGTCGAGCGTGTAGGCGGACTTGTAGTCGAGATCCGAGCCGATCACGCCCGCGCCCACCATGATCTCGAAGAACTTGGTCATCGTCTCGTCGGTCATCGCGTTGATGCCGAGCTCGAGCGCGTCGCCGCTGTCGACGATGCCATAGTCCTTCATCGCCTGGATCGAGAAGGCGATCTGGCCGTCGGTCATGTCCGGGTTATCGTTCTTGATCAGCGCGTTGGCGGCTGCGTTGTCACCGTAGAGGTAGTTGTACCAGCCCTCGGCGGTGGCATCGACGAAGCACTGCACGACCTTCGGGTTCTCCTCGACGAAGGGCTTCATCATCTCGATCGTGGTGGCGTAGCTCTCGAAGCCATAGTCCGCCAGCAGCCAGACATCGGGCTTCCAGCCGGCCGCCTGCTCGATGGCGTAGGGCTCGGAGGTAACGTAGCCCTGCTGCGCCTTGTTCTCGTCCGCGATGAAGGGGGCGGAGTTGAAGGTGTAGGGTTCGCGGTTCTCGCGCTTCCAGCCAGCGGTCTCCACGAAGAAGGGGTAGTAGGTCTGGAAGCCGCCGTCGCCGGCCAAGATGGTGAGGCCCTCGGGGCCGATCTCCTCGAAGGTGGCGACCTTGCCCGGATGGGTCATGATGACCTGGGGCTCTTTCTGCATGTTCGCAGCGACGACGATGATGGGGATGCCCTCCTCGATGGCGAGGAAGGGCTGGAGCATGTTGCCGCCCATATAGGCGTCGAGCCGGCCAGCGATCATCAGGGCGCGGCCATTCACCTGCGGGCCACCCGCCTCGATGGTGACGTCGAGCCCGCAGGCCTCGTAAGTGCCGTCCGCCACGGCCTGGTAGTAGCCGCCATGTTCCGCCTGAGCGACCCAGTTGGTGCCGAAACGGAAGGGAGTGAGGTCCGCCGCGCTAGCGATGCCGGCGGTGAGAGCCAAGGCGCTTGCCGCGCCGGTGATGAGGATGCGTGCCATCGGTCAAACTCCGCCCTATGGCCGGGTCTTTGCCCGGCGCGTTGTGGTGCAGTGCGAGAGTGCCGTCCGGGCGTGCAACTGTCGAGTGTGGACGGTCACGTTTCCGTCGTCCGGCGACCCGGCGCTGAAGCCTTCGGCGGCTGACGGGCGTTTCTGCCTAATCTTGCGGCAGGCCGATCTATTCGAGATGGGCGGGGAAGCCCTCGGCGCGCATCTCGAGCTCGGCCGCTTCCTCTAGGAGGCCGGCGATGCGGGGGGATTGTGCCTCGCCGCCATAGCGGGCGCTGGCGGCCTCGAAGACGGCGCGGGTGCGCTCCATCAGCGGCAGATCGATGCCGAACTCCTCCGCGAAGCCGGTGGCGAAGCCGAGGTCCTTCAGCGCGAGGTCCATCGTGAAGTCGATCTGGTGGCTGCCATTGAGGATGAGCTGGCCCTCCGTCTCGTGCACGAAGCTGGTGCCGGAGCTGGCCGCGATCGCTTCCCAGGCGGTCTTGAGGTCGAGCCCGCCCTTCGCGGCCAGCATCAGACCCTCGGAGCAGGACTGGAGGTGAATGAAGGCCATCATGTTGGTGATGACCTTGATGAGCGATGCGTTGCCGAGGGGGCCCATATGGAAGATCCGGTTTCCCATCGCCTCGAAGGCACGGCGGTGGGTCTCGAACACCGTGGCGTCCCCGCCGATGAGTACCGTGATCTCGCCGCGCGCCGCGAGATGGACGCCGCCTGTGACCGGCGCCTCGAGGGTCTCGACGCCCTGCGCGCGCGCCTTCTCGGCGAGGCGCAACACATCCTCCCGGCTGACGGTGGACATCTCGATCCAGTGCTGCGCGCCACCGGTCTTCATGGCGGGCAGCATCGCGTCGAGCACCCGTTCGGAGATGGCGGGCGATGGCAGGCAGGTGATGACGGCATCAACCGCCCCAGCCACCGCCTCGGGGCTTTCGCCCCAGGCGGCCCCCGCATCCAACAACGTCGCGGCGCGGGCGGGATCGATATCGTTGACGGTGACGTCGAGCCCTTCGCGGACAAGGCTGCCCGCCAGATTGGCGCCGAGGCTGCCCAAGCCGATCAGTCCGTAGCGCATGATACCCCTCCCGCCTGTTGCCTCGCCATCCCTTACCGATCGGCCGCTCCGGTCAAGCGGCGACGGGCGAAAAGGCGTCGGGGTTCTCAGCAGTTGTCGGCAACGTATCGATGGACGTAAGATTGTTGCGCTGGGAAAGCGCCCGGCGTCGCGACAGCCTCCGGAGGGCGGCATGAAGCGCAGTGCAGTATTCGTGACCAGTGTTCTTGCCGTCACCCTGGTGGCAGGTCCGGCAGCGGCGGTGTGCGAGGACAGCACCATGAACGTCGCCTACAAGGACTGCGTGCGCGAGCGTGCGGCTGCCGCCGAGGCGGAGCTCGAGGCGATCCTGCCGCTCATCTATGGCGAGATCTTCCAGCGGGATTTCATGAGCATCGAGCTTCGCCAGCTTTGGGCGAGCCGCATGCGCGCGGGCCAGCGCGCCTTCGAGGCGTTTCGCGAGATCGACTGCCTGGAGGCGACCACCTTTGAGTGGTGGGGCGGCTCGGGCGCCGGCGGGGCGGCAACCCTCTGCCGTTATGAGAAGACCGTGGACCGCAGCCGCGACCTCGTTTCCCGCTTCCAGCTCGACGCGGCGGTGGCGCCCATCGCGATGGAAGGCGCCAAGGGGGACGACCCCTGAAGGCACGGCGGGCATGACAGGGCGGCCGACGCAGAAGCAGATTGCCGAGCGTCTCGGCCTTTCGACGGCAACCGTCTCGCTGGCGATGAAGGACAGCCCGATGATCGCGGCGGAGACGCGGCGATTGGTGCGCGAGGCGATGCGTGAGGCGGGCTATGTGCCGAACATCGCCGCCGCGTCGCTGCGCACGGGGCGCACGCGGATCGTGGGCGTGAGCTTCCACAACATCGCCCACCAGTTCTTCGCCGAGATGCTGATCGCCATGGAACAAACCTTCGGGGAAGCGGGCGCGGCGGTCTTCCTCAACAATCACGGAGAGGACCCGGCGAGCCTCGCGCGCTTCGTCGAAAGCCTTGCGGCCTACGGCGCCGATGGGCTGCTGCTCTCGCCCCCGCCGGATACGGATGCGTCCGTGCTGGCGCCGCTCCGGGCACGCGGGGTGCCGGTGATCTACTTCTCGCGATACGTGGCGGCGGATGCAGGCGCGGACCGGGTGGTGAACGCCGACCGCCGGGCGATGGCGACGGCGACGCGGCGGCTCATCGATCTCGGGCACCGGGATCTGGCGCTGATCGGCGGGCAGCCCGGCACCAGCGTGTCCGCCGAGCGGCTGGAAGGGTTCCGGGAGGAGCTCGCACGTGCGGGCCTGCCTTACGAGCCGCAGCTCTGGCGGCAATGCCGGCCGCGGCTGGTGGAGGGCGCGGCGGCCCTGCGCGAGACGCTGGACTGGCGGCCGCACCCCACCGGCTATGTCTGCTTCAACGATCTCGTCGCCTTCGGCGTGATGAACGCGCTGAGGGCCGCAGGGCTTCGGCCGGGGCGTGAGGTGGGGGTTGTGGGCATTGGCGGAACGGAGGAGGCGGCGGCTTTCTCGCCATCCCTCACGACGGTGCTCGACAACCCGAAGAAGATCGGGGCGCTGGCGGCAGAGATGCTGCTCGAACGGCTGGCCACGCCGGCCCTGCCGCCCCGCCACGTGACGCTGGAGCCGAAGCTCATGATCAGGGAGAGCTGCGGCGGGCCGGTCGCCTAGGACCGAATGGCGGGCGAGCCGGTCGGCCAGGCTCAACCCTCCCGCACCTTTCGGCCGCCGAGATGCTCGTAGAAGCGCGTGGCCTGGCTGTCGTCGTGCTTGCCGAAACCCGCGCCCGAGGCGCCCAGGAAGACCTGCAGGGCGGCGGAGGAGACCGGGACGGGAAAGCGGTTGGCGCGGGCGGCGTCGAGAACGATGCCGAGGTCCTTCACGAAGATGTCCACGGCGGACATGGGCTCCGTCCCCTCCGTCATCATCCGCGGCCCGCGATCGGCGATCATCCAGGACCCGCCGGCGGAGACGTTGAGCACCTCCAGCACCTGGGCGGGGGAGAGGCCGAGATGGGCGCCGAAGCTCATCACCTCGGCGGCCACGGCCAGGTTGCAGCCGGCGGCGAGCTGGTGGACCATCTTCATCGTGGAGCCCGGGCCCGCGTGATCCCCCATTCGGAAGACGTGAAGCGCCATGGCGTCGAGCAGCGGGCCCGCCTTCTCCATCGCCGCGTCGCTGCCGGAGGCCATGAAGGTGAGGGCGCCCTTTTCGGCGCCCACCACGCCGCCCGACACCGGGGCGTCGAGGAAGAGGCGCCCGGCAGCGAGGATGCGCGCCTCGATCGCGCCGGCGGCTTCTGCCGGCATCGTGACGGCGGAGAGCACGAGGGCGCCTTCTGGTAGCGCCTCGAGCCCGCCGGCTTCGAACAGAACCGTCTCCGCCTGGGCCGCGTTCACGACCATGAGGACCAGCGCCTCCGCCCCCGCCGCTGCTTCGGCGACGCTGGCTGCGCGCTTGCCGCCTGCGGCCTCCAGAGTTGCGAGCGCCGGTTCGGAGAGATCGAAACCGGCCACCTCATGGCCCGCGCGCAGCAGTGCGCCCGCCATGCGCCCGCCCATGGCGCCGAGGCCCACGAATGCTGTCTTCATTGCTCTTTCACCATCTCGTTGATCTCCAGCAGGTTCATGGACGGGTCGTAGACATAGACATGGCGCATGCCCGGAATGGCGAAGGGCGGCGCATAGGTGAAGGGGATGCCCTCCGCCTTCAGGCGCTCCATCACCGCGTCGAGATCGTCGACCTGGATGGCCACGTGCCCGCCGATGGTGGGGTTGTGGTCGAACCCGTTCTTGCGGGCGAAGGCGGGCTCAGGGCGGATGAGGTGGAGGCCGCTATTGGCGCCGCGCGCACCGGTGGCGCAGGCGAGGAGGGTGAGCTCCGCGGGGTCGGCCGAGATATGGCCCACCTGGTCGGGCGGCGGGAAGGTCCAGGCCGCTTCGGTGAGACCCAGCACCTCCGTGTAGAACCGGGCCGAGGCGCGGACATCGGTGGCGGGCAGGTTCACGTGATGGATCTTCCAGGTCATGCGCTGTCTCTCCTCGCGCGGCGACGCTCGCTTGCCGCCGGGCGGGCGGCGAGCGCCATCCCCTCCGCCACGATGCCGTTGTCCCGCCCCTCGAGCCAGGCGAGGGCGAGGTCGAACATGTCGTCGCCCCAGAAGACCTGGCCGTCGATTGCGAGGCTCGGGACGCCGTAGACACCGGCGGCGATGGCAGCCTCCCCGTTACTCCGAAGTTCTGCCTTTACGGCTGGGTCGTTGATGGCCGTGGCGAGATCGGCCACGCCAAGCTTGGCGGCAAGGCGGGCGAGACTTTCGGGGGCCTCGCCATCCTGCCCCTCGGCCCAGATGTGGCGGAAGACGACGTCGGCTGCCTCCCGCGTCGCGCCGAGGGCGAGATGAAGGCGAAGGAGCGCGAGCGGGTTGAACGGGTGGCGGGGCGGCGGGCGGAAGGGCAGCCCGCGCGCCTCCGCCCGCCAGCGGGTGACCATGCCCGTATGGACGCGCTTCATCGGGATCTCCGCCGGACCAAGCTGGCCCCAGTGCTCGAGGAGCCCCGCGAAGAGGACGGGGCGGAGGGTGACAGTCACGTCGTCCGGCAGCTCGGGCAGTCGGGCGAACTGGAGATACGCGTAGGGGGAGATGAAGTCGAAGTACCAGTCGGCGGCGCGTGCCATCGCTCTCTCCCCGGCCGGCGGTTGGCGTGTATGGCCGCTTGCCTTCGGCTCTGGAGCTTTCTAATTCGATTTAGCCCTGCCCAAAACCCCGCATCGGAGACTGCCCCATGAAGCCCGAGATCCTGCAGATCGGCCCGATGATGCCGCATGTCGAAGCCGCGCTGGCTGAGGCCTACACGGTGCACAGGCTCTGGGAGGCGGCGGACCGGGCGGGGCTGCTGGCGGAGCGCGGCGCCACCATCCGCGGCGTGGCGACGGACGGGCACCATGGCTGCCCCGCGGATGTTTGGCAGGCCTGCGGAGCGCTTGAGATCATCGCGAGCTACGGCGTGGGGTACGACGCGATCGACATCCCGGCCTGCAAGGCGCGGGGCGTCCGCGTCTCCAACACGCCCGATGTGCTGAACGACGCGATGGCCGAGATCACGCTGGGGCTGATCGTGGCGCTGTGCCGCCGCATCCCGCAGGCGGATGCCTATGTGCGGGCGGGCCGGTGGGCCAGCGAGGGCGGCTTCGGGCTCACCGGGGAACTGACGGGCAAGCGCCTCGGCATCCTCGGCCTCGGGCGCATCGGCAAGGAAATCGCGCGCCGGGCGCAGGCCTTCAAGATGGAGGTGGTCTATCACGGCCGCAGCCGGCAGGCGGACCAGCCCTATCCCTACTACGCCTCGCTGGAGGAAATGGCGCGGGCCGTGGACTGGCTGATTGTGATCGCGCCCGGCACGGCGGAGACCAAGGGCATCGTCAGCCGTCAGGTACTGGAGGCGCTGGGGCCTGAGGGGCACCTTGTGAACGTCGCCCGCGGGGGGCTGGTCGATCAGGAAGCGCTGGTGGAGATGCTCGCCTCGAAGGCCATCGCCGGGGCGGCGCTGGATGTGTTCGCGGACGAGCCGCAGGTGCCAGAGGCGCTCTGGAGCCTCGACAACGTGGTGCTCTCGCCGCACCAGGGCTCGGCCACCACGAAGACGCGCACGGCCATGGGCGATCTCGTGGTTCGCAACCTGGCGGCGCATTTCGCGGGCGACCCGCTGCTGACGCCGGTGGCCTGACAGGCTCAGACCAGGCTCGCCTCGAGGTTCCGGAACTTGGCGGTGGTGCGCACGGGGGCGAGGCTGAGATCGCTCATCAGCCAGTCCCGATGCGCCCAGCCCTCGCCCACG
Organism: Pseudomonadota bacterium; assembly: GCA_038528605.1. GTDB lineage: Bacteria > Pseudomonadota > Alphaproteobacteria > Rhodobacterales > Rhodobacteraceae > Thermohalobaculum. Next base: position 11,388 of record JBCBEP010000065.1, read on the forward strand.
ATGGTCTCGAGCGCGGCGAGGCTCGCCTCCTCTTCCCCGACCACGGCGAGGGCGCCGGAGAGGTAGTAGAGATAGGGGTCGCCGGTCGCCAGCAGGTCGCGCGCCTCGCGGATCTGCGCCGCGCGGTCGCCGATACCAAGGGCGAGCTGGCAGACGAGGCGGTCGCTGTCCCGCCTCGGGCTCGGCGGAGCGATGTGGCTCTCCGCCTCGATGCGCGCGAGCGCGCGGGTGAGATCGAGGGCGCTGCCCCGGAGGTCCCCGGCAGAGCGCCGCGCCTTCGCGGCGACAAGAAGCACATGATAGTCCTCGGGCGCGAGAGCGGCAGCGCGCTCGAAGAGGAGCGCGCCTTCGCGCGGTCGGCCGCCGGTGAAGCAGGCGCGGCCTAGGAGATAATGCGTCTCGGCAAGCTGCGGATCGAGCGCGAGGGCCCGTTCGAAGACCGCGAATGCCTCCGCCGCCGGGCCGGTGAAGGACCGGGTGAAGCCGTGGGCGGCATGGGCGAACCCCTCCTGCGGGGCGGCGCGCACCGCCTCCGCCGAGGCGCGCGCCGCCTTGTCCAGCGCCGACCGCCCACCACCGTAGTAGAGCCCGAGGAAACCGAGCGACCGCGCCTTGCCCGCAAGAGCGAGCCCCGCGGTGCTCGCGCCGATCCCGGTGCGGGAGAGGACCGCGTCGAACTGACGGACGGATTGGGCGACGTTCTCGCGCCCGCCATCGTTGAAGCGCGCGCAGGCCTCGAGATAGTCGGTGAAGCCTTCGATCGCCGCGAAGCCGCCGCCGATATCGAGATCGCAGAGGATCGAGCCTGCGGGCACCGCCGCCGGCGCCCTGGCCAGCGCGGCGCCTTTCAGGCGATAGCCGGTGCCGTGGACGGTTTCGAGGTAGGTTGGGTTGCGGGCGGCGTCGCCGAGGGCGCGGCGGAGCTCCTTCACCGCCTGGGTCAGCACCTCCTCGCCGACGATGACGTCGGGCCACGCACGGTCGAGCAGGTCCTCGCGACTGACCACGCCGCCCTCGGCCTCCGCCAGCGCCGTTGCTACCGCCACGGCCTTGGGCGTGAGCCGCGATACCTGTCCACCGCGGGCGAGGATGCGCGCTGCGGGGTCGAGCTGCCAGTCACCAATCGCGATCATCTTCCGCCTCCCGGTATGCTCTTCTGAAGCGTGGCCGTCGGGTTGCGGGCTCAGATGCCTATGGATGGCGCGCTCGTGAACCCCCTTCATGCAGAATTCACGGCGGCGTGAGCGGTCTTCACACTGGCAGCCGCTCTTTCAGGAAAGTTTCAGAACTCCATCAGGTCTCGGGCTGCGCGGTTGACTAGCTCCCCTCCACCGCCGGGCGCTCCCCCTCCCTTCCACGCCCGGCGGGACCGAACCGCGCAAGTTTCATGGAGCACGCAATGTCCCTCCCCCTCGGCGCCATCGCGCCCGATTTCATCGCAGAAAGCACTGAAGGCCCGATCCGGTTTCATGACTGGATCGACGGGAAATGGTGCGTCCTCTTCTCCCATCCGAAGGACTTCACGCCAGTCTGCACCACCGAGCTTGGCGCCGTGGCCCGGGCGATGCCGGCGTTCGAGCAGCGGGGCGTGAAGGTGATCGGCCTCAGCGTCGACCCGATCGACAGCCACCGCCGCTGGACCGCGGATATCGAGGAAACCCAGGCGGTGCGCCTCAGCTACCCGCTGATCGCCGACCCGCACCTCGCCGTCGCGCAGCTCTACCGGATGCTGCCGGCCACCGCGAATGGAACCGCGAAGGAGCGGACGGCGATGGACAACCACACGGCCCGCTCGCTCTTCGTCATCGGGCCCGACAAGGTGATCAAGCTCGTGATCACCTACCCGATGTCCACCGGCCGGAACTTCGACGAGGTGCTGCGGGTGATCGACAGCCTGCAGCTGACCGCGGGCCACAAGGTGGCGACGCCGGCCAACTGGCAGCAGGGCGAGAAGGTGATCATCCTGCCCTCGGTCGCCGAGGAAGATGCGCGCCGCGCCTTCCCGCAGGGCTGGGAAGCCCCGCGCCCATACATGCGCTTCGTGGATCAGCCCGCCTGAGCGGGCCGAACGACCAACATCACACAGGAAAGGAAGCGTCGCATGATCGTGCGTACGAGAGAGATCATCGTGGCCAGCCTCGCGACCATGGCCGTCGTTGCCGGCAGTATCACGGTGCGGGCGGCCGAGTACCCGAACGGCCACCTGCTGATCAGCGCCGAAGCACTGGCCGAGCCTGCGCCGAACGAGCAGCCGCGCGTGATTGTGGATGTGCGCCCGGCCGAGAGCTTCGCCGAGGGGCATATCCCGGGTGCCTTGCAGCTCGACCCGAACGCGGTGGTGGAGACCGCCGCGCCGGTGGATGGCGAGCTCAGGAGCGTCGACGAGATCACCGCGATGATCGGCGCCATGGGGATCGATGCGGAGACGGAGGTCGTCCTCTATGACGACAAGGCCGGCTTCCACGCCGCCCGCATGTTCTGGGTGCTTGAATATCTCGGGCATCGGAAGGTGCGGATGCTGAATGGCGGCCTCGCGGCCTGGACCGCGGCGGGCGGAGCGCTTGCCGCTGGGGACGCGGCGAAGCCCGCACCTAGGCGCTTCGCCCCGGCGCTCAGCCCCCGCCGCTTCGCGTCGGCCGACTGGATCATGGAACGGCGGGACGATGCGGCGGTGCGCGTGATCGACGTGCGACCGGAGAAGCTGTTCGCGAAGGGGCACATTCCCTGGGCCATCAGCATCCCGTGGAAGCAGAACCTGGCGGAGGACGGCATGATGCGCCCAGCCGGTGAGCTGCGGGCGATGTACGAGGCCGAGGGCATCCGCTGGGACGACGATGTGGTAGTCCACTGCCAGAACGGCCTGGCCTCCTCGCACAGCTACGTGGCGCTGCGGGTCCTCGGCCATCCGAGCGTGCGAACCTATCACCGCTCCTGGGCGGAGTGGGGAACGTCGGACGATCTGCCGAAGTCAAAGCCCTCCGCGGGCTGATCGCACTGTCATCGTTCTGCAGAAAATGCGCCGGGCCGCGTAGGGCCGGGCCCGGCGCTGCCGTATCGGGAACGAGCCACACAGGGCTCAGAGAGACCCCGAGAGGATCCGATGAAAACCATTCTTTGCACTGCCCTCAGCGCAAGCCTCGCCGTCGTCCTGATGCTGCCGGGGCCTTCCCAGGCTCAGGAGCCCGGCGTTGCGGCCGCGCTCTCCCGCCTCGACACGGATGGTGACCAGGCGATCAGCCGCGAGGAGGCAGCCGCGGGGCGCGAGCGGATGTTCGAGCGCTTCGACCGGAACGGCGACGGTGTGGTGGACGCGGGCGAGATCCAGCTCATTCGCGACCGGATCGACGCCATGGCCCGGATGGCCGACAGCATGATCCTGCTGCGCTCCCAGCGCCTCGACACCGACGGCGATGGTGGCGTGAGCAAGGCGGAGTTCGAGGCGGCGGGCGGTATGTTCGAGCTGGCCGACCGGGACGGCGACGGAAGCGTCAGCGCCGCGGAGATCGGTGCGATGCGCAACCGTTTCATGGGGCTCCGCCAGTGAGAAGCGCAGGGCGGCGAGAGGTTGCGAGCACGCTCGCAATCGCTCTCGGCTTCGCAGCGCTTGTGGCCGCCGCGGTGCCGGTGAGCAAGGCAGAGACCTGGACACGCTCCGGCCCCAAGGGCAGCGCAACGCGCAGCTTCGACCAGGAAAGCGGCACCTACAGCGTGAACCGGAGCGGGATCAATGGCGGCTCGACCAGCGCCACGGTGAACTGCGCGCGCGGCGGCGGGCTCAACTGCACCCGTGACTACAGCGTCACATCCGCCGATGGTCGAACCGCGACGGGCACGCGCCAGTCCCGCTACGGCCTGTATCGCGGCGGTTCGGTCAATACGCTCACCGGGCCGGACGGGCAGACCGTGACGCGGGCACGCCCGACCTGGCGCTACAACCGGTCACGGCGCATCCGCCGCTGGTAGAACGAGGCGCGGCGATGGCCGGGCCGATCGAGGATGGCAGGTGAGCGGCAGCGATGCGCGCGAGGACGGGGCACGGCTCATGGCGGCCATCGCTGCCGGGGACCGGGCGGCGATGGCCGCGCTGATGGACCGTCATGCCCGTGGGCTGAGAGGGGTGGCCGCGCGCTATCTCGGCAGCGAGGAGGAGGCGGAGGAGATCGTGCAGGATGCGTTCCTGAGGGCCTGGCGCCATGCGGCGCGCTACGACCCTGCGAAGGCCGCCGTCTCCACCTGGCTCTACCGCATCACGGTCAATCTCTGCGTGGATCGGCGGCGGCGGAGCGCCTTCCGCCAGTTCGTGGGCCTGGAGGCCGCGGGAGGTGAAGAGATGCTCGCGGACCCGTCGCCGGGCGCCGAGGCGCAGCTGGCGGCACGGAGCCAGCTCGCGGCGGCGCGCGGCGCGCTCTTGCGCCTTCCCGCCCGCCAGCGCATGGCGATCCTGCTGAGCGCGGTCGGCGAGCTCTCGACACAAGAAGTGGCGGCGGTGCTCGAGACAAGCCAAGGATCGGTGGAGCAGCTTCTCGTGCGCGCCCGGCGGCGGCTGCGCGAGGAGCTGAACAGGGCGAAGGATGTGACGCGTTGAACGCAGCGTTGAGAGGAACACGACGATGAAACGCGAGCAGGGAACGCCGGAGCGAGAGGAAGACCGCGCTCTCGATGCGCTGCTGCGCACGGCCGCCGCTAGCGATGCGGATGAAGCTGCGACGCGCCAGGCCGTGATGGCGCGCCTGGCAGAACCGCAGGGCACCGCGCGCTGGTTCGAATGGCTGCCGCCGCTCGATGCGCGCACGGCCGGGGCGGCCTTTGCTGTCCTCATGCTTTCGGCAGGGTTGGGCGGCTACGCGCTGCCGGACCTCCTCGGCGGTGTCGTCGAAGACTGGCAGCTCCTCAACCTCGCCTCCGGCAGCACAGCCGCCATCGAGGGCAGCTTTGGCTTGGGAGGCGGGCGCGGATGAGGCTTGGTCCGGTCCTCAGGGTTCTCTTCGTCGTCGTCGCCTGCATCTCGCTGTTGGCGAATGCGGTGATCTTCGGGGTGGCGATGAGGGCTTACAGCTCCGGCGTGATGCCTCGGGCCGGTGCGGGCAGCGTCGGTTTCGAACTGGAGCCGCGCGAGCGACGCGCCGTGCTGATGCGCCTGCGGGCCGAGCGCCCGACGCTGCGCGTCTTCCGCAGGGAGCTGCAGGACCGGCGTGCCGCGATGGTCGCCGCCCTGACCGCTACGCCGCCGGACCCCGAGGAGATCCGGCAGCGCATGGCGGAGGTGCGGGAGGCGACGGCGGCGCTGCAGGCCGCCGTGCAGGAGGTTGTGCTCGACGTGGTGATCGAGAGCGACCGGCCCTGACGAGGCCGGCCGGTCATCAGTCCCGCGCGATGGCTTCGAGCTCGATCAGCACCGTCACTTCGTCGCCCACGATGCCGCCCAGCGCATAATCCATGCCGAACTCGGAGCGCGTCACCACCGCTTCGGCAGAGACGCCGACGGTGCGCTTCTTGTGGCCGAAGGGATAGGGCGCGTCCTTGTTGAGCGTGACCTTCACTTCGACGGGCTTGGTCTCGCCCAGCAGCGTCAGCTCGCCCGGGATCATGCCCGTCGTCTCGCCTGTCACCTCTCCGCCATCGGCGGTGAAGACCACCGAGGGGTGGTTGGAGACATCGAGGAAATCCGGGTTGCGCACGTGCTCGTCGCGCCGCTCGTCGTTGGTGAAGACCGAGGCCGGGTTCACCTCGACGCGGATCTCGCTCACCGTCTGCTCCTTGGCGTTGTAGACGAAGGAGCCCGTGACCTCCGTGAACCAGCCGAGCGTGCGGGCATAGCCGATATGATCGACCCAGAAGGCGACGGTGGTGTGCGTCGGGTCGAGATCGAAGGTCACCGGCTCGGCCTTGGCGGGCGCTGCCGCGAGGAGCGGCAGGGCGAGCGCGGCGGCGAGGCAGGTGCGGGCCGAAAGGTGGGTGCGGGCAGTCATGGCAATCTCCCTGAAGCCGTGATTGCGAGGGAGATAGGAGCGCGGGCGCCCATGGCCACGATCTCACAAGGGCGTGAAGCCCCGCCCGCATGCGCAGGCAGGGCAATGAAGGGCCTCAGAAGCCTTCGAGGACGATCTTTCCGCGGGCGGTGTTGCTCGCGAGCGTGCGATGCGCGCGGCGGAGATTTTCCGCAGTGATCCGGCCAAGCGTCTCGGTCGCGGTAGAGCGGATGCGCCCCGCGTCGATCAGCCCCGCCACCTCATCGAGGATCCGGCGCTGGCGGTCGATATCCGCCGTGCCGAAGAGCGAGCGGGTGAACATGAACTCCCAGTGGAGCGACACGCTCTTGGGCTTCAGCGGCGCGATGGGCAGGTTCTCAGGGTCGTCGATCAGCCCGAAGCGGCCCTGCGGCGCGATGAGCTCGGCGATCTGATCGATATAGCTATCCGTATGCGTGGTGCTGAAAACGTAGCCGGGCGCGCCGATGCCGAGGGCGTCGACTTGCGGGGCGAGCGGCGCGCGATGGTCGATCACGTGATGCGCACCAAGCTCCCGCGCCCAGGCCTGCGTCTCCGGCCGGGAGGCGGTGGCGATCACTGTAAGCTCCGTGAGCGCCCGGAGGAGCTGGATGGCGATCGAGCCGACGCCCCCGGCCCCACCGATGATGACCACGGCCGGGGCGGCGCCGGGCACCGGATCGCTCACCCGCAGGCGGTCGAACAGCATCTCGTAGGCCGTGAGCGCGGTGAGCGGCAACGCGGCCGCCTCCGCCGCTGGGATGCTTTCGGGCTTGCGGCCGACGATCCGCTCGTCGACCAGGTGGAACTCCGCATTCGTGCCCGGACGGTCGATTGCGCCCGCGTACCAGACCCGGTCGCCGGGCTTGTAGGCGCTTACCGCCTCGCCGACCGCCTCGACCACGCCAACCGCATCCCAACCCAGAATGTTGGGCTGGTCGCCTTCCGGCGGGCGGCGGTTGCGGATCTTGTAGTCCACCGGATTGACCGAGATGGCCTCGACGGCGACCAGCAGGTCGTGCCCCGTGGGGCTCGGTTTATCGGCCTCGAAATCGACGAGCGCCTCATCGCTCTCGAGCGCGCCGAGGGTGGTGTATCCAACAGCCTTCATGGCCTGTCTCCTGTGATTGTCTTGATTGGGCGCGTTCAGAGGTCGATGCCCTGCGCCTTGAGCACGGCCTCGATGGCGGAGACGACGGCCGCGCATTTTGCCGGATCAAGCGCATCCGGGTGCGGGTTGCCGAAGCGGCCGGCGTCGTTGTCGAAGTATTTCCCGGAAGCGTCGGCGAAGCGCGGGTCGAGAGCGGTCTCGACCATGATGCGCGCGCCCTTTCCGATGTCGCCGCCGGCGATGCCGAAGCCTTCCTTCACCATCTTGCTGCCGAGCAGCGAGCCTGGGTTGAGCGCGATGATCGCCGGGCCTTCGGGCGCCGCCTCCGCCATCGCCCGGCCCCACATGATGATCGCAAGCTTGCTCTGTGAATAAGCCTCCATATCGCCAAGGCTCCCCGCCCCACCGAGGGCCCTGAGGTCCACCGGCGCCTGCGCTGCGGACGCTACGTTGACGACGCGCGCGCCCGGGCTGAGCGTCGGCAGCAGCCGGCGCGTCAGCAGGTATGGCGCGATCGTGTTGACGGCGAAGCGGATATCGAGGCCCGCAGCCGTCCGGCTCTCCGGCGCTTTCAGGATCCCGGCATTGTTGATGACCGCATCGATCGGAGTGCCCTCGCCCACGAGCGCCTCGGCCAGAGCCACGACAGCGCCCATATGTGAGAGATCGGCGAGATGGCCGGTCACCGCGGCGTCCGGCACGGCTTCCGCCAGCGCGGCCTTTGCCGCATCGAGCTTTGCCGCGCTTCGGCCGTGCAGGATCACATGATGCCCCGCCCCCGCCAGCAGTGTTGCGGCGGCAAGGCCGATCCCGTCGGTTGAGCCGGTGATCAGGATGGTCTTGGCCATCGGTACCCTCGCTTTCGGCCCGCTCAGGCCAGGTCGTCCTTACCCTCGACGAGCGCGTGATTGCTCACCGATCCGGCGCTGCGCGCCGCGAGGTGTGGGGCATAGTCGGGATCGTTCATGAAGGCATGCGCCGCCTCGCGAGACGGCCATTCGATGACGATCCTCAGCGCCGGGTCGGCGCCATCGCCCTCGAGGCGCTCATGGCTTGCGGTGCGCGCGAGATAGGTGCCGCCATGCTTGGCGACCAGCTTGTTGGCCGTGGGCAGGTAGCCGGCGACCCATGCATCGTCCGTCGGCGTCACGTCGAGAACCGAGTAGTAAGCCATGCGCTCCTCCGGCTTCAGGCGATCTTGGACATTTCGTTGAGGACGAAGTTCGCCACGGCGCCCTCAGTCGCGGCCATGTAGGCGGCGAGATGCGGGGCGTTCATGTGCGTCTGCCAAAGCTCCCGGCTCTCCCAGTTCTCGTAGAAGACGAAGAAGCCCGGGTTCTCGTTGTCCACGTGGAGGTCGTATTGCAGACAGCCCGCCTCGGCGCGCGTGATGGGGACGAGCTTCTCCAGCTCGGCGCGCACCAGCGTTTCTTTGCCGGCAACGGCAGTGATCTGGGCGAGTA
>JBCBEP010000066.1:0-19617 GCA_038528605.1 Pseudomonadota bacterium
ATCCTCTGCCTCCTCACCACCGACGCGGGCGCTGAGATCGTGCCGGTCGAGGCCGGGGGCATCACGGCCTCGAACGTCAGCGAAGGCCACCGCTTCCTCGGCCACGGCCCCTTCGAGGTGGCAGGGTTCGAGGACTATGCTGCGAAGCTCCAGGCCGGCCATGTGATCCTCGACCCCGCAGAGCGGGCCGACCGCATCTGGCATGAGGCCACGCAGGCCGCCTTCGCCCTCGGCCTCGAGGTGGTGGAGGACAAGGGCCTCCTCGCCGAGGTCGCGGGGCTCGTCGAATGGCCCGTGGTGCTCATGGGGGAGATCGGGGCGGACTTCCTCGGCCTGCCGCCGGAGGTGCTGCAAACCTCCATGAAGGAGCACCAGAAGTTCTTCTCCGTCCGCAACCCCGCCACGGGGCGGATCGAACGCTTCATCACCGTTGCCAACATCGCCGCCCCCGATGGCGGGGCCACGATCCTCGGCGGCAACCAGCGCGTGCTGGCCGCGCGGCTCTCGGACGCGAAGTTCTTCTGGGAAAACGACCTCCGGAAGGTGGCGGGGCAGGGCGCCGAGGGCATGGCGGCCATGGCCGCCCCCCTCGCCAACGTGGTGTTCCACGAGAAGCTCGGCACCCAGGCGGAGCGGATCGACCGCATCGCGAGCCTCGCGCGCGAGATCGCCCCCGCCCTCGGCGCCGATCCGGACCTCGCCGAGCAGGCCGCGCGTGTGGCGAAGGCGGACCTCGCCTCCGAAATGGTCTACGAGTTCCCCGAGCTCCAGGGCGTAATGGGCGGGCACTACGCCCGCGCCGCCGGCCTGCCCGAGCCCATGGCCGCCGCCTGCGAGGCCCACTACCGCCCCCTCGGCCCCACGGACGACGTGCCGACAGACCCAATCGCCGCCACCGTGGCGCTCGCCGACAAGATGGACATGCTCACGGGCTTCTGGGCCATCGACGAAAAGCCCACCGGCTCGAAGGACCCCTTCGCCCTCCGCCGCGCGGCGCTTGGCATGATCCGCATCGTCATCGCCCACAATGTGCGGCGCCCCCTCTTCGAGATCGGCATCAGGGCCTTCAACCGGCATATCGACGAGATCGCCCAGCGGGACCGTCAGCTCCTGCTCTCCGAGGCCGATCTCGCCAAGGCCCTGGCCGAGGTCGAGGGAGACATCGTGGAGGCCGCAAGTGCTCTCCTGGCCGAGCGTGTCGCCGAGGCCGAGGAGGCGGCGCAGGCCGCCACCGGCCGGTCCCTCGTCGCGATGCTCAGCCTCGCCGAGTTCGTCGACGACCGCCTCAAGGTGCAGATGCGCGACCGAGGGCTTCGCCACGACGTGATCGATGCAGTGGCCGGCCGGGCGCAGCGCGATGTCGTCGCCGTGCGCGTCGCCAAGGCCGAGGCCATGCAGACGCTGCTGGGGACGGAGGACGGGGCGAACTTGCTCGCGGCCTATCGCCGGGCTTCGAACATCGTGGCGGCGGAGGCGAAGAAGGATGGCCGGGCCTTCGACGAGGCGCCGGACGCCGCGAAGGCCGTCGAGCCCGCGGAGCAGGGCCTCTTCGCCACCCTCGCCGAGGTCGAACCCCGGGTCGCCACCGCGCTCGACGCCGAGGACTTTGCCGGGGCGATGACCGCGATGGCCGCGCTGCGCAGCCCGGTCGACGCGTTCTTCGACGATGTCACGGTCAACGCCGATGACGCCGCGCTCCGCGAGAACCGCCTCCGCCTCCTCAACGCGCTGCGGGCCCTCATGCGGCGCGTCGCGGTCTGGGAAGCGATCCAGGACTGAGCGGGGACGCCCGGCGCCGCGACTGACACCGCCCTGCGCCAGTCCGCTCCCCGCGGCTTTCCGTGCGCGTCCCCGCCCTTGTGCGGGCGCGAAGGGGCGCGGTATGCCCGAGGGATGAAAATGGTGTCCGAAACGCTCGGTTGGATCGTGCCGCGGCCCTCTGGCGGGCCGGCGGAGGGTCGCATCGCGCCCGCGGGCCCTTGCCCGGCAGAAGCGCCGGAGCGTTTTGGCCTGAAATCCGCCCGCCTCGGCGCCGCCGCCACGCTCGGCCTGCCGGTCCCGCCGGCCTTCGTCATCGATTGCGCGACCATGGCCGACCCGGCTGCGGCCGAAGGTGCGCTCGCCCGCGGCCTCGTCCGGCTGGAGGAGATCGCGGGGGCGACGCTGGGCGACCCCGGAGCACCCCTCCTCCTCGCCCTCCGCCCCTCCGCCCCGCCGGGGGCCACCGGGCCCGCAGGCGGCGGCGGCGGCGCGCTTGTCCCCTCGATCCTCAATATCGGCGTAACGGCCGAGACCCTGCCGGCCTTCCAAGCCCGCCTCGGCCCCCGCGCGGCGGCGGACCTTGCCCGCCGGTTCATCCAGTCCTGGGGGGCGGGCGTGGCGGGGCTCGACGGCGAGGAGTTCGAATACGCCATGCACGATGCGGTGCGCCGCGCCGGCGTCGAGACCGAAGAGGCGCTGGACGCCGCAGCCCTCGCCCGCGTCGCCGCCGATTGCCGCGCGATGCTGGAGGAGGAGGACGCCCTGCCGCCGGAAGATGCGCGCGCGCAACTCGCCAGGGCGCTGGCGGCCATGGGCAAGGCCTGGGCCGGGCCCGGCGGGCAGGCGCGCCGTGCGGCCCGCGGCGGCGACGCGGCGGCCGGCCTCGCGGTCATCGTGCAGGTGATGGCGCTCGGCCTTGGCGGCAGCGCTGCGGCGCTCTCGGGCGCGGGTCTCGCCAGCTTCCGGTCCGAGACCACGGGTGCCGTGCGCCTGGCGGGCCGCTTCCTGGCCGAGGCGCAGGGGGAGGAGGCATTGATGGGGCTTCGAACCCCGCTCCTCCTCACCGTGTCGGAGCGTCTGGCCGAGGGGCAGCGTGAGCCCGCCCTCGAGGAACGCGCCCCTGCCGTCACCGAGGCGTTGGCGGCGGCGGGCCGGCTCTTCGAAGACCACCTGGCCGAGGATTTCGCGCTCGACTTCACGCTCGAGACCGGTCGGCTCTGGATTACCGAGCTCCGCCCGGCGAAGCACTCCGCCCGCGCCGCCGTGCGCCTCGCCGTGGATCTCGCGGACCGGGGTGCCATCACGCGCGACGCAGCGCTTCAGCGGATCGATCCCGGCGCGCTCGAGGCGCATCTCCACCCGACGATCGACGAAAGCGCGCCGCGGGACCTCATCGGCCAGGGGCTGCCCGCCTCGCCTGGCGCCGCCTCGGGCCCGCTGGTCTTCACGCCAGAGGCGGCGGAGGCTGCGGCGGCGGGGGGCAGGGCGGCGATCCTCGCCCTCGTGGAGACGAGCCCCGAGGATATCCGCGGCATGCATGCTGCCCATGGCGTGCTCACCGTGCGGGGCGGGATGACGAGCCACGCCGCCGTCGTCGCCCGCGGGCTCGGCAAGCCCTGCGTCGTCGGCGCCAAGACGCTCCGCCTCTCGAAGCGGGAGCCTGCGCTGCTCACGGCGGAGGGGCGCCGGTTTGCCGAGGGGGACGTGATCACGGTCGATGGCGGTTCGGGCCAGGTGATCGCGGGCGCTGTCGAGACCCGGGCGCCCGAACTTACGGGCGCCTTCGCACGGCTCATGACCTGGGCGGACGCAACGCGCCGCCTCGGCGTGCGCGCGAACGCCGATACGGGCGCCGATGCCCGGGTGGCCGCCGGCTTCGAGGCGGCGGGCATCGGGCTCTGCCGCACGGAACACATGTTCTTCCAGGGCGGGCGCATCACGCCCATGCGCCGCATGATCCTGGCCGGCAGCGCGGAGGACCGGCGCGCGGCCCTGGCCGAGCTCCACCCGATGCAGCGCTCGGACTTCACGGCGCTCTTCCAGGCGATGCCGGGCCTGCCGGTGGTGATCCGCCTTCTCGACCCGCCGCTCCATGAGTTCCTGCCCCATGGCGCCGCGGAGATCGCGGAGCTTGGCCGGACACTGGGCCTGCCCGAGGACGAGGTGCTGCTCCGCGCCCGGGAGCTTGCGGAGTTCAACCCGATGCTCGGCAAGCGGGGCTGCCGGGTGGGCATCGCTTATCCCGAGATCTACGAGATGCAGGTGCGCGCGATCCTCGAGGCGGCCATCGATGCGGGCGAGGAGGGCGGCCAGCCGGTGGTGCCGGAGATCATGATCCCGCTCGTCTCGGCCGTGCGGGAACTGGCCCTTCTCCGCGAACGGATCGATGCGGTGGCCAGCGCCGTGCGGGCCGAGCGGGAGACCATGGTGGACTATCGCGTGGGCGTGATGCTCGAGACGCCGCGGGCCTGCCTGCGCGCCGGCGAGATCGCCCGGCTCGCGGATTTCATCAGCTTCGGCACCAACGACCTCACGCAGATGACCTATGGCCTGAGCCGGGACGATGCCGGGCGCTTCATGCCGGACTATGTGAGCCAGGAGATCTACGAGCACGACCCCTTCCACAGCCTCGACCATGAAGGGGTGGGCGAGCTCATGCAGATCGCCACGGAACGGGCCCGGGCCGTGAAGCCCGACATCTCCGTCGGGCTCTGCGGCGAGCAGGGGGCGGATGCGCGCTCGGTGGCGTTCTGCGAGCGGGCGGGCTTCGACTATGTGAGCTGCTCGCCCTATCGCGTGCCCATCGCCCGCTTCGCGGCGGCGCAGGCGGCCTTGCAGACGGAGCGCGGCGGGCCATGACCGGGTCGGCGCGACACGGCGGCGCCGGCTCCCACCCGCCCACCCCCGCCGCCGCCCCCGCATCGCGCCGACCCGGTCGGGACATGTCCGACCAGGGCCCGGAGGCGCTCGAGGCGCTGAGGGCCGGCGGAAAGCCGGCGCTCGCGCAGATGCTGGGGCAGATCGAAGCGGCGGCCGACGCGCCCGAGACGGCGGCGCTGCTCGATGCGGCGCTGGCCGCGCAACGGGCGCATGTGATCGGCCTCACTGGGCCGCCGGGCGTGGGCAAGTCGACGCTGACGGACGCGCTCATCCGCCGCTTCCGCGCCGATGGCGCGCATATCGGCGTCATCGCCGTCGATCCTTCCTCCCGCCGCTCCGGCGGCGCCCTGCTCGGGGACCGGACACGCATCGCCCGCGAGCCGGGAGACGGTGCGGTCTTCATGCGCTCCATGGCGGCGCGGGACCGGCTGGGCGGGCTCGCGGCCCTCACCTTTCCCAGCGTGGTGCTGATGGGCGCGCTCATGGACGTGGTGCTGGTGGAGACCGTGGGGGTCGGCCAGTCCGAGACCGATGTGGACGGCGTTGTGGACACAGTGGTGTTCTGTGCCCAGCCCGGCTCCGGCGACGCGCTGCAATACATGAAGGCCGGGGTGATGGAGATCCCCGACCTCGTGCTGGTCACGAAAGCGGATCTCGGCGCCCTCGCCCGGCGGACCGTGAGCGACATGCGTGGCGCCCTTTCGCTGGCCGCGCCCCAAGGGCGCCCGACGCCGGGAGAGGCCGCGCCTTCGGTGCTGAGCTGCTCTGCCAGCACGGGCGAAGGGCTCGAGGAGGTTGTCGCCGCGCTCCGACAGGCCGCGGCTGGCACGGCGCCGGATCGGACGCATCGCCGGCGGGCTCAGGCCCACCGGTGGACCGAGGCCGCGATGACGCTGGAATTCGGCCGCTACGGCGCCGCGTCGCTCTCCGCGGGCATCGGGGACGATTCGCGCCCCTTCGCCGCCCAGGCTGGCGCTGCGGCCGCCATGCGCTCAGCGCTGGACAGGGTTCTCGGTAGCGCATGACTCAGGAAAACCCCTGATAGAGCAGCACTTCCGGGCCCGACTTCGCAGTCTCGGCGGTGTCTCATAAACTGCTCACATGAGCATTTCCTTGACATTGAGCCGTGTTTTTCGAATACGCCCCATCTGTCCCGTGAAGAGTGCAGTTGCCTCTCTGCGCGCCAGCGCAAATTCCGGGTTAGACTGTTTCGTGACGGTAAGTGGAGGCGAAACAATGATACAACGTTTCGGCGGCTTCTTCTTTCGTCTGGGAGTTGTTTTCGGTGTCGGTGCGTTCGCTTTCGGCGATGTTGCCCGTGCCGACAGGCAGACGGACAGCCCCCCGCGCACGGGCGGGCACGCAGCCGAGCGCCTGCTCGACGCAGAGCAGACGCGGCTGACCTCGCTGCTCGAAACCCAGGCTTTCGCGCGCCTCGCCGGCGCGCTCTCCGCACCCGCGATCGGCGGGGCGGAGGACGACGAAGACCGCCTCTCGGCGCTGGCCGGCCAGGCGGAGACCGAGGCCGATACGGCCGCCATGCTGGGGGCGACGCGCGACCGGACCGCTGCGGCGCTCATGGTCGCCGACCCGGGCTCCGTGATCGACGAGGAAGCCCTCGCGCGCGTCGAGACCGGGCCGCGCACCGAGGAATGGGCCTGTCTCGCCGAAGGCCTCTACTTCGAGGCGCGAGGCGAGTCGATCATGGGCCAGATCGCCGTGGCCGAGGTCATTCTCAACCGCGTCGACAGCCGTCGCTACCCCGACAGCGTGTGCGCCGTGCTCAACCAGGGCGCCCACCGTCTGAACGCCTGCCAATTCTCCTACAATTGCGACGGCCAGGCGGAGACCATCGGCGAGAAGCGCGCCTTCGAGCAGGTCGGCCGCGTTGCCTGGCTGATGCTGGAGGGACGGCCCCGGACGCTCACGGGCAAGGCGACGCACTACCACGCGACCCATGTGAACCCCCGCTGGGCCTCCAAGCTCGTGCGGACCGCGCGGATCGGCGAGCACATCTTCTACCGCCCTGCCGTTACGGTCAGCCAGCGCTGAGCCAATCGTCGACTGTGGCGCTTCCAGCGTCGCTTTCGGCGCTGGTGCAGTCCGTCATGCCGCGATAGAGGGGGTGATCGCCGCGGGGCGGCACCTTGGGAGATCGGATGACATGATGGAGCGGGCGCTCGGTGGGGAGACCGTGGCAGCGGCGGAGGCTGCCGAGCCGAATGATCGGATCTTCCTCACCGGCTATGTGAAGAGCCTCGAGATCGGCGCCTATGCTTCCGAGGTCGGCGTCGAGCAGCGGCTCCAGTTCGATGTGGCGGTAGAGGTCGCCCGCGCCATGGCGCATCGGGACGACCGGGTAGGCCGGGTCATCAACTACGACGAGATCGTCGACGCGATCGAGACGCTGGCGAACGGCCCCCGCATCCAGCTGCTGGAGACCTTTGCCGAGCGGCTTGCGGAGATGTTGCTGACCGATCCGAGGGCGCGTCGCGTCCATCTCCGCATCGCCAAGCTCGACCGCCTGCCGGGCGGCGCGTCGCTCGGGGTCGAGATCACGCGAACGCGGCATCCGGAGGCCAATGAGCGGGTCTGGGCGCTCGCACCGGAAATCCGCTAGGCGGACAGCCGCTGGAAACGCGCCTCCACCGCGGCGGCGGCGGCGCCCTGCCGTTCGCTCAAGAGATCGCTCAGCCGTTCGAAATCGGGCATCCCCACCGCGCGGGCGAGTGCCGAGGATAGGCAGGGGCCGAAGCGCTCCGGCTGGGTCGCGTCGGCCAGGGCGACGCGCTCGAGCTGCTGTAGCCTGACGGAGAGATCCAGCGCTGCACCCATCGCCTCGGCCTCGGCCGCACTCAGCCAGCCGGCCTCTGCCAGGCGGGGAAGCTGCAAGGCCGCACGGTCGGCCCGCGGCAGGCCGCAGAGGAGCGTGCCGGTTTGTGCGGCGAACTCCACCTCCATCAGGCCGCCTGCCGTGTGCTTCAGGGCCCATGGCGCGTCGCGCTCGGCCCGGTGCGCCTCTGCCAGCTTCTGGCGCATCTCGGCCGCAGCTTGCCCCACCGCCGCATCCCCCTTCCGCCGTGCAAGCACCGCGTCGAGCAGGGCGGACACCGTGTCGCTCAAGGACCCCGCCTCTCCCTCCGGCCCCGCCGCCGCCACCACGCGGGCGCGGGTCAGGGCCAGATGCTCCCACACCCAGGCGGCCTCCGCATGATACCGCCGGAACGCATCGAGCGAGACGGCAACCGGTCCCTGCCGGCCGGAGGGGCGGAGGCGCATATCCACCTCGTAGAGCCGTCCCTCGCTCGTGGGCGCCGTCAGCGCCGCCAGCAGCGCCTTCGTCAGCCTCGGATAGTAGGTCTGCGCCGGCAGCGGGCGGCGGCCCTCGGACACGGCGTCTAGCGGGGCGTCGTAGAGGATCACGAGGTCGAGGTCCGAGCCTGCCGTCATCTCCCGCGTGCCGAGCTTGCCGAGCGCCACCACCGCAAGCCCCTGGCCTGGCGGCGGGCCGTGGCGGTAGCCGAAATCCTCGACGACCCGGGGCAGGAGCGCCGAGAGCGCCGCCTCCGCCACGCCCGAGAATGCCGCGCCCGCCTCCTCCGGCTCCGCAAGGCCGCGCAGCACCTGCACGCCGGCCCGGAACCCCTGCTCCCGCGCGAAGCGGCGCACGAGATCGAGCGCATCCTCGTAATGCATCGCATCCCCGAGGCTCGCCTCCAGCACCGCGCGCTGGCCCGCCGCATCGGGCATCGGCTCGAAGAAGTCCTGCGCCAGGAGCGCGTCGAGCGCCTGGGGCTCACGGCCGAGGTAATCCGCCAGCCGGGGCGCCGCGGCGATCAGCTCCAGCAGCAGGTCGAGCCAGGCCGGGTTCGCCGCCAGCAGCGAGAACACCTGCACCCCCGCCGGCAGGCCGGTGAGGAAGCGCTCGAGCGACCCCAGCGCCTCGTCCGGGCTCGCAGCGCTCGAGAGACCCGCTACCAGCCGCGGCTCGAGGCCCTGGAAGAGCCGCTGTGCGCGTTCCGACCGTGTGGCCGTGAGCGCCCCGGCCCGCCAGTCGGCGAAGCGCGCGGCCGCCTCAGCGGGCCGCTCGAAGCCCGCATCGGCGAAGCGGTCGGGCGCCGTCGCGGTGAGGGGCGCCGGGGCGGGGGCGATGCGCGCCTTGAAAAACCCGGCGACCGTTTCGTGCACGCGGGCATGGCGCTCTGCGACCCCTCGCTCCAGCGCCTCCCGGTTGTCGAGCCCCATGAGCGCCGCCAGCCGGTCCCGCGCTTCCTCGGCGGTGGGGATGGTGTGGGTCTGCTGGTCCTCGATCATCTGCAGCCGGTGCTCGAGCAGGCGGTGGGCTTCGTAATCCGCCACCATCGCCTCCGCTGTCTCAGGCTTCACCTCCCCCGCCGCCGCAAGCGCCCGCAGCGCCGCCCGGGTCTCCCGCGCCCGGAGCGACGGGTTGCGCCCGCCGAGGATGAGCTGGCGCGTCTGCGCGAAGAACTCGATCTCGCGGATACCCCCCGGCGCCCGCTTGATATCCGTGCCCGGCACCGCCGACGGGTCGCCGCCCCTCCGCCGCCCCGCCTGCATCTCCCCGATCTTGCCAAGCAGGCTCTGCACGTCCTCGATGGCGTAGAAGTCGAGGCTGCGGCGCCAGACGAAGGGGCGCAGCCGTTCGAGATAAGCCTCCCCCGCCGCCACGTCCCCCGCCACGGCCCTCGCCTTGATATGGGCGGCGCGCTCCCAGGTGCGCCCCTCCGCCTCGTAGTACCGCTCCGCCGCCTCCATCGCGATGCAAACGGGGGTGGAGGACGGGTTGGGCCGGAGCCTCAGATCCGTGCGGAACACGTAGCCGTCGGCGGTTTGCGCCGAGAGGATCTCCACCAGGCCGCGCGTGAGCCGGATGAAGCCCTGGCGCGCCTCCATGTAGTCCTCGGCGTCGAACCGGTCCTGGTCGAAGAGGCAGATGAGGTCGATGTCCGAGGAGAAGTTGAGCGCGCCCGCGCCAAGCTTGCCCATGCCCAGCACCACATAGCCCGAGCGGCGCGCCGCGCTGGCGGCCCCCAGCCCCGGGAGCTGGCCCCGCCGGCCCGCTTCGGCGAGCAGATGATCGAGCGCGATCGAGAGCGAAACCTCCGCGAGCCGCGTGAGCCCCGCCGTCGATGCCGTGAGATCGAACACCCCTCCCAGATCCGCGAGCGCGATCAGCAGCGTCGCGCGCCCCCGAAGTTGCCTGAGCCCCGAAGAAACCCCTTGCCGGTCAGACCCACCAAGCGCCTCCCGCGCGGTCTCGAAGAGCGTGTCGAGGGCGATTTCGGGGGGTGCTTCTGCCGCCTCGCTCAGCCAGGCGGCGTGCCGCTCCATGAGCCGCGAGAGAAAGGGGCTCGACCCAGCGGTGCCTTCCGCCAGCGCCCGCATCGGCCGGGTGGCGAAGGCGCCGCCAAGCTTCTCGGCCACCGCTTGCCCGCGGGCGCGATCGAAGGGGCGGGGCAGGCCCCCGCCATGCTGCCCGACACGCTCCCCGAACGCCTGGAGGGGGGAGGATGCCGGGCCGCTGCCCATGGCGGCGCCTCAGCGCCCCTCGTAGCGCGCGGGGCGCTTCTCGAGGAAGGCGAGCACGCCTTCGGCGAAGTCCCGGCTCTTGCCCGCCTCGCCCTGCAGGCGCGCCTCCAGCGCCAGCTGCGCGTCGAGGCCGTTCTCGGGGCTCTTGCGCAGTGCCTCCTTCATCAGCCTGTAGGCCATGGTGGGCCCCTGGGCGAGGCGGCGGGCCAGGGCGGTCACATGCGCGTTCAGCGCATCATCCGGCACCACCTCCCAGATCAGCCCCCAATCCGCCGCCCGCGGCGCATCGATGGGCTCGGCCGTCAGGCACATGCCCATGGCGCGGGCCGAGCCGACGAGGCGCGGCAGCCAGTAGGTGCCGCCCGCATCCGGGATGAGGCCGATGCGCGCAAAGGCCTGCAGGAAGCTGGCGGACTGGCCGGCGATCACGATATCCGCCGCCAGCGCGAGGTTGCAGCCGGCCCCCGCCGCGGGGCCGTTCACCGCCGAGATGGTCGGGACCGGGCAATCGTAGATCAGCTTCAGGAGCGGTTCGTACTCCTCCGCGAGGGTACGGCCGAGATCGATATCCGCCGCGCCACGCGCTGCTTTTTGCGCGTTGCCGCCCGAGTCCATCAGGTCCTGGCCCGAGCAGAAGGCCCGGCCCGCGCCGGTGATCACCACGGCCCGCGCCTCCTCCGGCGCGCGCTCCATGGCGGCGATCATCTCGCGGCGCATGGGTCCGGTGAGGGCGTTCATCCGGTCGGGCCGGTTCAGCGTGATCGTCGCCACGCCATCGCTCACCTCGTAGAGTATCGCGCTCCCGCTCTCGGCACCGTCCATCCGTTCCTCCCAGGCGATTAAGTTGACTTGCACGTCAAGCTACGCCGCAGGGTCGAGGTTGGCCAGCGCGCCCCAACGGCAACTTGGTCCGCTTTCCGCCTACCCCTGCCGGACCTCGCCAAAGTAGATGACCGCGCCGATGGCGAGCAGCGCAAGCAGCACGGCCAGCGCGATCTTCCACCAGCTCCACGGCCGCTGCCCCACCACCTTGCCGGTTCGCGCGTTCACCGCCACCCGGTACGGCTTGTTCCGCCAGCGATAGCTCGCGAGCCAGACCGGCAGGAGCACATGCTTGAACGTCACATGGTCGTAGCGGGCGGAGAGCTGGAGCACCCGCTGCTCATCCCCCCCGATATCGCGGCGCGCGAGCTGGTGGAGCCAGCGCTCCATCGCCTCCGTCGCCTCGTCGAACCCGTCCTCGAGGTGCAGGGAGGGCGCTTCCGCATCGAAGCCCGAGAGATAGGCGGTGTCATAGGCAAGCATGCCTGCGAGGTCCCACTCGCCGTTCCGTACCTCCGCCTTCTTGCCGAACTCCGTCAGCGTCGCCGTCGCCGGCACCAGCACATCATCGAACCGCTCGGACACATGGCCCGAGACACTGGTCCAGCGGATCCGTCGGACCCGCTCTGTCGACGTCTTGCCGTTGCGGGTGACTGTACGGGACACATAGTAGGCGTCGCCTCGCTGGCCGCGGTAGCGCGCGCTACCCGCCGCATCGAAGGTGTAGTGGGGTACGTAGACGCCGCGGAGCGGCCGGTTCGCCTCCGCCCACTTCTTCAGCCCGTTGGGCGCGAACCACAGCCCCTTCAGCCAGTTTTTCAGCTTGTCCTTCGCCTCACGCTCCTGCAGCGCGAAGGGGAGAAGGCCCTGCGGCGCCGGGTGGCGGTGGTCATGCGTCGCTTCTTTCGCCAGCGGCGTGGCGCAGAACGGGCAATCCCCGGCCAGCCGCTCGTTCCCGAGCGTGACTTCCGCGCCGCATCCCGGGCAGCGTGTGGTGGTGGTCGTCTCGATGGCGTCGCTGGCGCGGCCGGCGGCGGAAAGCTCGCGCAGCGCTTCGTCGAGATCCCGTTCGTAGAGCGCGCCGATGGAAGGCGTATCCGCATCTTCCTCGGTAATGACGCCCTCGCCCTTCCACGACCGTGGGTCGAAGTTAGCGTCCCAGGGACGGGCTTGCGGGCGCGGGGCACCTTCTGCCCTGCCACCGACCGGCGGCGCATCGGGCAGCGCAGGCTGGCGCCTTTTGATGGTGTTCACAGTGCCGCAATAGGGGCAGCGCAGGCTGTCGACGCCTGGGTTGTAGGCCAGCTGGGCGCCGCATTCGGTGCAAGGAAAGCCGCCGCGCTTGCTCATTTCCCGAACCCCGATCCCGAACGAAGCTTCCAGTCATGATCCCGGCCCGTCGAACACGCCGGGCGGGGGCCCGACAGGCACGCTCTGGCGACGAACCGTCAGGCTGGCGGGGGTGGCGGCGGCGGGGGCGCGATGGTGAAAAGTTGCGCGAGCGGCGGTACTTCGCCGGCCTTCGTCCACCCCGGCATGCCGGCTGACCACACCATGGTATCCCTGCTGAAGCGCCCCTCGCCCATCATCCGGCCGAGATCCGCGCGGCTGTAGGGTCCGTGCGTCGCGCCGTTCTCGGCCACGTGCCACACCGTCTCCTGCGGCGGCGGCGGTGGGGGCGGTGGGGCTGCGGCGGGTTGCTGCGGGGCCGCGCCCCAAGGGCTTGCGCCGCCGGCCCCGCCCTGGCTCGCGCCGAAGGCGCCGGCCATCTGGTGACCCATCGCCATGCCGAGCCCCGCGCCAAGCCCCGCGCCCATCGCCTCGCCGCCCTGGCCCGGGTTCTCTGCCGCCGCACGCATCGCCTCAGCCGCCTGGAACTGCGCGTACTTCCCCAGATCGCCGATCACGCCCATCTGCGTCCGCTTGTCGAGCGCCTGCTCCACGGCTTCGGGCAGGCTCACATTCTCCACCATCAGCGCCGGCATCTCGAGCCCGTAGGCCGCGATCTCCGGTGCGATGCGGTTGCGCAGATACTCCGCCATCTGGTCCTGGTTCGCCGCAAGGTCGAGCGCCGGAATGCCCGAGGAGCCGAGCGCGTTCGTGAACCGGCTGACGATGACGTTGCGGATCTGGAACTGCACCTCGTCCGTCGTCACCTCGCCATCGGTGCCCACGATCTCCTGCAGGAAGAGCCTGGGGTCGCCCACCCGAATACTATACGTCCCGAAGGCCCGCAGCCGCACTGGCCCGAATTCGGGGTCGCGCAGCATGATCGGGTTCTTCGTGCCCCATTTCAGGTCCTGAAACCGGCGCGTGTTGACGAAGTAGATCTCCGACTTGAAGGGCGACTGGAACATGTGGTCCCAGTGCTGCAGCGTG
Organism: Pseudomonadota bacterium; assembly: GCA_038528605.1. Classification (GTDB taxonomy): domain Bacteria; phylum Pseudomonadota; class Alphaproteobacteria; order Rhodobacterales; family Rhodobacteraceae; genus Thermohalobaculum. The sequence continues at coordinate 13,393 of JBCBEP010000066.1, forward strand.
GTCATGATGGGCATGTTATTGGTCTCGAGCATGTAGAGACCGGGCTGGAACACGTCCGCCAGCTGCCCTTCGTGGACGAAGACGGCGGCCTGCCCCTCGCGCACCGTCAGCTTCGCGCCGTATTTGATCGCGTTGCCGTGGCGCTGGAAGCGGTAGACCATGGTGTCGCGCGTATCGTCGGTCCATTCGATGACGTCGATGAACTCGCCGCGCAGCATGTCCCAGATCATGGCGTCGCTCTCCTTCAGGCCGGCCTCGTCCGCGGCGGAGACTATGCGAGCACGAGGCGCTTCGCCAGCACGGATGGCAGGGATCAGGCGGCGTCGGACCGTGCGGTCAGGCTCTCCCGCTCCGCCTCGAGCCAGGCCTGGAACATCACCGCATTCCAGAGCTGGAGCCCCCAGCTTGCGCGGCCGGACTGATGCTCGTCCCAAAGGCGCCGCACCTCCGCCGGCTGCAGCCATCCCTCGCTGGCCAGCCGGCCGGGCTCGATCAACGCTTCGGCCCAGGGCTTGAGCGCGCCCTTCAGCCAGCTGCCCACCGGCACCTCGAAACCCTTCTTCGGCCGGTCGATCAGCGCGCGCGGCACATGGCGGTAGAGCACTTCGCGCAGCACCCATTTCTGCACGCCGTCCCGCAGCTTGAGATCGAGGGGAAGGGACCAGGCGAACTCAGCGATCCGATGGTCGAGCAGCGGCGCGCGGCTTTCGAGCGAGGTCGCCATGGTGGCGCGGTCCACCTTCTGGAGGATGTCGTCCGGCAGGTAGGCGCCCATATCGAGCGCCATCATCTGCTCTTCCGCCGCGAGGCTGGCGAGCGCCGGGTCCGGCGCCGTCAGGCTGTCCTCGAGCTCCGTGCCCCCCGCCACGAGCGCCAGCGGCTGGCGGACATGGCTTACGAGCAGGCGGTGGAGCCGGGCAACGTCCTCGCTCCGCGCATAGTCGGCGAGGCGCGCGAGCCGCTGCGCATGCGGCTCCTTGCCCTCGCCCACGGGGCTGAGACCGCCAAGGACGGCGTTGAGCGGCCCCGCTGGCATCGCCTGCACCATGCCGGCGGCGAGCCGGCGCAAGGGCAGGGGCAGGGCGTGCAGCTTCGCCGAGAGGCGGCCGAACTGGCGATACCGGTCGTACCCGCAGAAGAGCTCGTCCCCGCCATCGCCGGAAAGCGCCACGGTGACGTGCTCGCGGGCGAGGCGTGCGACGAGATGGGTTGGGATCTGCGAGCCATCCGCGAAGGGCTCGTCATACATCTCGGGCAGGCGTGGGACGACGGCACGCAGCTCCTCGTCGCCCACATAGAGCTCCGTATGCTCGGTGCCGAGATGCTCGGCCGCGGCCTTCGCGTGCTCCGCCTCGTTGTAGCGGGCAACATGGAAGCCGATGGAGAAGGTCTTGACCGGCCGGCTCGAGAGCCTGGCCATGAGCGCGGTGATCGTAGAGCTATCGATGCCGCCCGAGAGGAACGCGCCGAGGGGCACATCGGCCATCATCTGACCCGAGACGGTGTCGAGCAGCAATGCCTCGAGCGCGTCGATCGCCTCCCCGGGCCCGATGCTCCGCTTCGGGGCTGCGGCAACCGCCGGGCCGGACCAGTAGGGCGTGACCACCGGCTCCGGCGCCTCGGCGCTCAGGCTCACGAGGCAGCCGGGCGGCACCTTGGCGAGGCCTTCGTAGATGCAATGGGCGCCGCCGACATAGCTATGGCGCATGAGTTGGACGACCGCGCCCCGGCGGATGCGTCGGGCCGCGGCGGGATGCGCGTTGAGCGCCTTCAGTTCCGAGCCGAAGAGGCAGACGCGGCCTTCCCCCTCACCCTGCCAGCCGTAGTAGAGGGGTTTCTCGCCAAGCCGGTCCCGCCCAAGCGTCAATCGCCGCTCCGCCGCGTCCCAAAGCGCGAAGGCGAACATGCCGACCGTGCGGCGCGTGGCCTCCTCCACACCCCAGTGCTCGATGGCGGCAAGCAGGGTCTCGGTGTCGGAGCCACCGCGCCACGGGACGGGGCCTGCCTCCTCCAGCGCGCGGCGGATCTCGAGATGGTTGTAGATCTCGCCGTTGTAGGTGATCTGGAAGCGCCCCGAGGGCGAGGCCATGGGCTGATGACCGGCTGGCGAGACGTCGATGATCGCCAGGCGCCGGTGGCCGAAGGCAATCCCGGCGGCGGCGTCGGTCCAGATACCCCAGCTGTCCGGGCCGCGATGGGCGAGCCGGCCGGTCATCGCCGTGACTTCGGCGCGAGCAACGTCTTCGCTCCGCGCGCCCGGTTGCCACAAGAGCCCCGTGATGCCGCACATCGCCCGTTCCTCACCCGTTTTTCGCTCGCCCCTGAGGTGTTGATCCTACCGGCGCGGGCGCGGGAAGGCGAGGTGTGTGGCGGTCCCAATTTGTGGCTGGTGGCAGCCGGATGGTTGACTTCACGGCGCCGAGTGGCGCTGATGCGGCCGCCCGGCAGCGTGGACGGGCTCGGCCTTCGGGGATGGCTGCGTGACCGTGAAGCTCGCCTACTTCCTCAACAGCTATCCCTATACGAGCCTCACCTTCATTCGCGGCGAGATCGCTGCGATCGAGGCGAGCGGGCTGCCCGTGACACGCTATGCCATCCGGCCCTGGCCCGGGGCGCTGGTGATGCCGGAAGACAAGGCGGAAGCGGCGCGCACGCGCTATCTGCTCGAGGACAGAAAGGGCCTGGCACTTGCGGCGTTGGGGCTGCTGGCGCGGCCCCGTCAGCTTCTTGCGGCCCTTGGGCTATGGGGCCGGCTGGTGGGGAATGCCGGCGGCGGGCTCGCGCGGTATACGGCGTATTTTGCCGAGGCGGCACTCCTGGCGGCCTGGGCGCGGGCGGACGGGATCACGCATATCCACACCCATTTCGCCACGAACGGCGCGGCGGTGGCCATGCTGGCGGAAGCGATGGGCGGGCCGCGCTGGAGCATGACGGTGCACGGCCCGAACGAGTTTTTCGATCCCGAGCGGGCGAGTGTGCCCCTCAAGGCGGCGCGCGCGGCCTTCATCGCCGCCATCAGTCATTTCGCGAAGGGGCAGGTGGCGACGCATTGCGGCATGGCAGCCTTCGAGAAGACGCATGTGGTCCGCTGCGGGGTGGATCTGGGCGCTTTCGAGATTGCCGACCCGCCCGCTGAGGAAGCACCGGTGGTGCATGTGGGCAGGCTCTGCGTCGAGAAGGCGCAGGTGTTGTTTCCGCCTGCTGTGGCGGCGGCGGCGGAGAAGGCGCCGGGGCTCAGGCTTGAGATCATCGGGGATGGCGATATGCGCGGTGCGGTCGAGGCCGCGATCGAGGCGACGGGCACGGGAGACCGGATTGCCATCCTCGGCTGGCGGGACCATGCGGAGGTGCGCGCGCGGCTGGCGGCGTCGCGTGGCCTGCTGTTGCCGAGCTTTGCCGAGGGGTTGCCGGTGGCGATCATGGAGGCGCTGGCGCTCGGCCGCCCGGTGGTGACCACCAGCATCGCAGGCATTCCGGAGCTTGTGGATGCGCGCTGCGGCTGGGTGGTGCCCGCGGGCGACGAGGCGGCGCTGGCCGAGGCGCTTGCGGCCCTGGCGACGGCGCCGGCCGAGCGGTTGGCGGAGATGGGCCGTGCCGGCAGGGCGCGGGTGGCCGCGATGCACGATCAGACGGCCAATGCGGCGCGGCTGAGGGCGCTGATCGAGGCCGCGCATGTAGGCGAGACGGGGTCAGGCTGACGGGGGCGGGCTGACGGACGCCCCGGCTTCGGACCTTGCGGTCCTCAGCGGCCCGCCCGCCAGCCGCGCCCGCCCATAGCGCATGGGGCGGGGTCAGTCCCGGAGGCGGCGGCGGCCGTTGATCCCGTCCGTATCGATATCCGCGATGATGCTGGGCACGATCTCCATGGCCTCGTCCTCGGACATGCCCGGGGCAAGCCGCGGGTCGTAGAGGATCCTGAGCAGCGCCTCGTCATGTCCCGTGAGGAGCGCGAACTCCTGATCGTCGTTGAAGACGGAGGGGCGGACATTCGGGTCGTCGTTCGGCAGGCCCATGGCCTGGGCCAGCTCCTCCTCCACGCAGGCGCGGGCGAGGCGTGGGGGCAGACCGTCGCGGATGAGGGCGAGGCCGAAGAGGATCTCGTCCGTCTCCACCCGCTGGCCGCCGGGGATGGCGGCGGCGCGGCGGGCATGGAGGAAAAGGCCCACGCAGGGTGTGTTGCCCGCGCGCCCGAAGCGCTCGACCTGCCGGGCGAGCCAGGGGCCTGCAGGCTGGCCGGAGAGGGCGCGGGCGGCCGGCGCATAGTCCTGCGGGCGGAGGAACAGGACGGCGAGGTTCGCGGGCTCGCCCGCGCCGACGCGCGCAATGTCGTGCCCCGTGGCCGTGGCGATGCGCTGCGCCGTCTCGTCCACGGCGCGCAGATAGCCCTGGGCGCTCTTGCCGAGGCTGGTGATCTGCCAGCGTACCGGCCGGCGCCAGCGGCGGAGGCGGCCGGCGCCGCTCACCGTGGGGCTCGTGGCCGCGGTCTCTTCCGCGGTCTTTCCGCCGAAGACCCCGGCCTCGAGCCCGAAGGCGATGCGGCGGAAATTGTCGGCGAGCGCAAGATCGGAGACCGGCATGCCCTGGGGGGCGCGTTCGAGACGCATCTTGCCGAGGACGAGCGCCGTCTGCTCGTAGCCCTCCCAGTCCTGACCGTCGAGATAGTCGGCGCAGCCGATGCAGGCGAAGGCCGCGACGCCGGCGGCGGCGACGCGGAGGCTCAGAAGCAGCGTCAGGCTCATCCCGCCTCCTCCACCACCAGTTCGGGTGCTGGCGGGGCCGGGGCATCGAGCCGTGCTGCCGTCTCCTCGGGCCGCAGTTCCTCGACGATGCGGCGCACGATGGGCATGGCTTCCTGCTCGGTCATGCCGGGACGCAGACGCGGATCGTAGAGCACACGCAGAAGCCATTCGTCATGCCGGGTTAACAACGCAAACTCCTCATCGTCGTTGAAGATGGAGGGACGCACCTCCGGATGATCGTTCCCCAGCCCGAGGGCCTGGGTGATCTCCTCATGGAGGCAGGAGCGGCGCAGCAGGCCGCCGACCTCCGAGCCGAGCATGATCATGCCGAAGACGATGGCATGGCTGTCCTGCTCGGCCACGAGATTGGTGGCGGCGCAGACCACGCTTGCGCTCCGCCGCCAGAGATCGAAACTGCGGCGCAGCGCGGGGTGGAGCTGTCCGAGCGCCTCGCTGACCGCCGCGCGCTCCCCGGGTTCGGTGATCAGGATCATGAGATTGACGCCCGCATCGGAGGGCGGGGTGAGGGTTGGGCCTTCTTCAGGCGGATAGGGTGCCGCACTGACGCCACGCCCCGTGATCTCGCCGATGCGGCCGAGAAAGGCTGCAACCTCGAGACGGTCCGCCGTGGTCACGCCCTGTCCGACGAGGCGGTAGCGGATCGGCTGCTCCCAGCGCTGGAGTGGGTTGGTGGCGGCATTGTCGTCGCTGCCCGGACGCTCGATATCGACCTCGTGCCGGAGCGCGACACGGCTGAAATTGCGCACCAGGTCGTCGTTCGTGAAAGGCGCGTCGGGCGGGGCGACATCCGTGCGCAGGTCGCCGACCGCGCGCAACGTCGCTTCATAGGCCGCATAGTCCTCCGCGCTGGGCTGGCCTGTGCAGGCGCCGAGCGCTACGAGAAGGAGGGCGCAGAGGCTCTGGCGCACGCGCCGATGCGCGCCGCTTTCGGTCCTGTCGCCCGTAGTGCCGGGGCGTCCGTTTCTCGGTTTCTGCGTCATGACGGTCCTCGCCTGCCCCGGAGACTATGCGAAATGTGTGGACGCTTTGCGACCGGTTTGATTGCGGGACATCTCGACACGGCGACATGGCTCGACATCGAGCGCGACGCGCCGCCGCCGGACTGGGCCGCTGATCCTTCTGGAGGATGGGGTGCTGTGGGCGATGGGCCAAGCGCTGATCGCCTCGACGTGATGCCTGCTGGGGCCTGGCCCGCGCCGAGCTGGAATGTCGCGCCGACGCAGCGGGTGGCCATTGTCGTGCCCGCTGGCGGGGAGGAGACGCCGCGCCGGGTGGTGGCGGCGCGCTGGGGGTTGGTGCCGCGCTGGTGGCGAAAGCCGCTGGCCGAGCTCAAGGCCAGCACCTTCAATGCGCGATCCGAGGAGGCGCATGGCAAGCCGATGTTCCGGGATGCCTGGAAGCATGGCCGCTGCCTCGTCCCGGCGCTCGGCTACTATGAGTGGACCGGCAAGGCGGGCGCGAAAAC
>JBCBEP010000067.1:0-19186 GCA_038528605.1 Pseudomonadota bacterium
GCGCGGGAGGCGACGACCGAGCCGATATTGCCGCAGCCGATCACACCCAGCGTCTTGCCGGTGATCTCGACCCCCATGAACTTCGACTTCTCCCACTTGCCCGCATGGGTGGAGGCGGAGGCGGCGGGGATCTGGCGCGCCACCGCGAACATCATCGCAATGGCGTGCTCGGCGGTGGTGATGGAGTTTCCGAAGGGCGTGTTCATCACCACGATCCCGCGGGCGGAGGCGGCGGCGATGTCGATATTGTCGACACCGATGCCGGCGCGGCCGATCACCTTCAGGTTCTCCGCCTTGGCGATGATCTCAGCGGTGGCCTTGGTGGCCGAGCGGACGGCGAGGCCGTCATATTGCCCGATCACCTCGGCGAGCCGGGCGGGGTCCTTGCCGAGATCCGGCTCGAAATCGACCTCGAGGCCGCGATCGCGGAAGATGGCGACGGCTTCTTCGGAAAGCTTGTCGGAAATCAGTACCTTGGGCATGTCATGCTCCTCATGCCGCGCTCGGCGGGCTGCGGTTTGTCACAGTGATTGTCATCGGATCCGCCCGCCCCCGAGCGCGGGGGGGTGGGTGGAGGGAGGGGGCGGGCGGGTCCGGTGCCGGCCACGCTCCCCGGGTCAGGGTCAGAGCGTGGCGCGCGCAGTGGCGAAGGCCCAGTCGAGCCACGGCGTCAGCCGCTCGACATCCGCGGTCTCCACCGTGGCGCCGCACCAGATGCGCAGGCCCGGCGGTGCGTCGCGGTAGCCGTTGATGTCGTAGGCCACCGCCTCGTCCTCGAGCGCCTTGACCATCGACTTCACGAACGCTTTCTGCCCCGCCTCGTCCAGCGCCAGCACAGCGGGGTCGACGATCCTGAGACAGACGGATGTGTTCGAGCGCTGCGTCGGTTCCGCCACGAGGTTCTCGACCCAGGACGTGCCGTCGACCCATGCTTGCAGGGCTGCAGCGTTGCTGTCCGCCCGGGCGATGAGGCCCGTGAGGCCGATCTCTTCCGCCCAGTCCAGCGTGTCGATGTAGTCGGCCACGGCCAGCATCGAGGGCGTGTTGATGGTCTCGCCCTTGAAGACACCCTCGATCAGCTTGCCGCCTTTCGTGAGCCGGAAGATCTTCGGCAACGGCCGCGGCGGCACGAAGGTCTCGAGCCGCTCCACGGCCCGCGGCGAGAGGATGAGCATGCCGTGCGCGCCCTCGCCCCCCAGCACCTTCTGCCAGGAGAAGGTGACGACATCGAGCTTCGGCCAGTCGAGCGGCTGCGCGAAGGCGGCGGAGGTGGCGTCGCAGAGCGTCAGCCCGGCGCGATCCGCCGGGATCCAGTCCGCATTCGGCACGCGCGCGCCCGAGGTTGTGCCGTTCCAGGTGAAACAGATATCGGCGTCCGGGCGGACGGCGCCGAGCTCGGGCAGCGCGCCATAGGGCGCTTCAAGCACCCGGCAGTCCTCGAGCCTGAGCTGCTTCACCGCGTCCGTCACCCAGCCCGCGCCAAAGCTTTCCCATGCCAGCATGTCCACGGGCCGCGCGCCCAGCATCGTCCACATGGCCATCTCGTAGGCCCCGGTGTCCGAGGCGGGCACGATGCCGACACGGTATCCCTCGGGCACCCCCAGAAGCCGCGCCGTGCGGGCGACGGCATCGGCAAGCTGCGCCTTGGGGCCGGCAGCCCGGTGCGATCGGCCGAGCCAGGCCTTCGAGGCCACGGCGTCCGCGTCCCAACCCGGGCGCTTGGCGCAGGGCCCGGAGGAGAAATTCGGATTGTCAGGCTTACGATGCGGTTTCGCGGGAACAGCTCCCGCCGCGGGCGCACCCGCAATGGCTGGCGACGTCATGCGACGCTCCATGCTCGAGGGCGGGATCCCTGAGCCCGCCGCCACCCGCCCTCATTCGGCGACGCGCCCACGGGTGGAATAGGTATCCGCTCCGTGGGGGTCAACGCCAAAGCGCTCGGAGAACCGCGCAAGGCGGGAAAGGTTGCGCCGCGGTGCACTGAGGGCTGGCGGGTCCACCGGCCCATGCCTAAGCTCGCGGGTGCAGAAGACATCGGCCGAGGCCATCCACGGCCCGTGCCCCAGCCTCGGACCCTACGCATGGCGCTCTTCACCCACCCGGAATTCGACGGCCACGAGACCGTGTTGTTCGCGCAGAACGGCGATGACGGCCTGCGCACCATCATCGCCGTGCACGACACCACGCTCGGCCCCGCCCTCGGCGGCTGCCGGGTGTGGAACTATGCGGACGAGGCGGAGGCGCTGACCGATGTGCTCCGGCTCTCGCGCAGCATGAGCTACAAGGCAGCGCTTGCGGGGCTGCCGCTCGGTGGGGGCAAGTCGGTGGTGCTGGCCGACAGCCGGCGGGACAAGACCGAGGCGATGATGCGCGCCATGGGCCGCGCGGTGGACCGGCTCGGCGGTCGCTACATCGTGGCCGAGGATGTGGGCGTTAGCGTGCCGGACATGGACGCCGTCGCGCAGGAAACACCGCATGTTGCCGGCACTTCAATGAACGCAGGGGACCCCTCACCTCATACGGCCCGCGGTGTCTGCCTCTCGATCGAAGCGGTGGCGCAGCATCGGTTCGGCCGGGGCCTGGAGGGGCTGGAGGTAACCGTGCTCGGCCTCGGCCATGTGGGCGCGCGGCTGGCGACGCTTCTGAGCGAGGCCGGCGCGAAGCTCGCGCTTGCGGATATCAGGGCCGAGGCGGTGGCGGAGGTGGCGAAGGCCACGGGCGGGCGCATCGTGGGCGTGGACGAAGCGCATATGGTGGAGGCCGATGTCTTCGTGCCCTGCGCTCTCGGCGCCGGGCTCAACGCCCGCACCATTCCGGAGATTGGCGCGCAGGTCGTTTGCGGGGCGGCCAACAACCAGCTCGCGCAGCCGGGGGACGACCGGCGGCTGGCGGATGCCAACATCCTCTACTGCCCGGATTATCTCGTGAATGCCGGCGGGCTCATCTCCGTCGCCCGTGGGGTGACCGGCGATGACGAGCGGGACATCGCGCGCAGGGTGGACAGTATCCCGGCCACGCTGGCCGCGGTGCTCGAGCGCGCCGAGGCAGAGGATCTGCCGCCCGGCGCGGCGGCGGACAGCCTGGCGCGTTCCCGGATCGAGGAAGCGCGGAGCGCGTGAGGCGCCGGCGTCCTGCTCAGCCTTCGGCGACGGTGGCGACTGCGCTGCAAATGTCGTCCACCACGGCGGAAAGCAGTGCCCGGTCCTCCCCTTCGCCCATGACGCGGATCAGCGGTTCGGTGCCGGATTTGCGGATGAGGAGACGGCCCGTCTCTCCGAGGCGCGCCTCGCCTTCCGCGATGGCCTGGCGCACGGAGGGATCGTCGAGCGGGGCGGCGGCCCCGTTGAAGCGCACGTTCTTCAGGATCTGGGGCAGCGGGTCGAAGAGCGCGGCCGCCGCCGAGAGCGGGCGTTCTGCTGCCACCAGCGCCTCCAGCACCTGAAGCGAGGCCATCAGCCCGTCGCCCGTGGTCACGTGGTCCGACATGATGATGTGGCCGGACTGCTCGCCGCCGAGATTGTATCCGCCGGCGCGCATGGCCTCGACCACGTAGCGGTCCCCAACCTTCGTGCGCTCGAGCCCGAGCCCGCGGCCGGAGAGGTAGCGTTCGAGGCCAAGGTTCGACATGACCGTGGCAACGAGCTTGCTGCCTTTGAGCCGCCCTTCATCCGCCCAGCGGGTGGCGATGAGGGCCATGATCCGGTCCCCGTCCACCACACGGCCGCGCTCGTCGATCAGGTGCACGCGGTCGGCATCCCCGTCGAGCGCGATGCCGAGATCGGCGCCATGCTCCACCACGGCCTTCTGCGCCGCCGTCGGGTCGGTCGAGCCGCAGTTGACGTTGATGTTCTCGCCATCGGGCGAGATGCCGAGGGGGATGACCTCGGCGCCAAGCTCCCAGAGCACATCCGGCGCGGTGGCGTAAGCGGCGCCGTTGGCGCAATCCACCACCACGCGCAGGCCGTTGAGGCTCAGGGTGCGGGGGAAGCTCGCCTTCGCGAACTCGATATACCGCGCCCGCCCGTCCCGCAGGTTCCGAATATGGCCGATCTCGCCCGGTGGCGCGAGCGCGGGCTCGGCCGCCATCAGGCCCTCGATGCGCGCCTCCGCCTCATCGGAAAGCTTGTAGCCGTCCGGCCCGAAGAGCTTGATGCCGTTATCCTCGAACGGGTTGTGCGAGGCGGAGATCATCACGCCCAGATCCGCGCGGAGGGAGCGGGTGAGCATGCCGATCGCGGGTGTCGGCACCGGCCCGCAGAGCTGGACATCCATGCCGACGCTGACGAAGCCGGAAGCCAGCGCAAACTCGAGCATGTAGCCCGAGCGGCGCGTATCCTTGCCGATGACCACCGTGTGGCGGTGGGCGCCGTTGGTGAAATGCGTACCGGCCGCACGGCCGAGCGCCAGCGCCACCTCCGAGGTCATGGGGTGGCGATTGGCGCGGCCGCGGATGCCGTCGGTCCCGAACAGTGTGCGTTCCATGGAGCGCCCTATCGGCCGGCGGCGCCCGCCGCGTCAAGCGCGGCGCGACAGGGCGAGCCAGAGGCCCCCGCCGATGAGGCAGAGGCCGGAGACACGTTCGACCATGCGCACGCGCGTCCGGGTGAGGAGGGTGCCGGCCTTGCCCGCGGCCAGCGCGTAGCCGCCGTCGAGCACGGTGGCGAGCGCCATGAAGGTCGCGCCGAGCACCATCGCCTGGAGCCCCGCATCCGGTCCCGGCACCACGAATTGCGGGATGAGCGCGCCGAAGAAGAACAGTGCCTTCGGGTTTGCCCAGATGACCAGGAAGCCCTGCCAGAAGAGCGCGCGGGAGGAGCGCGAGGGCGCCTGTTCTGCCGCGCCGAGCCGACCGTCCGACCGCAGAAGCCCGATGCCGAGCCAGACGAGATAGGCCGCGCCCACCAGCCGCACGATCTCGAAGAGCGTCGACGCCCCGGCCATCAGCGCCTCGAGCCCGAGGGCGAGCACGATCAGCATCGTGGCGAGGCCGAACTGCGTCCCCGCGATGTTCAGCATGCCCGCCCGCGTGCCCTGGCGCAGGCTGTTGGCGACAATCACGGTCACGCTGGGTCCCGGGACGATGATGACGAGGGCGGAAGCGGCCGCAAAGGCGAGCCAGGCGGAGAGTTCGGGCATTGGTGATCCTCGGCTGATTGGGTTTCAGCCAACGCAGTCGGGGCCGCAACTGTCAATCGCCCCGTGCCTTGTTGGTGGCTAGGTGCGATCTGTCCAGGACTCGACCCGAGACCTCCCGGGCGTCACGCGCTCCTCAGCCGAAGCCAGCCATCCCGGGGTCAGCCAGCGCATGCCAGAGGCGCACGGCCTTCGCGGTCTCGGCGACATCATGCACCCGCAGCACGTGTACCCCCTGGTTGAGCGCGAAGATGCCGGCAGCGAGGGAGCCGGGCATGCGCTCGGCCGCCCCCTCCCCGCCGCCGATGGTGCCGATGAAGCGCTTGCGCGAAAGGCCAAGGAGGAGCGGCGCGCCGAGGCTGTGAAAAAGGCTGAGGCCGCGGATGAGGGCGAGGTTGTGCGCAACGGTCTTGCCGAAGCCGATCCCGGGGTCGATCAGAACCCGCTCTCGCGGCACGCCCAGCGCCTCCGCGGCGGCGAGGCGGGCTTCCAGGAAATCATAGACGTCGAGCAAAACGTCTTCGTAGTGCGGGTTCTTCTGCATCGTCTGCGGGTCGCCCTGAGCGTGCATGAGGCAGAGCGCCGGAGCGGTGGACGCGACTTCCGGCATGCCAGTGTCGTGCAACATGGCGGAGACGTCGTTCAGAAGCGTCGCCCCGGCGGCGAGCGCCGCACGCGCTGTGGCTGCGTTCCGCGTGTCGATGCTGAGGGGAAGGGTGCAGCCCGCCGCGCGCAGCCCTTCGATCACCGGTAGCACCCGGTCCTGCTCGTCCTCCGGCAACACAGGCGTCGCGCCGGGACGGGTGGATTCGCCGCCGATGTCGAGAATATCGGCCCCTGCGGCCGCCAGCGCGAGGCCGTGGGCAATGGCCTGTTCCGCCTCCGCATAGAGCCCGCCATCGGAGAAGCTGTCCGGTGTCACGTTCACGATGCCCATGACCGCAGGGCGCCGCTGCCCCATGGCCGGGAGCCCGGGCAGCGTGGGGCGCGCGCCGCAGAGCCGGCCGATGGCCTTCTCGTGCCCGGGCAACGCGGCGGCGGCTTCGAGGGGCAGGATCTCCGGTGCCTGACCACGTTCGATAACCGCGACTTCTCGCACGCCAAGCGCGGTGCCGGCCAAGCGCCAGGCTCCGGGCAGTTCGGGCGCGCACGGTACGGGGCGCAGATACGCTACGGGAGACTCCCTATCCATACCATGCGCTTAGCGCACGGGCGTGAACGGCTCCACAACGACAGGTGGCTTTGGCAACGAAAAGGTATATAAAACATAAACCATATGTACTACATTAATCTGCGCACGCCAGCATGTGGTTTATTGAATCACCACTGCAGATGCGCTAATTGACTCTCAACACAGCATCGCCCTGCATTGGGGTTCAGGAGAGAGACCATGGCCAAGCAGTTCATTCCGGTGGTTTTCGCTGCCAACGACCTGATCGAAGGCGACAGCGTCTATCTCGCTGCCGATGGCTGGACGCGCGACGTGCGTGGCGCCGCGGTCGCCAGCACGCCCGAAGCGCGCGATGCCCTCGCCGCCCGTGCGGCCGGTGACGCTGCCATCGTGGTCGGCCCTTACGATGTCGAGGTGGCCCTGGAAGACGCCGGCCCGTGGCCGCTGAAGCGCCGGGAGCAGATCAAGGCGTCCGGATCGACCACCATCGCGGTGGGCCCGCAGGCGCAGGTCGCCCGCGCGGCCTGATAGGGTCCCTCCCCGGAACCGTCCGCAGGCTCACTTTTCGGAGACCTTGGGATCGGCCCCTGGCCGGTTCCGCGCTACGCTCACGCGGCCAGCGCACCCTCAGCGGTGCATGCCAGCGAACTGTGCCGGGAGGCGCCGATGTACCGCTATGACGAGTTCGATCACCGCTTCGTCGAGGAGCGTGTTGCCGAGTTTCGGGGGCAGGTGGCGCGCCGCCTCTCCGGCGAGCTCACGGAGGAGGAGTTCAAGCCGCTCCGGCTCATGAACGGCCTCTACCTGCAGCTTCATGCCTACATGCTGCGCGTCGCGATCCCCTACGGCACGCTCGCCGGCCGGCAGATGCGGATGCTCGCGCATATTGCCGAGAAATGGGACCGGGGATACGGGCATTTCACCACGCGCCAGAACATCCAGTTCAACTGGCCGAAACTCAACGATGTGGGCGATATCCTGGACGCGCTCGCCTCGGTCGAGATGCACGCGATCCAGACGTCTGGCAACTGCATCCGGAACGTGACCTCCGACCCGCTCTCCGGCGTGGCGCCGGACGAGATCGAGGACCCGCGCATCACCGCAGAGGTGCTGCGCCAGTGGTCGTCGCTTCACCCGGAATTCACCTTCCTCGGCCGCAAGTTCAAGATCGCCGTCACCGGCTGTGCGGTGGATCGCGCCGCCATCGCTGTGCACGATATCGGCCTGCAGATCGTGCGGAACGCGGCGGGCGAGGTGGGCTACCGCGTGCTTGTGGGCGGCGGGCAGGGGCGCTCGCCCTTCATTGCCAAGAAACTGCGAGAGTTCCTGCCGCGCGAGGACCTGCTGCCGTACCTGACCGCTGCGCTGCGGGTCTACAACCTGCACGGCCGGCGGGACAACAAGTTCAAGGCCCGCATCAAGATCCTCGTCCACGAGATCGGGATCGACGCCTACAAGGAGCAGGTCGAGGGCGAGTTCGCAGCGATGGACCGCGCGAGCGTCGCCGCCCCGTGGGAGGAGTGGACCCGCATCGGCGCCTATTTCGCCCTGCCGGACCTGCCCGCGCGGGCCGGCGAGGACGCGGGCTTAGAGCGGGCGCTGAAGGCGGATCCGGCCTTCGCGCAGTGGGTGGAACAAAACACCCACGCGCACCGCGTGCCGGGCTATCGCGCGGCCACCGTCTCGCTGAAGCCCGTGGGCGGTGTGCCGGGGGATGCGACGGCGGAGCAGATGCGGGTGCTGGCGGATCTGGCCGAGGCGCATTCGGCCGACGAGCTGCGGATCACCCATGAGCAGAACGTGGTGCTGCCGCATGTGGCGCTGGCGGATCTCCACAAGGTCTATCGCGCGCTCGCGGGCATCGGGCTGGATGCGCCGAACCGTGGGCTCATCACCGACATCATCGCCTGCCCGGGGCTCGACTACTGTGCGCTGGCCACCGCGCGGTCGATCCCGGTGGCGCAGGCCATCTCGAACCGCTTCGGCTCGACCAGGCGGCAGGCGGAGATCGGGCCGCTGGCCATCAAGATCTCGGGCTGCATCAACGCCTGCGGCCACCACCATGTGGCGCATATCGGCATCCTCGGCCTCGATAAGGCAGGGGTCGAGAGCTACCAGATCACCCTCGGCGGCGAGCCGGCGGACGGGCCTGCTATTGGCGAGCGCACCGGGCCGGGCTTCGGGTTCGACGAGGTGCCGGACGCGATCGAGACCATCGTGAACCGCTATCTCGAGCTGCGCGAAAGCCCGCGCGAGACCTTCCTGCAGGCCTATCGCCGCCTCGGCATGGCCCCGTTCAAGGAGGCGCTCTATGAGGCTGCTTGATCGGACGGGCGAGATCACCGACGCGTGGGCGTTCGTGGAAGGCGAGGAGCCGGCGCCGGATGCCCCCTGCATCCTGCCCTATGACCGGCTGGAGGAGGCGCTGGCCCTGGCGGCCGCGCGGCCCGGCGAGGTGGGCCTCCATCTGCCGAACGATACGGATCCGCGCGGGCTGAAGCCGCATTTCGGCGTGCTGGCGATGATCTCGGTGGATTTTCCGAGCTTTGCCGATGGCCGGGGCTTCTCCATCGCGAAGTGCCTCCGGCTCATCGGCTACGAGGGGCGCCTGCGCGCCCGTGGGCCGGTGATTGCGGACCAGTTCGCGTATCTCCTCGAATGCGGGTTCGACGAGGTGTGGCTGCCCACGCATGTGGCGCAGCGACAGCCCGTAGAGAGCTGGCTGGCCCAGCTCGAGAAGGTGAGCCTGAGCTACCAGCGGGGCACGCCGGAGCGGGCCCATGGCGGGGCGGGCAATGCCCCGGCCCGTGCCTCCATCCTTGAGCAGCGCCGGGCGGCCCGAAGCGAGGGCGCGCGCGGCTGAGGAGCGGACCGATGAGCCGCGAGATCACACGGGATGAAATCGCTGCCCCCCGTATCCTGCGTCCTTCCGCGCGGGCGACGGCCGAGGCGCTGAACGCGCTGCATGGCGAGAGCAGCGCCGAGACGATCCTGGCAGAGGCGCTGGCGATCCACGAGCCGGGCAGCGTGGCCATGGTATCCTCCTTCGGGGCGGACAGCGCGGTGCTCCTTCACATGCTCTCCCGCCTTGCCCCGGCGACGCCGGTGCTGATGCTGGAGACGGGGATGCTGTTTCCCGAGACGCTGGCGTTTCAGCAGGAACTATCGACGACGCTTGGTCTCACGGATGTGCGGCTGATCCGGCCGGATGCCGCTGAGGTGGCGCGGGAGGATGCGGATAGGCGCTTGAACGAGCGGCTGCCCAATACCTGCTGCGACCTTCGCAAGACGCGGCCGCTTGACCGCGCGCTGCGGCCCTTCGAGGCCTGGATCACGGGGCGCAAGCGCTTCCAGGCGGCCACGCGGTCGAGCCTCATGCCCTTCGAGGCGGAGGAAGGGACGACGCGGCTGAAGGTGAACCCGCTGGCCGGCTGGGACGGCGCGATGCTGAAGAGTTACATGGAGCGCCACGCCCTGCCCCGTCATCCGCTCGTGGCGAAGGGCTATCCCTCCATCGGCTGCGCGCCCTGCACCACGCCGGTGGCCGAGGGCGAGGACCCACGCGCTGGGCGCTGGCGCGGGCAGGACAAGGTGGAATGCGGCATCCATTTCGACGGCAAGAACTGGGTGAGGACCGCTGCCGGGCTGCCCTGAGCGCCGTTCAGCCAAGCAGAATCGCGCCTGGTCGGCGCGATGCTTTTTTGTGGTCGCTGCTGCCCGAATGCCGGGTCAGGACCGGCGGCGGCGGATCACGGCGGTGCCCACGGGCGTCTCTCCGATGATGCGCTCCAGCTCCCAGAGGCCGTCGCCCCTTGGGCGGAAGAACACGTCCACCTCGATATTTGGTTTGGCCATCTGGTTCGGCTTGAAGCCGGAGAGGCGGATGTACTCGCCGTCGCACCGGATCTCGCCGGACGCATCGGGCGCGCGGGCTTCGCCGAGGGCGATGGCAAAGTGGCGGCGGGCGTCGAAGATCTCGACGCGGCGATTGCAGAGGAGCGCCGCGGTGCTGGGGCCGAGGCCTGCGATGATCGCGCTCACGGGGTCGAGCTTGCCGGCCTGGTCCGCCGGGTCGATCGCCCAGGGCTTGTCGTCGTAATCCGGCTCAGCCCGGACCTCCGGCGCGCCGTCGACATAGCGCATCTCGACCTGGCGGGGCTGGCGTGGATTGATGCTCTCGGAGCGGAAGTGGCGCGGCGCGAGGGCGAGGAGGCCGCCGAGGGAGGCGTCGGCGGCCGAGGGGATGACGCTGCCTTCGACGCGGACATCGATGGAGGCTTCGTAGAGCGTGGCGACCATGCCGGCTGTCGCGACACGCGCCCTGGCCCGGTAGTCCTCGCCCGCGAAGCTGCTGGTCACCATCAGGTCCGCTGCCTTCAGCCCGCCGAGAAAGAGCTCGAAATCGCCGTTGAGGGGGACCGGCGCGAGCGGGGAGGGCGGGCCGCCTGGCGTGATATCGGAGGCTGGCGCCGCGCTCCAGAAGGCCATGGTGAGCGCTGCGAGCCCGCCGAAGATCGTGATCGTCGTCCGTTGCATCTTCTCGCCTCCTGTCATCCCGATCCGGGGCCTGCCGGTCACGTGTAGCGATACGCCCGGGCGCCGAGTTCCGTCGCCGCCCGGGCGGGCGTTTGCCAGCGCGGCCAGCGCGGGCTAGACCCGCACGGCCTTGCCCAGGCCGGCGGGGCCGAGGCCCATGGGCGAAGAGGATAGAGGGCGCGCCGCACAATGGAAGCGGGGGCGATTGACGCGCTTGTGAAAGGCATCCGCGCTGGCGAGCGGCGGTCGCTGGCCCGTGGCATAACGCTGGTGGAGAGCAGGTCGCCGGCGCACAGGGCGCCGGCGCGGGCGCTGCTTTCGGCGCTGGCCGAGGGCGGGCGGCCCGTGGCGCGGCGGATCGGGCTTTCGGGGACGCCGGGCGTCGGCAAGTCGAGCTTCATCGAGGCGCTGGGGGGGCGTCTCGTGGCGGCCGGGCACCGGGTGGCGGTGCTGGCGGTGGACCCCTCATCGGCGCGCACGGGCGGCTCGATCCTCGGGGACAAGACGCGGATGGAGACGCTCGCGCGGATGCCGGAGGCGTTCATCCGGCCATCGCCCGCGGGGCGGGAGCTTGGCGGGGTGGCGCGTCGGACACGGGAGGCGATCCTGCTGGTGGAAGCGGCGGGCTACGACGTGGTGCTGGTCGAGACCGTGGGCGTCGGTCAGTCGGAAACCGCTGTGTCCGCCATGACGGACGTGTTCTGCCTGCTGCTGGGGCCCGGCGGTGGCGACGAGTTGCAGGGGGTGAAGCGCGGGATCATGGAGCTCGCGGATCTCATCGTCGTCAACAAGGCGGACGGGACGCTGAAACGCGTGGCGGAGGCAACGCGGGCGGACTACCAGGGCGCGCTGCATCTACTGCGCCGCCGGCCGGGCGACCCGGAGGGATATCCGCGCGCGCTGACGGCCTCCGCCGCGACGGGGGAGGGGATCGACGCGGTGTGGGAGGCGCTCGTGGCACTCGATGACTGGCGCCGGGCGGAGGGCTTCCATGCGACCCGCCGGGAGGCGCAGGGGCTTGCCTGGTTCCGACAGTCGCTCGAGCGGGCGCTGCTCGACAGGATCGCCGAAGCGCCGGCCCTTGGCGGGCAGCTGGCGGCGGCAGAGGCGGCGGTGGCTGCGGGCGCGCCGCCGGATGCGGCGGCGGAGGAGGTTGCGGGTGCGCTGCGGATCTCGCTCGAGGCACCTGACGGTCCCGGCGGGGGCTGATGGACGTCGACGGCGCTTGACGCTGCGGGGCCGATTGCGTATGCGACCGCTTCCCGAATTCTGAGACAGGATCGCGCGGCCGGGAGGGCTCGGCACGGCGCGCATGAGGAAGGACGAGATCATGGCGCGTCGTTGCGAGCTGACGGGCAAGGGCGTGCTCACCGGCAACAAGGTGAGCCACTCGAACATCAAGACCCGCCGGCGTTACCTGCCGAACCTGAACGTGGTGACGCTGCAGTCGGAGACGCTGGGCCAGAGCTTCCGCTTTCGCGTTGCCGCCTCGGCACTGCGGACGGTTGAGCATCGCGGCGGTTTGGACGGATATCTTCTGAAGGCGCGGGACGGGGAGCTTTCGACCCGAGCGCTGGATGTGAAGAAGAAGCTCGTCGCCGCGACGGCGTGACCTCACGGCACTACCGAAGCAGGCGGCATCGCGGCCCCGTGCGGGGCCGCGATACTTGTTTCGCCCGGCCTGCGCCTGCCGGCACCGGCCGGGCCGCGCGTGGCCGGCCTGACGCCATGCGCGGGCGTCGCGCTAGCCTGATGTCACTCCCAGGACTTCATTTACCCAGGCAGGCACGGTCTTGCTGGCGGGGCCGAGCCGGCGCTGGCCGAAAAGGCCGGAGATCTCGGAGCGTTCGAGGTTGAGCTCGAGGGTATCGGCGCCATGGCGCGTCGCCTCGCTCACTAAACCGGCCGCTGGGTAGACTGCGCCGGAGGTGCCGACGGCCACGAAGAGGTCCGCCGCGGCCAGTGCGTCGCCGATCATGTCCAGGCCGTAGGGCACCTCGCCGAACCAGACAACGTCAGGCCGGACACGGCCGGTAACCCCGCAAGCGGCGCAGCTATCCGCCGTCGTGAGGTCGGTATCCACCGGCCAGCGCGCTCCGCAGGCGGCACATTGCGCCCGCATCACCTCGCCATGCATGTGGTGCACCGGGGCCGAGCCGCTGCGTTCGTGCAGGTCGTCGATGTTCTGGGTGATGAGGGTCACATGGCCTGAATGCTGCGCCATGAGCTTTGCAAGAGCGTGATGGGCGGCGTTCGGCTCTGCCCCGCGGCAATTGGCACGGCGAGCATTGTAGAAATCGAGCACCAGCGACGGGTTGGCGCTGTAGCCCTCGGGCGTGGCCACCTCCGCGAGATCGTAGGAGGACCAGAGCCCGCCGGCATCGCGGAACGTGCCGAGGCCGGACTCCGCGGAGATGCCCGCCCCTGTGAGGATGACGATGCGCGGCGCCGCACGGTTTGCCTGCGTTCCCGGCCCAGCATCTTCCAGCGTCATTGCTCCGTTACCCCCTGTTCTCGCTGCGCCCTCGGGGCAGATTGCCCCTGCGGCGCCCATCCCAAGCTTGAGAAATGCCATTGTTCGGCACCATCTTGGGAGGATGTGATCGCAATCGTCGTCTGGTGAAGCGGATGTTGCGGGTGCCTTCTATTTTCCTCGGTACTTTCTGCCGCCCGCCCATGGCTGAAGGGGTGATCGCGAGGCGGGCCGAGGCGGCGGGGCCGTGCTGCGGCTCGCTCATCCCGCGGGCATCGCGATCCCTGATCGCTGTACTGGCGGACCGGCGGGGTTGGAGGCGGTTCTCGCCCTGCTCGATACGGTGGCTGAGAGCGTGCTGGCGGAGGGTGGGGCCGGTTGAGCCCTGACACTCAGCCGTCGCGCGCGGCGGTGCGGCAGGCGTTTTCCTGCCCTTCCGGCCAAACGAGCTGTGCTTCATCGCCCTTCAGCCAGAGCGCCTTCCCAAAGGAGAGCGCGTAACGGGCGCCTGAGGCGCTGGGGATCTGCGTTCCAGCGTCGATGCTGTCGCCGCGCTCCACGCGAACGCTCGGCAGTTCGGTATCGTAGAAAAAGGCGAAGAACTCGTCCGCCGGGTTGGCGTTGCAGGTGTAGCGCGCCGTGGCGGCGGGCTCGCCGAGCATGTAGGTCGCGACGAGGAAACCCTCCCGCGTGAGATAGGCGCTCTCGGTGCAGCTCCGCAGGTCGTCGGCCTTCCAGCACTCGTTGCGCCCGCTGATCCAGCCGCGCTGCTCGGCCCTCAGGGTAGCGACGGCCTCCTTACCGTCGGCACCGCCGCGGAGGGCCTTCACCGCCTCAGCGAAGCGCTTGGTGATCCGACGGTCGAGCGCTGCGAGGCCCGCATCGTCGCAGATCAGCTCCTCCACCTTGCCGAAGGAGCGGCCGCAGTCGAAGGCGGGCCCGCTCTCGTCCGCCGCCTCTGCCGGAGAGATCGAGATGGCGAGGCCGAGGGCCAGGAGCAGCGCAGGCAAGTTGGTGGCAAGGCGGATCATCGGCCTCTCCTCGAGCATGGTTCGCTGACAGCCTACAGCATCAGCCACGTGGATCAGAGTTCTGACGCGACGGCGAGGCCGACGACAGCGAGCATCGATAGCGCCATGCCGACATTGATCGCGCGGTTCACGTGGTCGGGCAGCTCCATGCGGCGGAGGGTAACCCCCGCCCAGAGCCAGCCAAGATGGATCGGCACCCAGATGGCGTTGAAGATCAGGAACTTGAGCGCGATCTCCAGCGTCGGCGCGTCGCTCATGAAGGCGAAGCCGGAGAAGAGCGCGGTGTTGACCGCATAGGCCTTCGGATTGATCGGCTGCAGCAGGATGCCGTTCACGAAGCCGGGGGCCTTCTCTGCCTCCATGAACGCCACACGGCTGCCCGCAAGCGCAATGCGCGCCGCGAGATAGCAGAGATAGGCTACCGAGGCGACGAGGAGCACGGTCCTCAGGCCCGGCACGGCGAGGGCGGCGGCCGCGAGGCCCGAGACCACCATCAGTCCGACAATGTTGTTGCCGACGAAAAGCCCGGCGCCGTAGGCCAGCCCCGGCCGCCAGCCGAAGCCCGATCCGACCCCGGCGATGCTCAGCACCCCCGGGCCCGGCGTGACGATGAGAAAGAAAACGGCGGCGGCGAATTCGAGCATGGAAGCTTCCTAGCACCCTGCCACACGGGAGCAATGGCGGGATGCGGTGCTGAGCTTGGAGGCGGGTTCTGATCCGCCACCAACACGGTCCCGGAACGGTACGCGTTCTGGGACAAGGTGGCCCGCTCAGGGTCATCCCAGGCGTGGCCCGCGCCCCGAACGCAAGCCGCTGTGACGCCCGACACACCCGCGTCCGGATCAGCGTTGATCCATCCTGGAGCCGTGATATTCGCCGCGTGGGGAAGCGAGTTTCTGGGGAACACTCATGACGAGACGTATTTTCGCGGTCGTGCTCGCCGCCGCGCTCAGCCTGCCGGCCAGCATGGCCTCCGCAATCGGCTACGGGATCGACTTTACCGTGCCCTGCAATGGCGGCGGTTCGGCCTGTGGCGGGTCGGATGAGATTTCGATCACCGGTGTTATCGAGGTCGACATGCTGGGCGCCATCGGCACGGGCGACATCTCCTCGTTCTTCATCGAGGTGACGTCGCCGACCATCGGGACCACGACACTGACCGAGACAAACGCCAGCATCCAGTTCAACGACAACACGGTCTCCGGCCGTCCGATCGTCGAGGCGCTGGTCGGGCAGCTGCTCTTCAACCTAGACGCGGGCGACAACATCCAGTTCACGTCCAACAACTTCATCGGAGGGTCCGGGCCGCGCGCCATGTTCTCCTTCGCCGATACGATGGACGACGCCACGGTCGAGCTCAGCGTGACCAACCGCACGGGCATGGTCTTCAATATCCCGCCGCTGACGGACGATATCGGCACGACGACTTTCACCGAGGCCGAGGTGGCGCTGACGGCCGTGCCAACGCCCGCGCCGATCCTGCTCCTCGCCTCCGCCCTCGGCATCGTGGCGCTCCGCCGCCGGGACTGACCACGGAGCCTTTCAACGCATCACGGGCCGCCGCGAAGCGCCGCAGGCGGCCCGCGCTCCATTGACGCCCGCGGGGCCGGGCACCACAACAGCCCTCATGAGCACACAGTCCCATATCCGCAACTTCTCCATCGTCGCGCATATCGACCACGGGAAGAGCACGCTGGCCGACCGGCTGATCCAGTCCACGGGCACCGTCACGGAGCGCGAGATGAAAGCGCAGCTCCTCGACACCATGGATATCGAGCGCGAGCGCGGCATCACCATCAAGGCGCAGACCGTCCGGCTGGTCTACAAGGCCAAGGACGGGAACGAGTACCTGCTCAACCTGATCGACACGCCGGGGCATGTGGACTTCGCCTACGAGGTCTCCCGCTCCATGCGCGCGGTCGAGGGCTCGCTCCTGGTGGTCGACGCATCCCAGGGTGTCGAGGCGCAGACGCTGGCGAATGTCTACCAGGCCATCGACGCGGACCACGACATCGTCCCCGTCCTCAACAAGATCGACCTGCCCGCGGCCGAGCCCGAGCGCGTCTCCGAGCAGATCGAGGACGTGATCGGCATCGACGCGTCCGATGCCGTGCACATCTCCGCCAAAACCGGCCTCGGCATCGAGGACGTGCTCGAGGCCATCGTTACCCGCCTGCCCGCGCCGGAGGGCGACCCGGACGCACCGCTGAAGGCCATGCTCGTCGACAGCTACTACGACGCCTATCTCGGCGTCGTCGTCCTCGTGCGCATCATGGACGGCGTGCTCAAGAAGGGCGACAACATCCGCATGATGGCCACCGGCGCCCGCTACGGCGTCGACCGTGTGGGCATCTTCACCCCCGGCATGGCGATGGTGGATGAGCTCCGCCCGGGCGAGATCGGCTTCCTCACCGCCTCCATCAAGCAGGTGCGGGACACGCGGGTGGGCGACACCATCACCCACGAGAAGAAGCAGTGCGCCGAGGCGCTCCCGGGCTTCCAGCCGGCCATCCCGGTGGTCTTCTGCGGGCTCTTCCCGGTCGACTCGAACGACTTCGAGGGGTTGCGCGACGCCATCGAGAAACTCGCGCTCAACGACGCCTCCTTCAGCTTCGAGATGGAGACCTCCGCCGCCCTCGGCTTCGGCTTCCGCTGCGGCTTCCTCGGTCTCCTGCATCTCGAGGTCATCCGCGACCGGCTGGAGCGGGAATACGAGATCGATCTCATCACCACCGCGCCCTCCGTCGTCTACGAGATGCACATGACCGACGGCACCCATATCGAGCTCCACAACCCGGCGGACATGCCGGATGTGGTGAAGATCGACCGGATCGAGGAGCCCTGGATCAAGGCCACCATCATGGTGCCGGACGAGTTCCTGGGCGATGTGCTGAAGCTCTGCCAGGAGCGGCGCGGCATCCAGCTCGACCTCACCTATGCGGGCAGCCGCGCCATGGCGGTCTACAAGCTGCCGCTCAACGAGGTGGTCTTCGACTTCTACGACCGGCTGAAGAGCGTCACCAAGGGCTATGCCAGCTTCGACTATCAGATGGACGGCTACGAAGCCGGCAACCTCGTGAAGATGCAGATCCTGGTGAACGAGGAGCCGGTCGACGCACTCAGCACCATCGTCCACCGCGACAAGGCCGAAAGCCGCGGCCGCACCATGTGCGAAAAGCTGAAGGAACTCATCCCCCAGCACATGTTCAAGGTCCCCATTCAGGCCGCAATTGGCGGTAGAGTGATCGCCCGAGAAACCATCTCCGCGCTCCGCAAGGACGTGACCGCCAAATGCTACGGCGGCGACGTCACCCGAAAGCGCAAACTGCTGGAGAAGCAGAAGGCCGGCAAGAAGAAAATGAGGCAGTTTGGTAGGGTAGAGATCCCACAAGAGGCTTTTATCAACGCATTGAAAATGGATGGGTGAATTGAGAACAAGAGACGTGTTCGTTGCTGGTGGTATGCCGACGCACACCTACGTCAACAGAGATGAGTTGGGCCTCGAGAAACTTCTGTATCGTGAAGTTGATGAGGGATATAAGATAGTTTGTATTACTGGACCAACAAAATCTGGGAAAACTGTATTATGTAACAAAGTCTTCGGACAAGAGAAATGTCTGTGGATACCTGGAGGTCAGATTGAGGGGATTGATGAATTTTGGTCTTATGTCATTGGTGAGTTGGAGCTTCCAGACGAAGAGAAGACTACACGAAAATCGAGTATTGGGGCAAATATTGGAGCGCTTATTGGTTTAAAGTCCCAAATTGAAATGGGTAAGGAGTTCCGGATTACAAAAAACTTGCGTTCGATAGCCATGCAGTTTATCCGAGAAAGTAATTTAAAGATTATCGTAGATGATTTTCACTATATTAACAGCGATACGCAGAGAGCAATTATCGATGCCCTAAAATCAGAAATTTTTCATGGACTATGCCTCATCCTGATTGCCACGCCACATCATGCTTTCGATGCGATTGCGAGAAGGCGTGAGATGGAAGGGCGGTTCAGTCATATAAGAATCCCTACTTGGTCAGTTGATCAGCTGGAGCGGATAGGTAAAGTCGGATTCCCGCTTTTGAATATGGAAGTGACTGAGGACTGCATATCGAATCTCGCGGAAGAGTCATTCGAGAGTCCGCTCTTGATGCAAAGATTCTGTTCTCGGCTCTGTTCTCACTTCGAGATAGGGGCGAAATTGGGGCGTAAACGGTCTATCAGCCCTACGGCTGTTGCTCTTGAGCAAATATTCGAAGAGGTAGCAGAGAGTTCTGGTTTTCCAGCTTTCCAAAAGCTGTCTACAGGTCCGCAGTCTCGCTCAAAGCGCCTTGAACGAAGGCTGGCAAACTCAAACGAAAAGGCGGACATATATGAATGTATCTTGTTTGCCATCGCAAAAACAGGCCCAAAGTCAACTATAACTTACAACGAAATTCGGTCAGTTCTGCAGGATATTTTGGAGCCTGAACACGTCCCACAAAAGCAGCAGGTTTCGCACGCGCTTTCTCAGATGAGTACGATTGCGAAGGAGAAGATCGACGGTGAGCCTGTTGTGGAATGGATAGACGATGTCTTGCATATTACAGATCCCCACCTTATGTTCTATTTGAGATGGGTAATTAGAAGGCAGCGTTTTGATCAAGGATTTAAGATTTTTGACTTCTTGTCAACACTGTTAAAGGGCAGAGACTTGGAGGTCTTTAAAACCGGTGTCGTTCGCCCGCGTGACAATGGTGGTGGTGGCTTTGGGAGGTAGTGGCGTGCCTTGTTATTGCTGTTTCTGTCTGTAGAAATCTCCGTTACAGTCTTCGCAACTCAGCATAAAAAATTTCTGTGTCTTACGC
>JBCBEP010000068.1:0-18989 GCA_038528605.1 Pseudomonadota bacterium
GATCTTGAGCGTGTTCTCGCCCGGGTACTGGTACCACTCACGAACGCGCAGGATCTGGTCGACCGCGGTCTTGTGGTTGGGGCGGTCGTCGAAATAGCCCTTGAGGTACTGCTCATCCTCAAGCGCGAGCACGTTCACCGGCGTGTAGCCCACGAGCTTGATGACCTGCGTTGTGCCGAAGGGGCCCGTGGAGAACTTCAGCCACTTCCACGCCGCGTCGAGCACCGCCGGGTCCTCGGCCGCTGCCGTGGTGATCAGCGCGAGGTTGCCGCCCGTTGGCAGGCGCCCGTCCTCGGCGGCCATCGGGTGGAAGGTGGTGCGGAAGTCGAAGCGGTCACCGATCGACTCCT
Organism: Pseudomonadota bacterium; assembly: GCA_038528605.1. Lineage (GTDB taxonomy): Bacteria > Pseudomonadota > Alphaproteobacteria > Rhodobacterales > Rhodobacteraceae > Thermohalobaculum. The sequence goes on from JBCBEP010000068.1 coordinate 351, forward strand.
GGAAGTTGAAGAGGCGCGAGATCGAGTCGATCACGAAGCCCATTTTGCCCGAGATGAACTGCTGGCGCTGGGCCTGGTCGCCGAGCGGGAGCATGCCGCCCTCTTCGGCCATCCGGTCATACATGCCGACAGCCTGCTGCCAGGCCGGATCGTCCGCCAGCGAGACCTCGGTCGCGCCCGGCTGCATCATCTCGCCGCCATGGGAGAACAGCACGCCCTGATAGTACCAGGCGCCGTACCAGCCGGCGGAGTAGGGGATGTACATGCCGGCGATGTCGTCGCCGAGCGCGCTGATCTTGCCGGCAAGCTCGATGATGCCGTCCCAGTCGGTCGGCATGTTGTCCGGGTCGCCACCCGCCTCGCGCACGAGGTCGGCGTTGTAGTACGCGACCGACATCGAGACGGCGAAGGGCAGCGCGTATTGCGTGCCGTCAACGCGGCCGAGGGTCTGGAGCGACTCGGTCCAGCCGTTTTCCTCGAAGGTCTCGCCGTCCTTCTCCATCAGCGGCGCGATTTCCACCGCCAGGCCGCGATCGACCACGGTGCCGAGATGCGAGAGGCCGAGATAGTCGACATGCGGCATCTCGCCCACGGTCGCCTCGCGCAGCAGCGCCTGAACGCCCGCGCCGTAGTTCGGCAGCGGCGCGCGATAGGTCACGGTGATATCTGGGTTCTGCGCTTCGAACTCGGCCTTCAGGCGCTCGAAGACGCCGTCGAAGATCTGCGGCTGGGTGTACTGGACCACCAGTTCAACGGGCTCCGCGCGGGCGGCGCCGATCGTTGCGGCAGTGATGGCGAGGGCTGCGAGAAGCGATCTCTTGAGGCTCATCTCATTCTCCTTCGGTTCAGCCGATGGGGCTCGGCGCAAGGGGAAGCGAGCTGCGGCGCGCAGAAGGGGGGCGGCACGCCGCAAACGCGGGGCGCTTGCTCGCAACTTGTCCGTACAAGTTGGGGATCACATGACAGCGACAGCAGACGCTCAGTGTTGTGACGTTGCGCCGGTCAGGCGTCTTCGGGATCGATCACGAACTGCACGCGATCGGCGCACCAAGCGGTGATACCGTAGCAGATCGGCGTGCCGTCTGGACCCGCATCCACCTTCTTCGTCACCATCACCCAGCGAGAGGTGGGCTGTTCGAGGAGACGTGCCTCGTTCGCGTCCGGCGCGCGCGAGAGAATGACGGTTGAAAGCCTTCGATAGCTCGGGAAGCCCATGGCCGCGTAGACCGCCGACATGCTCAGGAGACCGTCCTTCGCGAGCTTGATGTCGGGCCAGCGCCCTGCTTCGACGAAGTTCTGGCTCAGCGAGATCGGAACGTCATCGGCGAAGCTGAGGCTGGTGATCGAGCGCACCGGTGTGCCGGCCGCGACCGCGAGGCCCATGCCGATCTCGGCGTCTGCCGGACGGAGATCGATCTCGAGGATGCGCGAACTCGGCCGCCGTCCCTCGCGAATGAGATTACCGGAATGGGTGACCCTGCGCGAGAGACGGTAATGGATCGCCGTGTCATGGACGAAGGCTCCGCGCCCCTGCTCGATCCGCAGCATGCCCAGATCTTCGAGTTCGGAGAGCGCGCGCCGCACCGTGTGCCGGCTGCACCCGAAGCGCGCCATCAACGCGCTTTCGGCTGGCAGGCGGTCGCCGGGAGTGAGGCTGCCATCGTCGATCTCGGAGGTCAGCGCCTGCATCACGCGCTCCCAGAGCGTTGTGCGTTCGAACTTCAAATGGCTTGAACTCATCTTTTCCGTTCTGCGAAGTCCGCGGCGCAGAGCACTCCGTCCGGTTTGCTGAGGGTCGTTCCGCCCACCGTTCCCTCGTCGATGCCTTGGGTACGCTTACCAGTATGGCTCTGGTTTGCCATGGGCTTTTCCCGCTTGGGGCGGGGCGCGACGCGTTTGAGGGAAAATGTGGGCATTCGTCAGTCGCGCCGCAGCGAGCAAACGCCCTGGGTTTGAAGCGGTCAGCCGGCGGCGCCTTCAGTATGGCCTTCCCCGGCGTTTTGCGGACACCGAGGGGCTTTGAGAGGGTAGATCGCCGCGCTTCACCGTGTCGGTTGCAGCATTCAGGCGCTGGCAAAGGCGTTGGCCCGGCACTGGCGCCGCGTGCGGACAATGTTCACCGCATGTTGGAGATGCGTGACCTGTTGGCTTGCCGAAGCCGCACGCGCGGAGACAGGTCCGGGACCCACGACCGTGTCGACTCACTCAGGCGGTCTTCACCCAGACCCGGCCGCTCTCGATCTTCACTTCGTAGGTTCCGAGATCGCGGCTCACAGGTGCTGACAGCGCCTTGCCCGTGCGGATGTCGAAGCGCCCGCCGTGGAGGGGACATTCGATGACGCAGTCGATCACCATGCCGTCCTCGAGGCTTTCGTCCTCATGCGTGCACAAGAGATCGGTCGCGAAGAAACCGGCGGGCGTATTGTAGATCGCGTAGCGCCGCCCCTCGTGCGCCCAGGCGATGAGGTCTTCCTCGGGGACATCGGCGACAGCGCAAGCGTCGGTCCAGCCTGACATGGGCATCTCCTTGGGGCGCCTTCGGGGGCGTTACTGGTGGGTCGGTGTCCAGCGGTCGAGGGCTTCGAGGAAACGCTCATGCTCCCCCGGATGCATGCCGACATTGGTCGATGAATAGGGGAAGTTGCCGGCGGAGACCTCGCCGTGGAATGCGCCGAGGGCGGCGACGCGCTCCTCGTGGATCTGGCGGTGGAGGCGCCCGACCTTGCCGAAGGCGTGGGCGTGCTTCGGCGGTTTCTCCTCCTCGCTGGCCTCGCCGCAGATATCGGCCACGAAGGAGAAGACCGCATCGCCCGCTGGTCCCGAGCCGAGGGAGAAGGTGACGACAGTGGTCTTGTCGTTCACCGCGGCGAGCACTTCCTCGGCAAGGCATTCGACCTCGACGGCGAAGACGCCGGCAGCCTCCATCCGCTTCAAGGTCTGCCACACCTTCATAGCCTCGTCGGCCTTGCGCCCCCAGGCGCGAAGCCCGCCGCAGTGGTGGCTGAAGGTGGGAATGAGGCCGATATGGCTTTGCACCGGAATGCCGTCGCGGGCCATGCGCTCCATCACGTCGAGCGAGCGGAGCGTGTAGTACATATCCGCGCCCGCCCGCATGGTCTCATAGGCATGGGCCACGATCTCGTCGTCCGAGCCGAATTGAGCCCAGGTAGAGCCCGCGCCGGTGAAGTGGGTGGGCGCGAGGCGGCGGACATCCGCCATCTGCTCTGCGCCCACCACGAGGAGTTCGATCCCCGCCTCGACGCAGGCAATGATCTGGTCGCTGTCCGCCGGGTTCGACATGGAGAGCCTGCGCCCCGACCCTTTCAAGGTGCGCAGGTCCGAGACCGTGTAGTTCCGCTTGGCCGGGTTGCGGCTGAAATCGTAGATCCTCTTCATCGCCTCTCCCCGCTCACATGGTGCGCTGGGCGACCCGGACGACGGGTCCGCCCTCGGTGATCATGTGCGGCGCCTGGCGGATGCTTGGCGCGCGGGTCGAGCGACCGAGGGAGCGGCGGACCGCGACGATCAGTACTTCGCAGTTGGTGCGGAAGAAGCCGGGGTCGGGCTCGGGCACCTGATCACGCACCGCCTCGGCAAGGCGCGGCAGGGCGTGGAACGGCACCTGAGGGTAGAGGTGGTGCTCCACGTGGTTGTTCATGTTCATGTAGAGGAAGCGCCCGACCGGCCCGGTGCGGAAGGACCGCGTGCTCTCGAGGATCGAGGGTGAGTTCTCCTGCAGCTCGACATGCTGGGTGAGCGTGAAGAGCAGCATCACCGGCGCGCCCAGGAGCCGCGGGATCACCAGGAACCAGACCGGCCACCAGAAACCGAGGGCGGGAGCGAGCGCGATGGCCCCGTAGATCACGATCATGATGCGCGCGTTCCGTGTCATCTTCGGGAACTCGCCATCGGGCGTCACCATGCGCATCGTCTCCGTGTATTGCCGCGTTGCCAGATGCCAGAGCGCCAGGAGGTGGAAGCGCGCGAGGCCGAGGCCCGTGATTTCGGTCAGCCAGCCGCCGAGGCCCATCGGCGTGTCGAAGGGCATCTGGCTGTCCTTGCCCACATGCCAGGTATGGGTGTGGTGGTTGGTATGGGTGTAGCGCCGGTGAAGCGGCTCCTCCATGTAGATGAGCGAGGTTACCCAGAGGACGGCCTCGTTCAGCCACCGTGTCCGGAACGCCGTGCCATGCGCCGTCTCGTGGCTGGCGGCGTAGGCGGGGACGCAAAGGACGATCCCGTGCAGCAGCATCGCGGGCCACACCCAAAGGCTGCCGAGCGCGAGCCAGACCAGCGTGGCAGTCAGTGCAAGTGCTGCCGTCCATTGCGCAAGCCAGATCAGGCCCGGCCGGTCGGACCGCGCGGCGATCGTCTTCAGCGTCTTCTTGTCCAGCTTCACGCCGGAGGAGGCCGCGTTTGTGGGGATGTAATCGCGCATGGCGGTCAGCTCGCGTAAGTGGCGTTTTCGTCGTCGAGGATGGCCTTTAACTCGGCCAGATGGCGCTCCGCCTGGTCGGGGTAAGCGTCGAGCTCGGCCGCGGTTTTCTCGGCGATCTCGTGGGACAGAACACGGAGTGGCTGCCCGGTCTGCAGGGCGCGGATGTAGGTCTCTGCGGCGCGCTCGAAGTAGTAGAGCCGGTTGAACGTGTCCGCGACCGTGTCCCCAATCACCAGCACGCCGTGATTGCCCATGATCATGACCTTGACCATGGGATCGCTCAGCATCCCGGCGCAGCGCCTACCCTCCTCTTCGAAGGCCAGCCCGCCGAACGCCCCGTCGATCACGTAGCGTCCGTAGAAGGTAGCGGTGTTCTGATCGATGGGGGGAAGGGTGCTGTCCGCCAGGCATGCGAGGACCGTGGCGTGGATCGAGTGGACGTGCATCACGCAGCGCGCATGGGGCACGAGGCGGTGGATCGAGCCGTGGAGCCCCCAGGCCGTAGGATCCGGGGCATCGGGCGCGTCCATGGTCGCCGGATCGTTGGCGTCGAGGAGCAGCAGATCCGAGGCCCTGATCCGGCTGAAATGCCGCTGGTTCGGGTTCATCAGGAACTGGGTGCCATCGGCATTTACGGCGAGGCTGAAATGGTTCGCGACGGCCTCGTGCATCCCGAGCCGGGCAGTCCAGCGGAAGGCTGCGGCCATGTCGACGCGCTCGTCCCAGTGTGTCAGCGTCGGCGTCTCGGCGTTGTCCAGCATCCGAACCTCCCTCTTCGCGCCTCCTTGGTCGCAGCCCGGCGGGGCCCTGACAAACGTTGGATTCGGCGTCATGCTATTAGCGCGACTGATGCATAGCTTATGGGCGCCCTGTGAATGCCGACCGTCTTCCCCCGCTGGCGTGGCTGCGCGCGTTCGAGGCAACCGCGCGGCATCTCTCGTTCACGAGGGCGGCGGCCGATCTCAACCTGACCCAATCGGCGGTCAGCCAGCATGTGAGGAGCCTCGAGACCTTCCTCGGGCGGGATCTCTTCGTCCGGAAGACCCGTGCGCTCGAGCTCACCGAAGCCGGCAGCAACTACCTGCCCGTGATCCGAGAGGCCTTCGAGCTGATCTCCCAGGGCACCCAGGCGTTCATCGGCGGTGACCGGGGCCGCACACTCAACCTCCAATGCAACATGGCCTTCTCGGTCTTCTGGCTGGCGCCGCGGCTCTCGCGGCTCTACGCACAGCACCCGTGGCTGCTCCTCAACATCGTGACGCCGATCTGGGACCCCGAACGGCACGCCGCGAGTGCGGCAGTCGAGATACGATTCGGACGGGAGGAGGACATGTCGGCGGCCGCCGAACCGCTCACGCGCGAGCGCTTCTTTCCGGTTTGCGCGCCGGGCTATCACGGCGGCGACATTGACCTTGACCGTGCGGCGCTTCTCGATTGCGCGGGCATTACGGGGTCGTGGGGCGCCTGGTTCGGCTCTCAGGGTCGATCCTTCGCCCGGCACCGCGAGATAACGCTGGCCTCGACCTTCGTCATCGCCATCGAGGCGGCGCGTCATGGTGCTGGTGTCTCGATGGCCCATGACACGCTGGTGACGGACCTGCTGGCTGGCGGCGCCCTTGTCCGGCCCTTCGATCACGCCCCGGCGCTGACAGAACGGTACTTCCTCTTCATGCCCGCCAGCCACGACGAGACGCCCGCCTCCCGCGCCTTCGCGGAATGGCTCCGCACCGAAATGGCCGGGGTCGTGGGCGGGCTCGCCCGATGAACGCGCTCCTTCGGCGTGCGGTCCTGCGGACTAGTCGCTGAGCGGTCGCCCGGGGACGGGCATGTCGGCGACGGCGATGGTCCCGCTATCGGAGACGGTGATGTAGAGCTGCCGCCTCTCAGGGCCGCCGAAGGCCAGGTTCGTGACCGTCTTGCCAAAGGCGCGGCAGTCGACCGTCAACGTAGGATGGCCGCCCTCGTCATAGGCGTTGACCATGCCATGGCTGGCGTGTGCGACATAAAGCGTCCCGGCCTCGTCAAGCGCGAGCCCGTCGGGTCGGCTGCGGCCAGCCGGCACCCGCCAAGAAGAGTTCGTTCAGCCCCTTGAAGCCCTCGCTCAGATGAGTGGCGCGGTGTGCGGTGACGCGCCCGGACCCAGGACCAAGCGCCATCAGCCCGTTCCGGTAGTCGGCGATCAGGAACGCGCCATCGCGCCGGCGCATGCCGGTTGGCCAGCCGTCATACTCGGCGCGGACCAGAAACCGGGGCAGGTTCCGGCTGCCAGGGCGCTGCGTGACCTTTGGCTTGCGTCTCGGGGGGCAGTCGTTCAGCCAAGGCTCGCGAGGGCGTGGAGCACACCCACGAGTTCATCCTTGCCCACGGCCTTTCGCGGTTCGAGAGCTTTGGCGGAGAGAAGATCATCAATCGGGCCGGCTGGCGCGTGGGCGATCTCCACCGCTTCGCCCGGATGTCTGGCGCCGCGAGGTTCATGGGGGGCAGTCCGCGAATGGCGGCGTAGCCGATGGCGTCGCGGGTGGGGGCAAGATCGCCCCCCCCGACTGGATATGTGCCGGCGCGGCGTATGGCACGACTGTAGCGGTCAGCGCTACGGGCGCTGCAAGGACTTCTCTGCAGTTCGGCATGTTGCTCCGATCAAATTCTCCACGTCATTCGCGGTGGTGTTTCGGACGCGTGTGGCAGAAAATGTGGGAGCGATAGAGGGTGTGATCTGGAAGATCGGTCTAGATCAGGATCTCGTCTCATTCAGGTGGTGGAGCCGAGGGGATTCGAACCCCTGACCTCTGCAGTGCGATTGCAGCGCTCTCCCAACTGAGCTACGGCCCCGGTGCGGCGGGGAGTATGCCGGGGGGAAGCGGCTGTCAATGGCTCGGCGCGGCTTCGGGTGGCGGCTCGGGTTGAAGCATCGCGCCTGCACCGTTACGTCAGCGCAAACCGGGCGCGGCGTGCCGCTTCAGCGCCCTTCCGGGCATCGCCCACACCGTTCGGGAGTTCTCATGGCGTCGCTGCTGACCATCCTGCTGGCCCTGCTCGACATCGCCTTCTGGGTGATCATCATCCAGGCGATCCTGAGCTGGCTCATCGCCTTCAACGTGCTCAACATCCATCAGCCCTTCGTGCGCCAGGTCTGGGGTGGGCTCAACAACCTGAGCGAGCCGCTCTACCGGCCGATCCGCCGCATCCTGCCGGATATGGGGGGGATCGATCTCTCCCCGATGGTGGTGCTCTTCGGCATTTTTGCGCTGCAGACGGTCATCATCAACAACATCGGCGCGGTGGCGTTCTGAGGCGGAATTCTTCCGCGCTTTAACGTCGCCGCAATCGGTCCCGCGCAGTCTGCCGCCCGAGAGGTTCGGGTTGCGGAGGGTGAGATGCGCTGGACGATCAAATGGAAACTCGGTGCGGCGTTCGGGCTGGTGCTCGTGCTGTTCGGTATCACGGCGGTGCTCTCCTTGCGCACGCTGCAGGAGAACCACGAAACGCTGGAACGGCTTGTCGATGTGTCTGCCGAAAGCGTGCGGATCAACGGGGAGCTGCGTCAGTCGATCATGGAGATCGCGCGGCTCGAGCAGAACATTCTGCTCTCCTCCGACCCGGAGGAGAACGCGGCCAACGCGGCGGAGATCGATGCACAGCGGGTCCGGATCGAGGATCTGCGCACCCGCCTGGAGGCGATCCTCGATGAGGATGTGAAGCCGCAGCTAGCCCGCTTCATGGGGGAGTATGAGGACTACATGGCGGTGCACGACGACGTGCGCGCGCTCTCGCAAAAGAACTCCAATGCTCGCGCGAACGCCCTGTCGTCGACCGAGGGCCGCGAGGTGCGGGCGCGCATGCGGACGGCGCTCGAAGGCTTGAACGATAGCGCACAACGAGGCCAGGCGTCCGATCCGGGAGCCATCACCCGGCTGTCGAGCGATCTGCGGATCGCGATGCTCGAGATCGTGCGGGCGGAGAAGAACGTCATCCTCGAGACCGACAATGCTGTCATGCAGAGTATTGTCGAGCGCTTCTCCGAGCAGCGTCTGCGCGCCGAGGCCCTGGTGGACCGGATAGGTGCCATCGCGGGTCCCGCGCTCAGCGATGAGGTGCGCGAACTCAGCGCCGCGGTGGCCGAGGCGCTGGATGTGAGCGAGCGCGTGCAGGCGCTTGGGCTTGAGAACGCGGATGCGGAGGCGATCGCGCTCGCGGACGTAGAGGGCGCGCTGGCACGGGACAATGCGCGCGACGCGATCGGGGACATGCTGAATGCGAACGAGCGCGAGATGCAGGAGGCGCGCACCGCTGCCGAGACCGCCTACAAGACCGCGCAGATGACCCTCATGGTGCTGGTCGGTGTGGCGATTGTGGTCGGCATCGCCGCGGCGCTCTGGCTCGCCACCAGCGTCAGCCGCGGGCTCGGACGGGCGCTTTCCGTAGCGGAGGCCGTCGCACAGGGGGACCTGAGCGTGAAGGCGACCGCCACCTCGCAGGATGAGCTCGGCGATCTCATGCGGTCGCTGTCGGTGATGACAGCGAACCTGGACCGGACGGCGACCCTCGCATCCCAGATCGCGGATGGGGACCTCACCGTGGAGGTACAGCCGAAGTCCGATCGGGACCGCCTTGGGCTTGCGCTCAAAGGCATGGTGGACCGGCTGCGCGACGTGGTCTCGAAGGCGCGGGCGAGTGCTGATCAGGTGGCAGATGGCTCGTCGAGCCTCAGCAGTGCGGCCGGGCAGCTCAGCCGCGGCGCGGAGAGCCAGGCGGCGGCGGCCCAGCAGGCCTCCGCTTCGGTGGAGGAGATGACGGCGAACATCCGCCACTCCGCCGAGAACGCGACGCAGACCGAACAGATCGCCACACAGTCCGCCCAGGAAGCGCGCGAGAGCGGCGCGGCTGTGGACAAGGCCGTGCAGGCGATGCGGACGATTGCCGACAAGATCGGCGTGGTGCAGGAGATCGCGCGCCAGACCGATCTGCTCGCGCTCAACGCCGCCGTCGAGGCCGCGCGGGCGGGCGAGCACGGCAAGGGCTTTGCGGTGGTGGCCTCGGAGGTGCGCAAGCTTGCCGAGCGTAGCCAGGAAGCGGCGAGCGAGATCAACCAGCTCTCGAGCGAGGTTGGCGATCTGAGCCAGCAGGCGCGCGAGCAGCTGCATAACCTTGTGCCGAACATCGAACGCACGGCCGATCTCGTGCAAGAGATCAGCGCCTCGAACCAGGAGCTCTCAACGGGCGCCGACCAGATCAACACGGCGATCCGCGAGCTCGACACGGTGATCCAGCAGAACACCGGGTCGTCGAACCAGACCGCGGAAACCTCGAACCACCTCGCGCATCAGGCCGACACGCTGCGCGACGTGATCAACTTCTTCCACATCGACCTGCAGGGTGCCTCGATACACCGAGAGGCCGATGAAGAAGAGCATGAGCACGAGGTTCACGACGGGAGCGCAGCCCGCGCCGCGTGATCGGTGTTCCCGGGCGTGTCGCCGCTACTCCGCAGCGACGCGTCCGGGGTTGTTCGGGTGGGTGGTCCAGTCACCGTGCTCGTCCGCCACGGTCACGCCGGTTCGCGGATCAACCGCCCCGGGCGCGAGGCGCTCCATCGTGATGCAGTTCTCCACGGGACAGACGTTCACGCAGAGATTGCAGGCAACGCATTCTTCGTCGATCACCTCGAAGACGCGTCCGGGCTTCATGGCGATGGCCTGGTGGGACGTATCCTCGCACGCGGCGAAGCAGCGGCCACACTTGATGCAGAGGTCCTGATCGATCCGCGCCTTGGTGACGTAGTTGAGGTTGAGGTGCTGCCAGTCGGTCACGTTCGGGACCGCCCGGCCGCGGAAGGCCTCGAGATCGTCATGGCCCTTCTCGTCCATCCAGGCGGCGAGGCCGGCTGCCATCTCCTCGACGATCTTGAAGCCGTAGGTCATGGCCGCGGTGCAGACCTGTACGCTGCCGGCACCCAGCGCCATGAACTCCGCCGCATCGCGCCAGGTGGTGATGCCGCCGATACCGGAGATTGGAATACCGGCGGTCTCCGGGTCGCGCGCGATCTCCGCCACCATGTTGAGCGCGATGGGTTTCACGGCCGGGCCGCAATACCCGCCGTGGGAGCCCTTGCCATCGATCGAGGGCTCCGGGCTCATGCTGTCGAGATCGACGCTGGTGATGGAGGAGACGGTGTTGATGAGGCTCACCGCGTCCGCCCCACCCGCCTTCGCGGCGCGCGCGGGGTAGCGGACATCCGTGATATTGGGCGTGAGCTTGACGATCACCGGCATGCGCGTCGCCGCCTTGCACCACCGCGTGACCATCTCGATGTATTCCGGGACCTGGCCGACCGCCGAGCCCATGCCGCGCTCGGACATCCCATGCGGACAGCCGAAATTCAGCTCGATCCCGTCGGCGCCGGTGTCCTCCACCTTGGCGAGGATCTCCCGCCAGCAGACCTCCTCGCAGGGGACCATGAGCGAGACGACCATCGCGCGGTCGGGCCACGCGCGCTTCACGGCCTTGATCTCATCGAGGTTCACCTGGAGCGGTCGGTCGGTGATCAGCTCGATATTGTTGAGGCCGAGAAGCCGCCGGTCCGCGCCCCAGACCGCGCCGTAGCGCGGACCGTTGACGTTCACGATATGCGGGTCGAGCCCGAGCGTCTTCCAGACGACGCCGCCCCAGCCCGCGCGGAAGGCGCGCTCGACATTGTATTGCTTGTCCGTCGGCGGCGCGGAGGCGAGCCAGAACGGGTTGGGCGACTTGATGCCCACGAAGTCGCAACGGATATCGGCCATGGGGCGTCTCCTGGCTTGAAGGCTGGGGCGTTGGCTCAGGCGTCGACGATGCGCTGGAAGCCGCCGTGGATCAGGCGCTTGCCGTCGAAGGGCATGCTCTCAGGCGTCATTTTCATGCGGGGGTCCTCCATGATCGCGCCCCAGGCGGCGTCGCGCACGGTCTTGGAGGGCCAGAGAACGAAGCCGATGACCACGCTTTCGCCCTCGCCGCGCTTCACGGCTGTGGGGAAGGAGGTCAGCTCGCCTTCCGGCACATCGTCGGCCCAGCACTCGGTTACCTGGAGTGCGCCATGCTCGCGGAACACCGTGGCGCAGTCGCTGGCATGGGTGATGTAGCGCTCCCGGTTCGCATCGGGCACGGCGGCAGCGAAGCAGTCGACATAACCGGTGGTCTCGGCGTTCACGGCGGTCTCCTCCTGGTCGGCGCTGGATTTAGGCGAGGCTCCGATGGATGCTCATGGCGGCGTCGCGTCCCTGGGCCACGGCGGTGACGGTCAGGTCGTCGCCCGCGGCCGTGCAGTCTCCGGCGGCCCAGACGCCGGCGAGGCTGGTACGGCCCTCGGCATCCGTTGCGATGCGGCCACCTTCGAGGGCGAGGCCTGCGGGGGCCAGCGGGGCGGATACGAGTGTCTGGCCGATGGCGCGAAGCACCTGATCCGCCTCGAGGCGGAAGGTCTCGCCCGTGCCCTCGAGGCGGCCATCCTCCCCGGCGCGGGTGTATTCGAACTCGATGCCCTGCACGGTGCCGTTTGCGTGGATGGCGACGGGCCTGGCCCAGTGGCGGAAGGCGACGCCTTTGGCCGCGGCCTGGCGCTGCTCCTTCCCGGAGGCGGGCATGGCTTCGGGGCCGCGCCGGTAGACGAGGGTGACCGTCTCGGCGCCGAGGAGCTTCGACTGCACGGCGGCATCGATCGCGGTCATGCCGCCGCCGATTACCACCACGCGGCGGCCGACGGGCAGCGCCGTGAGATCGCCCGCCTGGCGGAGATCGGCGATGAACTCGACGGCGTCCGACACGCCGGGCGCATCGTCGCCCTCCGCCCCGAGCGCGTTCACGCCGCCGAGGCCGAGGGCGAGGAGCACGGCGTCGTGGTCCGCCTGCAGGGCCGCGAGGGTGATGTCGCGGCCGAGGGCGCTGCCGTGGCGGACCGTGATGCCACCGATTTCGAGCAGCCAGTCAACTTCTGCCTGGGCGAAGCCGCCAGGGGTTTTGTAGGCCGCGATGCCGTATTCGTTGAGCCCGCCGGGCTTCGGCCGCGCGTCGTGGAGGGTGACGGCGTGGCCGAGCATGGCGAGGCGGTGGGCGGCGGCGAGGCCCGCCGGCCCGGTCCCGACGATGGCGATGTGCCGGCCGGTGGGGGCCCCGCGGGTGAAGGGGTGCGTGCCCGTGGCCATTTGCGCGTCGGTCGCGAAGCGCTGGAGGCGGCCGATCTCGACCGGTTTGCCCTCGGCGGCCTCGCGCACGCAGGCCTCCTCGCAGAGCGTCTCGGTCGGGCAGACGCGGGCGCACATGCCGCCGAGGATGTTGGCGTCGAAGATCGTCTGCGCGGCTTCGACGGGGCGGCCCGTGGCGATCTGACGGATGAAAAGGGGGATGTCGATCGCCGTGGGGCAGGCGGTGATGCAGGGCGCGTCATGGCAGAAGTAGCAGCGGTCAGCTGCTACCAGCGCCTCATGGGCGTCGAGCGGGGGGTAGGCGTCCTCGAAGTTGTGCGCCAGGGCGTCCGACGAGAGGCGCGCAGGCGCTATCCCGTCCGTCCGGTCGGCAACGGGAAGGGGGCCGGTGGCTCTCTGGTCGGTCATGACGCGGTTCCTGCTGATCTTACCTCTAGAACGCTGCAGCGAAGGCGAGCGCTGATCAAGCGGTAAAATCTCGATGCGTACGGAATGCGTTGCGGGCGGGCTGCCGGACGCCCCGGCTTCGGGCGCTGCGCGCCCTCAGCGGCCCGCCCGCCAGCCGCGCCCGGCCATGAGATCGAGCCGGGGATCGTGACCCGGGTCAGCCGATATGCGGTGGATCAGCCGAGATGGCCGGGGCCGAAGCTTTCGGGCAGGAGATCGGCGAGGGTGTAGCGGGCGACGATGCCGCGGGGCTGGCAGGCGAGGATGGGCAGGTTCCCGGCGGCGAATTCCCGGATGCGCTGGCGGCAGCCGCCGCAGGGGGTGAGGAAGGGTCCCTCGGCGCCGGTATCCGGCCCGGCGATGGCGATGGCTGTGAGGACGAGCCCGCCAGCGGTGACCATGGCGCCGAGGGCGGTGGCCTCGGCGCATTGGCTCTGCGGGTAGGCGGCGTTTTCCACGTTGCAGCCCGCATGGATCCGCCCCTCCGCATCGAGCGCCGCGGCGCCGACGCGGAAGCCCGAATAGGGCGCGTAGGCGTTCTCCCGCGCGGCGAGGGCGGCGGCGAGGAGGGCTGCCTCCGTATCAGGCGCGAGGGGAGGGAGCATCTAGCGTTCCTTAACATAGGGCGTGCCGAGAGCCTTGGGCGGCTCGGCGCGGCCGAAGAAGCCGGCGAGGAGAGCGACGGTGGCGATGTAGGGGATCACGAGCACGAGCTCGACTGGGACCTCGCCGATGACCGGCAGTGCCGTGCCCTGAAGCCGGGCGGCGCCTGCTTCGAGAAAGCCGAAGAGCAGGCAGGCGGCGAGGACCGTCCAGGGGCGCCAGCGGCCCATGATCATCGCAGCGAGGGCGATATAGCCTTTGCCCGCGGACATCTCGCGCACGAAGCCTGCGCCATGGGCGGTGCTGAGATAGGCGCCGGCGAGGCCGCAGAGGAGGCCGGCGATCAGCACTGCGCGGTATCGGAGCCAGGGCACGGATACGCCCGCGCTGTCCACCGCCGCCGGCATCTCGCCCGCCGCACGCAGGCGGAGGCCGAAACGGGTGCGCCAGAGCAGCCAGGTGACGAGCGGGACGGTGGCGAGGGCGAGGTAGACGGGCAGGGTGTGGCCGGAGATGAGCTCTGCATAGATCGGGCCGAGCACAGGAATCTCCCGCATCGCCTCCACGCCCGGGAAGGTGATGGGCCCGAAGCGTTCGCCCGACCCCAGCCCCGGTGTCTGCCCGCCCTGGCGGAAGAGCGCGATGCCGACCACCACGGTGAGGCCCGAGGCCAGGATGTTGATCGCCACGCCCGAGATGATCTGCTCGCCCCGATGGGTGATGCAGGCGAAGCCGTGGAGAAGGGCCATCAGCATGGAGGCGAGTAGGGCCGCACCGAGCCCCGCCCAGGCCGAGCCGGTGAGCGAGGCGACCGCGGCGGCGGCGAAAGCGCCGGCCAGAAGCTTGCCCTCCAGCCCGATATCGATGATGCCCGCGCGCTCGCTCACCAGCCCCGCCATGGCGCAGAGGATGAGCGGTGTGCCGAGGCGGAGGGCACTGTCGAGCATGAGCACAAGGTCGAGCATCGCTCAGCGCCTCCCCAGTCCGAGCCCCGGAGCGCGGGCGAAAAGGGGCACCAGCATCAGGCTGAGCGCGCCGGAGAAGAGGATGATCAGGCCCTGGATGAGCAGCACCATCTCCCGCGTGATGGTGGCGAACTCGAAATCGAGCTCTGCCCCCCCCTGATAGAGCGCGCCGAACAGGAGGGCGGCGAGCACCACGCCCACGGGATGCGCGCGGCCCATGAGCGCCACGGCGATGCCGGTGAAGCCGTAGCCCGCGGTGAAACCGAGGACGGTGCGGCCCTGCGCGCCGAGGACCTCGTTGACCGCCATGAGCCCGGCGAGCGCGCCGGAGAGCGCCATGACGGCCACCGTCATCCGCGCGGCAGGGATACCGGCATAGACCGCCGCGGGCTGGCTCTGCCCCAGCGCGCGGAGGGCGAAGCCCCAGCGCGTGCGCCAGACCAGAACCCATATTCCGAAGGCAGCCAGCAGGGCGAGCGGGAAGGCCAGGGTGAGCGGGCTCTGCGCCATCTCGACACCGAAGACGCCCGCGATGTCATGCAGGGCGGTGAGCCGGGCGCCCGGTTCCATCTCCCGCGTCTCGGGGCTGGGCTGGCCCGCCCGGATGAGGGGGCCGGAGAGGAGCGAAACGAGCAGGCCCGCTGCGATGAAGTTGAACATGATCGTGGTGATCACGATGTGGCTGCCCCGATAGGCCTGCAGCCAGCCGGGTACGGCAGCCCAGAGGGCGCCGAGGGCTGCTGCCCCGGCGATCGCCAGGAGCGCCACGAGTGGGCCGGGCAGAAAGGCATCGAGCGGCAGGAACACCAGCGCGATGCCGATGCCGCCCAGCATCGCCTGCCCCTCCGCACCGATGTTGAAGAGGCGCGCCTGGAAGGCCAGGGCGACGGCGAGCCCGGTGAAGATGAAGTTCGTGGCGTAGTAAAGCGTGTAGCCGAGCGCCCCTTCGAAAACGAAGGCGCCCTGCACCATCACCGTCAGCGCCGCCACCGGGTCCTCTCCGACAAGCGCCACCACCACCCCGGCCACGAGAAACGCAAGCGCGATGTTGACGGCGGGGATCACCCCGAATTCCACCCAGGCAGGGAGCCGGGTCATTCCCGCGCTCCTGCATCCTGCCCGCCGGCGCCGAGCGGTCCGCCAGCGCCGGGTGGGTGGGTGGGGGCGGTGGCGGGCCGCTCGGCGCCGGCGGGCGCGCCGCCTGCGGCCTTCGACACACCCGCCATCATCAGCCCGATCTCGCCGATATCGGCCCCGTCGCGCGGCATCTCACCGGTGATGCGCCCCTGGTTGATCACGGCGATCCGGTCCGAAAGCGCCATGATCTCGTCGAGCTCGACGGAGACGACGAGGATGGCGCAGCCCTGGTCCCTCAGCGCGATCAGTCGCGCATGGATGTACTCGATCCCGCCGATATCCACGCCGCGCGTCGGCTGTCCAACCAACAGTACCTTCGGCGCCGCGGCGACCTCGCGCGCCATCACGAGCTTCTGCTGGTTGCCGCCCGAGAACCCGGCGCTGCGCAGGCGCGGGTTGGCCGGGCGCACGTCGAAATCCTCCATCAGCGTCGCGCAGTGCTTCCCCATGGCGGCGGGGCTCAGGAAGCGGCCGGCGCCGGCGGCAGGGCCATCATGATAGCCGAGCACAGCGTTCTCGCGCGCCTCGAAGGGCAGGACCATGCCGCGGCGGTGCCGGTCCTCCGGCACATGGGCGAGGTGCAGCCGCCGCATCTCCGCGGGGTTCGCGGGTTGCTCCCGGCTGATCTGCCGGTTGCCCATCACGATGCTGCCGCTGTCGGGCGCGCGGATGCCCGAGAGGATGTCGAGAAGCTCCGACTGTCCGTTGCCCGAGACCCCTGCGAGCCCGAGGATCTCGCCTGCGCGGAGGGTTAGGTTCACGTCCGAAAGCACGCGCACGCCCCGCGCGTCGGAAAGGTTGAGGCCGCGTGCCTCGAGCGCCGCGGCACCGGGCGTCGCCGTGCCGCGATCCGCCTCGAGGCGCACCTCGCGGCCCACCATCAGGTTTGCCAGCTCCTCCCGCGATGTCTCGGCCACGGCGCGATGGGCCACCATCCGGCCCTGGCGCATGACCGAGACCCGGTCGCAGACCGCCATGATCTCGCGCAGTTTGTGGGTGATGAGCAGGACGGTCACACCTCGGTCCCGCAATCCGCGCAGGATCTCGAAGAACCGGTCCGTCTCGGCCGGGGTCAGCACGCCCGTCGGCTCGTCGAGGATCAGGATGCGGGCCCCGCGCCGGAGCGCCTTCAGGATCTCCACGCGCTGCTGGAGACCCACGGGCAGGTCGCCCACCAGCGCATCGGGCGGCACGTCGAGCCCGTAGGTCTCCGCCAGGCGGTCGAGCTCGGCCCGTGTCTCTGCCCGTCCGGCCTTGAGGGTGAAGCCGCCTTCCGCGCCCAGCATCACGTTCTCGAGCACGCTGAAGACGGGTACGAGCATAAAGTGCTGGTGCACCATGCCGATGCCGAGATCGATGGCATCGGCGCTCGTGGCGATGCGCGCTTCCTTTCCGTCGATCTCGATCCGCCCCTCGTCGGCCTCGTAGAAGCCGTAGAGGATGCTGACGAGGGTCGATTTGCCCGCGCCGTTCTCCCCGATGATGCCGTGGATCGTGCCGGGCGCCACGTCGAGATCCACCGCGTCGTTCGCCGTGACGGGACCGAAGCGCTTGGTAATCCCCGAAAGATGGACGGCGGGGTGGGGGTTTCTTTGGGTGGTCAAGGCCGTGGCCCTCGGAAGCCGGGGTCGGCGGCGACGAGTTCGACGGTGTTGCCCTCGGGATCCTGGGTGAAGATCCCGCGCCAGCCGATCCACTCGAAATGCTCCACGCGGTAGGGCTGGCCCAGCCGGTCGTACCAGGCCATCGCCGCCTCCTGCTCCTCCCAGCCGAGGCTGAGGGCCAGGTGATGGAGCGAGGAGCCCGCACCCGTGGCAGGCTTGGGGCCGTGGGTCGGGTGGAGGCCCGGCCGCACCTGAGCGTCCGTTGCAAAGAGCGCGAGCACGGTGGTGTGCCCGGCATAGCCCTCGGCGATGCGGAAAAAGGTGATACCGCTCTCCCGCGCAGCGAGGACGGGCAGGCCGATCACCTCGCCGTAGAAGCGCTCCATGGCGTCGAGATCGGCACAGCGGATCGCGATCTCACCGAGCCCGCGCACCCGAAAGGCGGGTGCGGTGCTGACGCTCGACGCCATGGCAGGTCCCCGGGACGCCGCTCAGAACGGGCAGTCGGAGGTGTCTTCGTAGTTGTGGACCGTGATGTCGCCCGCGATGATCCCGGCCTTCGCAGCCTCGACGGCGGCCTTGAGGTCGGCGGTCAGGAGAGGCTCGTTGTTCTCGTCCACCGCCCAGTCGATCCCGTCCTCCGCGATGCCGAGGATGTTCACGCCGGCGGTGAAATTGCCTTCCTTCGAGTCCTTCAGCGTGTCGTAGGCGGCCACGTCCACGCGCTTGATCATCGAGGTCAGCACGCTGCCGGGTGCCACGCCGTTCTGGTTCGAGTCCACGCCGATCGCGAGCTTCTCGGCATCCGCCGCCGCGCGGATCACGCCAAGGCCCGTACCGCCGGCTGCGTGGTAGATCACGTCCGCGCCGCGGTCGATCTGGCCCTGGGCAAGCTCCGCGCCCTTCGTGGGGTCGTTCCAGGCGGACGGCGTGGTGCCGGTCATGGTCTCGAAGACCTCGGCCGCGGCGTTGGTCTCCTTCACGCCCTGGACGTAGCCGCAAGCGAATTTCCGGATGAGCGGGATGTCCATGCCGCCGATGAAGCCGACCTTGCCGCTCTCGCTGGCCTTCGCCGCCGCGACGCCGACGAGATAGCTGCCCTCATGCTCCTTGAAGGCGTACTGGCGCAGGTTCGGCCGGTCGAGCCAGCTCACATCGATAATGGCGAAATCCACGTCCGGGTTGTCGGCCGCCACTTTGTCGATGGCGTCCGCCTGCGCGAAGCCCACGCCGATGACGACGGTCGCCCCGCGACGCACCATGCGGCGTAT
>JBCBEP010000069.1:0-18571 GCA_038528605.1 Pseudomonadota bacterium
TCGCTCGCGGTGGTGACGGTCATGCCATCGCGCGGCTCGCGGATGCAGGAGGCGATGAGGTTCCGCTCGCCCTCGACCTCGACCATGCAGGCGCGGCAGTTCCCGTCCGGCCGGTAGCCCGGCGCGTCCTTGTGGCAGAGATGCGGGATGGTGGTGCCCACCCGCTTCGCCACCTGCCAGATGGTCTCCCCCGGCTGGGCCTGCACCTGGCGCCCGTCGAGCGTGAAGGTGATCGTGGGGATCTTTGCACCGTCGGGCATGAGGTGTCTCCTTGGCGGGGGCGGGCCGGGCCGCGCCCTAGCTGCAGTACTCGGGGATGACGGCGCGGAACTCGTCGCAGGTGTCGTCGGCGGACCACCAGACATCCGTGGCGCCGATGCTCCATTCGTAGACCACCCAGGCGCCGTTCTCGCGGCGGTAGAAGGCGTGGACCGTAGTGCCGTCGACCGCGCCGGAGCCGCGGCTGAGATCGGCCAGCGGCGTGTCCTCGAACACGATGGGCCGGCCGCCGGGGCGCTGCGGCTCGAGCCAGCCGAAGCCGAGATCGCCCTGGACCCGCAGTTCGCGCACCACGAAGCGGACGGGCGCGCCGAGGTCGCGCTCGACGATTGGGCGCACCGCGTCCATCAGCGCGCGGCGGAGGGGCGTGCCCCAGGCCGGCGTCTGGAACGCGGCGGCAGGCCCGACCGCGAGCGACAGGGTGAGGGCGAGCGCCACACTCATCAGGCGCCACCACCCCCGCCACCAACTTCCTGCGGGAAGTGCTTCATGGTCAGGCGGATGGGATTGGGGGCTGCCTGGCCGAGGCCACAGATCGAGGCGTCGGCCATAACGGTACATAGATCCTCGAGGAGCGCCTCGTCCCATCGCTCCGCCTCCATCAGCTTTACGGCCTTCTCGCACCCGACGCGGCACGGGGTGCACTGCCCGCAGCTCTCGTCTTCGAAGAAGCGTAGCATGTTGAGGGCGGCGTCGCGTGCGCTGTCTTGGTCGGATAGCACGACGACGGCGGCGGAGCCGATGAAACTGCCGTGAGGCTGAAGGGTGTCGAAGTCGAGCGGCACGTCAGAGAGGCTGGCGGGCAGGATGCCGGATGACGGGCCGCCGGGCTGATAGGCCTTGAAGACGTGCCCCTCGGCCATGCCGCCGGCCGCCTCGATGATGTCCGTGATCGTGGAGCCGGCGGGCAGGACGTACATGCTCGGCTTCGCCACGCGGCCCGAGACGGAGTAGCTGCGCAGGCCCTTGCGGCCGTTCTTCTCCGTCGCGTTCAGGCATGCCGGCCCTTTGCGGCAGATGCGCGTGACCCAGAGCAGCGTCTCGACATTGTGGACGAGGGTGGGCCGGTCGAACACGCCGACCTGTGCGACGTAAGGCGGGCGATGGCGGGGAAGGCCGCGCTTGCCCTCGATCGACTCGATCATCGCGGATTCTTCGCCGCAGATATAAGCGCCCGCACCGCGGCGGAGCTCCACATAGCCGGGGCCGATGAGGCCGGCGGTCTCGAGGGCGGCGATCTCGCGGCGGAGGATCTCGAGAACCGCAGGGTATTCGTCGCGCATGTAGAGAAACACGGTCTCGGCCTCGACTGCCCAGGCGGCGATGAGCATGCCTTCGAGGAAGAGGTGCGGCGTGCGCTCGAGGTACCAGCGGTCCTTGAAGGTGCCGGGCTCGCCCTCGTCCCCGTTCACGGCGAGGTAGCGGGGGCCGGGCTCGGCGCGCACGAAGGACCATTTCCGCCCGGAGGGGAAGCCCGCGCCGCCGAGGCCGCGGAGGCCGGCTTCGAGGAGGCTGTCCTGCACCGCTTCCGGGTCGCCGCCGCCGCGCAGTTCTTCGAGGGCTTGATAGCCGCCGGCGGCGCGATAGGCGTCGAACGCCTCGTAGTCCGGCATCTTGTGGTGGGTGTCGCCGGCCGTGGCGGCGGCGAGCACGCTCTCGGGCGTCGCATGGTCGATATGGTTGTGGCCGACCTCGGCCACCGGTGCGGTGTCGCAGCGGCCCATGCAGGGGGCGCGGAGCACGCGGATCTGGGCCGGGTTCGTGCCCTCCTCCAGCGCCGATTTGAGCGCCTGGGCGCCGGCAAGCTCGCAGGAGAGGCTGTCGCAGACGCGGATGGTGAGGGCGGGCGGCGGGGTCTCGTCCTCGGCAACCACATCGAAATGCGCGTAGAAGCTCGCGACCTCCCAGACCTCGGCCTGGGCGAGGCGCAGTTCCTCGGCCAGCGCGCGGAGATGGCGGGCGGAGAGATGGCCGTGCGCGTCCTGCACGAGATGGAGGTATTCGATCAGGTGATCCGTGCGGCGCGGGCGGTCCCCCAGCAGCGCGCGGATATCGGCGGCCGCGTCGTCGAGGAGCGGGCGGCCCTTGGTGTGGGACCGGCCCCGGCCGCGCCCCTCCTTCCAGACCCCTGGCTTGCGATCGAGCGGTGCCATGGCGCCTCTCCCCCTTCTGCTTGCTTGGGGGAGAGTTCCGCTATGTGGACGCTGCGCGCAAAGACCGTTTCGCTATGCCATCATAAGTGAGGCTTATCGAACGGCGGGCACGGCCTGCGGCGAGGGCAGCGCGCCGGCCACGGTTTCCGCAACGGCGAGCACCGCGGCACTGGCGGGGGGCACGAAGCGCGCATCCGGCAGAAGGGCTGCGACCGTGCGGCCGAGCTCGGGATCGGTGAGCGCGAGGATGGCGACGTCGCCTGGGTCGTCGTCCTCCGGCGCCGCGGCGCTGGCGGGCGCGATGGTGGCGACGCCCGCATGGCCGAGAAAGGCGTAGAGGGTGGAGATGCTGTTGGTCTCGAAGACGGGGCGCGGCAGGGCGCCGGCGCGGCGGAAGGCGGCGTCGATGATCTGGCGGTTCTTCATGTCCGGCGTGAGGAGCGCAAGCGGCAGGCTGGCGGCCTCGGCCCAGGAGATCTCCTGCCGGCCTTCGCCGACCATGCCCCGGGGCGCGCGGAGCACGTAGCGCTCGCGATAGAGCGGGCGGGGCGGGGCGAGGGCGCTGAGGGGGGCGGCGCCGGGCAGTCCGTCCTCCTCGGTATAGGAGATGCCGAGATCGAAGCGGCGGGTGGCGAGGCCTGCGGCGATTTCGGAGGCGGAGGCGGCATGGATGACGGGGATGACCCGGGGATGCGCCTCGATGACCGCGGCCGAGAGGCGGGCGGCGAAGGAGAGCGCGGTGGGAATGACGCCGAGACGCACATGGCCCGCGGCGGCGGCGCGGGAGGAGCTGAGCTCGGCCACCATGGCCTCGTGCTCGGCGAGGATCCGGCGGGCCCAGCCGAGGAGCGTCAGCCCCTCCTCGGTGAAGCCGCGGAAGCGGGAGCCGCGATTGACGAGCGGGGTGCCGAGAGCGGCTTCGAGATTGGCGATGCGGAGCGAAAGGGCGGGCTGGGAGATGCCGCATTCCTCCGCCGCACGGGTGAAATGCTCGTGCCGTGCGAGGGCGACAAAGAGCTGAAGATCGCGCAGTTCGAGCCGCATGGGAGCCTCCGGATTGCCGGCAGCTTAACGGGGGATTGAGGAAAGCGGAATCGCGGCATGGCCGCGATGCTTGCTTCGCCCGGATGGCGCCGCCGGCGCCATCCGGGCCGCCTGTGGCGGGCCTGACGACCGGCGGGGGCGATGGAACCTGTGGCAGCGAACGCAACACTGGGCTGGGGAAGCGCCACGGGGGCGCTTCTTCGATGCGGCACTCAAAGACGGAGCCGCCTCTGGCCGGGGCATGGACGTCATTCAGCGGCTTCGGCGACCGGGGCGGGGCCTGCTCGGAGAGCGGCGAGGAGCTCGGCCCGGCGATGGGCGGCGCGTTCCATGTTGGCGTGTTTGACATGGCCGAAGCCGCGGATCTCGAGAGGAAGCCGGGCAAGCTCGGTCGCGATCTCGGCGCTGGCCGGGGTGAGGGCGGGCAGGATTTCGTCGAGCAGCGCTTCGTAGTCCCGGATCAGCTGGCGTTCGCTGCGGCGCTCGGCGGTGTGGCCGAAGGGGTCGAGGGCCGTGCCGCGGAGATGCTTGCCGTGGCGCAGCAGCGCGAAGGCGCGGGCCATCCAGGGGCCGAATTCGGTCTTCCTCGGCCGGCCGTCCGCATCCTTGCGGGCCAGGACGGGTGGGGCGAGGTGGAAGGTGACGCGGCCGTGGCTGGCGAAGGTGCCGGCGAGGGCCGTCTCCAGCGTTTCGTGGTGGAGGCGCGCGACCTCGTATTCGTCCTTGTAGGCGAGGAGCTTGAAATAGCCTTCGGCCACCGCCTCGGCGAAACCCTCGATACCGGCGGCGGCTTCGGCGGCCCGGGCGGCTTCGACCCGGGCGCTGTAGCGCCTGGCGAGGCGGGCGTTCTGGAAGCCGGTGAGATGGGCGGCGCGGCGATCGATCTTCTCCGCAAGGGTCTCCGGCGCGGCGGGAGGATCGAGCAGGGCAGCGACCGCGGCGGGGTCCGCCACCGCCCAGCGGCCGAGATCGAAGGCGCGAAGATTACCCTCGACGCCGGCACCGTTGAGTTCGATGGCGCGACGGAGGGCGGCTTCGGACAGCGGCACGAGGCCGGCCTGCCAGGCGGCGCCGAGCAACAGGACGTTGGCGTAGATGGTGTTGCCGAGGAGGCGTTCGGCCATGGGCTGGGCGTCGAGCGTGCGCAGCGCCTCGGCGCCGATCCGGGCCTCGATGGCGAGGGTCAGGCGCTTGGCGGGCAGGCGAAAGCCCGTGTCGCGGGTGAAGGCGCCGGTGACGACCTCCTCGCTCGAGAGCACGGCGCGGGTGCGGCCGCGGGCCATGAGGCCGAGGGCCTTGGGCGAGGCGGAGACCACCATGTCCCCCCCGATCAGCGCGTCCGCCTCGCCGGTGGCGATGCGCACAGCCTTGATTTCGGCCGGGCTGGGCGCGAGGCGGCAATGGATGGCGACGGCGCCGCCCTTCTGGGCGAGGCCGGCCATCTGCATCTCGGACGCGCCCTTGCCCTCGAGATGGGCGGCCATGGAAAGGAGCGCGCCGACGGTGACGACGCCGGTGCCGCCAATGCCGGTGATGAGAAGGTTGTAGGGCCCCTCCATAGCCGGCAGGGCGGGCTGGGGCAGCGCGGGGATCTCGAAACTGGCGCCCTCGCCCCCACGGAGCCTGGCGCCCTCGACGGTCACGAAGCTGGGGCAGAAGCCCTTGAGGCAGGAGAAGTCCTTGTTGCACGCGGACTGATCGATCTCGCGCTTGCGGCCGAGCGGGGTCTCGAGCGGGAGGATGGCGACACAGTTCGACTGCTGGCCGCAATCGCCGCAGCCCTCGCAGACGCTGGGGTTGATGAAGACGCGGCGGTCGGGGTCCGGGAAGGTGCCGCGTTTGCGGCGCCGGCGCTTCTCGGCCGCACAGGTCTGCACGTAGATGATGGCGGTGGTGCCCTCGATCTCCTGGAACTCCCGCTCGACGCCGAGGAGCTTGTCGCGCGTATGGGCCTTCACGCCGGCTGGCAGCCGGGGTTCGCCCTCCTTCTCGTCATAGACGCAGTCGACGCGCTTCACGCCGATGGCGAGGAGTTCGGCGGCGATCTGGGACGGGGTGAGCCCGCCCTCGTGGTTCTGCCCGCCGGTCATCGCCACGGCGTCGTTGTAGAGGACCTTGTAGGTGATGGTGGTACCGGCGGCGACGGCGGCGCGGATCGCCATGAGGCCCGAGTGGTTGTAGGTGCCGTCGCCGATGTTCTGGAACACGTGGGGGCGCTTGGAGAACGGTGCCTCGCCGATCCAGTTGGCGCCCTCCCCGCCCATATGGGTGTAGCCCTCGGTCTCCCGATCCATCCACTGGACCATGTAGTGGCAGCCGATGCCGGCATAGGCGCGGGCACCTTCGGGGATGCGGGTGGAGGAGGAGTGCGGGCAGCCGGCGCAGAACCAGGGCTGGCGCTCGGCAATGGCGGGGGCGTTCGCGCCTTCGGAGAGCGCGTGGAGCCGGGCGAGGCCTTCGGCGGCCGGGGGATGGTCGATACCTTCGAGCGCCAGGGCGTAGCCGACGGCCTTGGCGATCTTCGGCGGATCGAGATCCATCTTGGCGGGCAGGAGCGTGCGACCCTCCAGGTCCTGCTTGCCGATCATGCGCGTGCGGCCGGGGATGTTGTAGAGGATTTCCTTGGCCTGGGTTTCCAGAAGCGCGCGCTTCTCCTCGACGACGAGGATGGTGTCGAGCCCCTCGGCCCAGGCCATGAGGCCGCGCGGCTCCAGCGGCCAGACCATGCCGACCTTGTAGGTGGTGATGCCGAGTGCTTCCGCCTCCGCCGCGCCGATGCCGAGGGTGGCGAGGGCGCTTTCGAGGTCGAGCCAGCTCTTGCCCGACGAGACGATGCCGAGCCGGGCGCCGGGCTTGCCGAGGCGACGTCCGTCGAGCGCGTTGGCACGGGCGAAGGCCTGGGCGGCGTAGCGCTTGTGGTCGTGCAGCCGGGCTTCCTGGATCTGCGGCGTGTCCTGCAGGCGGATGTTGAGCCCGCCCTCGGGCATCTCGAAGTCCACGGGGTTGAGTGCCAGCCGGTGCGGGTCGCCATCGACCACCGCGGTGGCCTCGACCGTGTCCTTCATGGCCTTGATGCCGACCCAGAGGCCGGAATAGCGGCTGAGGGCCCAGCCGGTGATCATGCAATCGAGCAGCTCCTGCACGCCGGAGGGCGAGAGGATCGGCATCATCGCGTCCATCATCGCCAGTTCGGACTGATGGCAGGTGGTGGAGCTTTCGCAGGTGTGATCGTCCCCCATCGCCGCGAGCACGCCGCCGAGGGGCGAGGTGCCGGCGAGGTTGGCATGACGGAAGACATCGCCCGTACGGTCCACGCCGGGGCCCTTGCCGTACCAGAGGCCGAAGACGCCGTCGTGCCGCCCTTCGCCGCGCAGTTCCGCCTGTTGCGCACCCCAGAGCGCCGTGGCCGCGAGGTCTTCGTTCAGGCCCGGGGCGAAGCGGATGCCCGCGGGCTCGAGCTGCTTGCGTGCCTGGCCGAACGCCCCTTCCACGGCACCGAGAGGCGAGCCGCGATAGCCGGTGACATAGCCCGCGGTGTCGTGCCCCGCCTTCGCGTCCCGCGCCCGCTGCATCAGCACCGCGCGGGCCAGCGCCTGCGTGCCCGAAAGGAGCACGGGGCTCTTCTCCAGGTCGTAGCGGTCGTTGAGCGAGACATCGCGGAGCATCATGGCAGCTCTCCTCCTTGCGCCCATTATAGGTAAACTTTTCTGACCCAAATAGCAAGGCAGTTTTGCGTTGGTCGCATGTATGTGAGGGGGAGGGTATCGCAGTTGTCGGCCGCTGGAAGGGTGGTCGAACGCCACAATCCCTTGCATCGCAATGCGCCGGGAGATCTGGATATGGGCACAGTTTAGCAGTAGGCGGTTTGTCATGGCCCTCGGCTGCGGCCTCTGGCAGGCTGACGGTGAGGGACCCATGGAGAGGCGCTCTCGGAGACGCATGGCGCGCATACTCAACATGGCCGACCACCGTCGGCCGGTGCGACCGGAACGGATCGGCGGGATCGTTACCGTCGAACAGCGCGGCGTTCACTTTCTCGCGGACGGCCCTGCTGGCGGTAGCGACGGTGCGGCGCGGCTGCCCGTGGTGCTGCTCCACGGGGCCAGCGGCAACCTGCGGGATTTCGCGCTTGCGCTGCAGCCCGCGCTCTCGCGCACGACGCGGGTGATTGCGCTCGACCGGCCGGGCTTCGGGCATTCGAGCCAGTTTCCCCGCTCGGAGCTGCTGTCGACCCAGGTGCGCGTGTTGCGCAAGGCCGTTCATGAGCTCGGGCATACGCGCTACCACCTCGTCGGCCATTCCTATGGCGGGGCTCTGGCGATGGCCTGGGCGCGGGCACGGCCGCAGGATGTGGCGAGCCTCGGGATCATCTCGGGGGCGACGATGGACTGGGGCGGGTCGCTCGCCCCGCTCTACCACGTCTCGGGCGCGCCGGTTCTCGGCCGGCTTCTCAGCCAGTTGGCGCCTGCTGCGCCGGACGGGTTCATCGAGGCGACACTGCGCGAGATCTTCGCGCCGGACCCCGTGCCCGAGGGGTACCGCGAAGGGGCCGCGGTGGACCTCGCCCTACGGCCGCGTACCTTCCGGCTGAACGCGCGGGCGGTCCTGAGCCTTCATCGCCAGCTACTGATCCGGATCCCGCACTACAAGGAGATCACCTGCCCGGCCGCCGTGATCCACGGCACGGCAGACACCACGGTGCCCTCGAGCATCCATGCTGAACCCCTGGCAGACACGCTGCCGAAGGCAACGCTGCACCTTCTCGAGAACGTGGGGCACATGCCGCACCACACGCATACCGAAGAGGTGGCCGCGCAGCTGACCGCGAATTTCGCGCGGGCCGAGGGGCTTTCGCGGTTCCTCTAGCGCAGTCGGCGGTCAGACACCCCAGCGCCAGAGATCCGCGCCTTCCCGGCCATAGGCCTGCGAGAGCACCATCTTGTGCACTTCGTCCGCGCCGTCGACCAACCGGGCCTGGCGGGCGTAGCGGTAGATCCATTCGAGCACCGTGTCGGTCGAGTAGCCGCGGGCGCCGCAGATCTGGATCGCGTCGTCCGCCGCGCGGTGGAGCGTGTCCGCCACATGGATCTTGGCCATGCTCACGGCGGTCTTCGCACGGTCCCCCTCGTCCAGCAGCCAGGCGGCCTTCATGGTGAGGAGCCGGCCCACCTCGATCTCCTTTGCAAGGTTGCCGAGGCGGACCTGCACGGTCTCCCGCTCCGCCAGCCGGACGCCGAACCCCTCCCGCTCCGCCGCATAGGCCGACGCGATCTCCATGCAGCGCTTGGCGAGGCCCAGCCACCGCATACAGTGGGTGAGGCGCGCGGGGCCGAGGCGGATCTGCGTGACCTTGAGGCCGTCCCCCTCCTCGAGCAGCACGTTCTCGAAGGGGATCTCGAGCCCGTCGAACACCAGCTCGCAATGGCCGCCATGCTCCTCGGGCCCCATGATCCCGATGCGCCGCTCGATATGCCAGCCGGGCTGGTCCGCGTCGAAGAGGATCTCGAGCCCGTCGAACACCAGCTCGCAATGGCCGCCATGCTCCTCGGGCCCCATGATCCCGATGCGCCGCTCGATATGCCAGCCGGGCTGGTCCGCGTCGAAGAGGAAGGCGGTGAGGCCCTTGCGCGCATCGTCGGAGGTGCGGGCCATCAGGATGAACTTGCGGGCGACGCCGGCGCCGGTGATGTACCATTTGCGCCCGTAGATGCGGTAACCGGTGTTCGTCCGCTCGGCCCGGGTGCGCATCATCGAGGGGTCGGAGCCCGCGCCCGGCGCCGGTTCTGTCATGGCGAAGGCGGAACGCTCGCGCCCCTCCGCCACGGGCTTCAGCCACCAGGCCTGCTGTTCCGGCGTGCCGATCTGCGCCAGCAGCCGCATGTTCCCGTCATCCGGCGCGGCGGCCCCGAAGCAGACGGGCCCGAAGACCGAGCGGTTCATCTCCTCGTAGGAGGCCGCGAGCCCGGCGAAGGGCAGCCCGAGCCCGCCATGCTCGGCCGGCAGGTTCGGCGCCCAGAGGCCGGCTTCCTGCGCGCGCGCCCGTTCCCGCGCCAGCACGTCCTCCGGCAGGTTGCCATGGTCCGCGAAATTCGCCGGATCGTCCTCAAGCGGCAGGATGTGCGCTGCCACATGGGCCGCCACGCGGGCGCGATACTGCTCGGATGCCGCGTCGAGCGTGAAGTCCATTCCATCCTCCCGGGGCTTGTTGTGTTTGGCGCACGACCCTCGGGAGTATGCAGCGGCGGCGCAATGCCTGCGCGGAAAGTTCTGGGCTGCGACTTAGCGTCAGGGCACCCTCTGCGCCGCATGCACAAACGGGCACGGGCCGACCGACCATGTTCAAAACGCTTCGCCGTCTCCTCTATCTGTTCCTCGCCGTCGTCATCTTCGGGCCCATCGCGATCCTGGTGTTCGGGCGGGAGGATGCGCCGGCCATCGGGCCGGACAGCGTGGTCTCCGGCTCCCAGGCGGGGCGCTTCAACCGGGTGCTGAACGAGTTCCGTGCAATCACGCGCGGTGACGAGGAGGGGCCGCTGAAGGTGGAGGCGGCGGACCTTGAGAGTGCCGTGGCGCTCGGCGCCCGGGTGATTCCAGGGCTGCGGGGCGACGCGCGGATCGGGCCGGGGCCGGAGGGTGTCGAGGAGATCATGCTCACCGTGGCCGTGCCGATCCCGTTCATCGAGGGCGCGGGCTGGTACAATCTGAGCGCCGCCGTGCCGGAAAGCGAGGAGGGCGTGCGCCTCAGCCGTGTTGCCATCGGCCCCATCGAGGTGCCCGGCGGCTGGATCGTGCCACTGGGGGCGACGGTGCTCGATGTGGTGCTGGGCGGGGGCACAGGCGATCTCGCACGGTCGGCCGTGGGGTCCGTTCGCGTCTCCGGCGGTCAGGCGAGCCTTGCCATCGATATGGACAAGGCAGGGCGCAATGCGCTGGCCGGCCGGTTCAAGGACACGGTGCGGGGCCTCGCCTTCGCGAGCGAGCCGGAGGACGTGGCCGCCTATCTCGCGGCCTTCGATGCCGCCGCCGCCTCGGGCAAGCGCTTCGGCACGCAGCTTGCGCCCCATGTGGCGCTCGCCCTCCGCACGGCGGCGGACAGGGTCGAGGCGGGCGGGGCGGCCAAGGCTGAGGCCGAGGCGATGCTCTTCGCGCTCGGGCTCGATTGCGGCACCTGGAGCCTGCAGCTCGTGCTCGGCGATCTTGTGCCCGATGGTCGCCAGGGTGCGCCATGCGCAGCCGCGCGCCTCGCGGGGCGGGACGATCTGCGCAAGCACTTCACCATTTCCGCGGCCCTTGCCGCCGCGGCCGACGGCGCGGGGTCCTTCGCGGTGGGCGAGGCCAAGGAACTCGTCGACAGCGATGGCGGCTCGGGCTTCAGCTTCGACGACCTGATGGCCGACCGCGCCGGCATCCGCTTCGCCGAGATCGTGATGGCGGGCGGGCCTGCGTCCTGGCGCGCGCTGGCGGACCGGATCGGGCGGGACAGGGACATCCTGCCCGAGCACCGGGACCTGCCCTCGGGCATGACCGCCGAGGCGTTCGAACGCACCTATCGCGACGTGGAGAGCACCGCGTACAAGGACATGGTCCGCCGCATCGACGCGCGGATCAGCAGCAACACGGTGCTTGGCGCAGGGTGAGGCGGCTCAGAGCGCCCGGCACAGATGGCCGCCATCCACCGGCAGCGTGACGCCGGTGATGTAGCTGCCGGCGTCCGAGAGCAGGAGGCGGACGGGGCCGTCGAGGTCGCTGTACTGGCCGAAACGGCGCATCGGGATGCCTTTGCGCAGCTGCTCTCCCATCTCGCTCTCGAGGTATTCGCTGTTCATTTCCGTGGGGAAGTAGCCGGGCGCGATGGCGTTCACCCGGATGTTGTGGCGGGCCCATTCGAGCGCGAGGCAGCGGGTCAGATGCACCACGGCGGCCTTCGAGGCGGCATAGGCGGCGACGCGCGGCCCGGTGCCGAAGCCGAGGATCGAGGCGGTGGAGAGGATCGCGCCGCCGCCGGTTTCAGCCATCGCGCGCGCGGCGGCGCGGGCCACGTAGAACGCGCCATTGAGGTTGGTGCCGATCACCCGGTCCCACTCCGCCGGCGCCATGTCGATGGCCGGACCGGTCCAGGCAATGCCCGCATTGTTGACGAGACCGTCAAGCTTAGGGGTTATCCCTAGCACCGTTTTCATTCCGTTCTCAACCGAGACCGAATCACTTACATCCATCTCGATTGGAAACAGTTTTCCGTTCGCAACCTCGGACATTCCCTCTAGCCGGTCGATTCTGCGCGCTGCGGCTAAGATTGTTGCGCCAGCGCCCGCCAAATTGGTCGCAATGTGCGCACCCAAGCCGCTGGAGGCCCCGGTAACGAGAATCGTTTTACCATCGAGGCTTGTGGAACTGTCAGTTTTATGGGACATGATCTGTGTCAAGTTTCCTTAACTATTCTGCCCGATTGAAACAAACGGGCCGTGGAAAGGGTTTCTGATCACATTCTACCTGAGGCGACGTGATCGTCCGGAGTGCAGACACCACTTCCATGGTACGGAAACAGTGTGCAAAACGCACAAGAGTGGAAGGAACACGAAGTGGCCGACTTAGAACAGGCAGAAATCTCGGCGATGACCGATGCCGTTCGGCAGATCGGCGACAGCTGGACACTGCTGATTGTTTGGGCCGCGTTGCGCGGCATCACGCGGTTCGACACTTTCCAGCGTCGCCTTGGCGTCGCGCGGAATATTCTCTCCAACCGTCTCGCCCGGCTGGTCGACGAAGGTATCCTCGAAAAGCGGCCCGTGCACAGCGGTGCTCGCCGGCTCGAGTACCGGATCACGCCGAAGGGTGAGGCTCTCCGCCCCGTGCTCGAATGGATCGAGGACTGGGGCAGCAAGAACCGGCGCACGCTCCACCACCAGCGTTGAGCGGCGGCCGAGGCCGGGCACGCGACCCCGGCCTCAGCGGTAGCGGTCGAGCACATTGGCCGCTGTCTCGAGCGATGTCGCCATCCGGCTGACATCGATGGCGGCCCTGTCACAGGTCCGCTTGCTCTCCACAAAGTTGTCGCCACAGCGCACGGCCGTGATCAGCGTATCGGCCTGCGCGCCGACCTCGGCCTTGTAGTCGTCGAAGCGGCCCTCGGTCTGGGCGCGCGCGATGACCTCGCGCACCTCGCCGCAGGACACCCCCTGCCCGCGCGTCGCCGTCCCGAGCTCCGCGTCCGCATCGGGTGCGAGACAGAGCTTCCAGATGACGTCGAGCTGCACGGCCGGGAAGAGCCGGATCAGGGTGCGATGGCGCGTGGGCAGCCGCGCATACCCGTCACGCACCGCCGCGGGAGACCAGAATTGATAGCTCGCGAGGAACCCGTAGGCCGGCACGACGCGCTGCGAAGGCGGCGGCGGCACGATGAAGCCCTCGGGCGGCTCGGGCAGCTCGATATCCGTGCGCACAAAGACGAAGATCTGGGACTGGTCGGTCATCAGCCGGCCGCCCTCCTCCACCGGCACGATCACGGCCTCCACGCCGAACTCGACCGGATCGAGCCGCATCAGCACCTGCCGGCCGTCCATGCGCAGCATCCCCGCCGCACCGCCGCCCTCGGGCTTCAGCGCGAATTCGCGGCTACCCCCCTCGCCGTCGCGGATGGTGCCCTCGAAGCCGCCGCCACCGCGGCTGATGCGCAACTCGGCGCCCGCCGCACGGTCGATCCCGTAAAAACGGCCTTCGAGTGGCCCCGCGGCCATAGCCTGCGTCGCAAGGGCGCACCACATGGCGAGGAAGAGCAGCGGGCGCAGGAGCCATGCGCCTATCGGACCAACCAGTTGCATGGTCGCGATATACTCACGCCGCCGCGGCAGGCACAAGCGATGGCGTGAAGGCCGGGGCACGGACGGACGGGACGGGTAGCGATGATCGACTGGGACAAGCTTAGGGTTTTCCACGCGGTGGCCGATGCGGGCAGCCTCACCCATGCGGGCGAGCAGCTGCATCTCAGCCAGTCCGCCATCAGCCGCCAGATCCGCGGGCTCGAGACGGCGCTGCAGACCACGCTCTTCCACCGCCACGCGCGCGGCCTGCTGCTGACCGAGCAGGGCGAGATCCTCTACGAGACGACGCGGGAGATCGCGAAGCGCCTGACCTCCGCCGAGGCGCGCATCCGCGACGCGAAGGACGAGGTGTTCGGCGAGTTGCGGGTGACCACCACGGCGGGCTTCGGCACGCTCTGGCTCGCACCCCGGCTCGACCAGCTGCTCGACGAACACCCGAACCTCTCGGTCGAACTGATCCTGACCGAGGCGATCCTCGACCTGCCGATGCGCGAGGCGGATGTGGCCATCCGGCTGACCGCGCCGAGCCAGGCCGATCTCATCCGCCGCCCGCTGATGGACATCGCCATCCGGCTCTACGCTTCGAAGGACTATCTCGAGAGGCACGGCGCCCCCGAAAGCCCCGAGGCGCTGCGCGAGCACCGGCTGATCACCTTCAGCCCGCGCGCCCCGCAGCCCGCGGGGTCGGCCGCCTGGCTCTCCTCGCTGGGCGCGGATCAGGCACCGTCGCATCTGCGGATGAACAGCTATTTCGGGATATTGCAGGCGGCGCGGAGCGGCCTCGGCATCGCGGCCTTGCCGGATTACATCACGCGCGACGCGGACGATCTGGTGCGCATTCTGCCCGAGGAAGCGAGCGATCCGATCACCGTGTATTTCGTCTATCCCGAGGAATTGCGGCACTCCCAACGCGTCCTCGCGTTCCGTGATTTCGTCCTGCGCGAGCTCGAGAGCTTCGCCAAGCGCAGCGTGGCGGCCTGAAGGCGTGACAGCGCAATGAGTTACGCTCGCGTCATGCACTGAGGGCATAGCCGCGTTGCCGAATGGCGGAAGCAGATAGAGTTGCCGGGCCCGCCATTTACACCTAACTCTTCCAATGAGCGCAGGCGACTGCGCTTAGGTTGTGATACCTCCCTGTTGAACTTGGCCGGGCCCTGAGCCCGGCTTTTTTTTGGCCCGGTCGCGTCCTAGAACGGAGCGCGCGCTGCGGCCATGCGGAGCGCAACACGACGGTCGAGGATGGCAGTAAGCGCGTCAGGCACTGCCCTGTGCCCGTGACCCGAGAGGCCCGCATCGTGACCTACACGCCGATCAGCCCCCTCATCGATAATCCTTACCCCGACCGGTGGGCGAGCGTGAGCAACCTGCGCTTCGAGACGCCGCTTCTGCTGGCGCGCGCCGAGAAGGCCATTCCGATGGCCGGGAGCCAGTAGGCGGAGTACATCGTCGCCCCGCTTCGTGACGCTGCCGGCGGATCTCGGGCGCGTGGTGGTGTAAGCGCTCAGCCCTCGTCGGCGAAGGATTTGCGGGCGAGGCCGTGGCGCGCGAGCTTTTCGTTGAAGGTGCGCCGGGGCAGGCCGAGTTCCGCCATGACCGCTGCGGCGGAGCCTCCATGGCGGGCCAGCGCCTCGCGCAGGATCGCGCGTTCCGCAGCCTCCAGCCGCGCCCGCAACGACTGGCTTTCGCTGCTCTCCGCCTCGGGCGCCGGCGCGCTCTCCCCGCGCAGAAGGGCGGCGACGGAGACCCGGCCGCGGCGCTGGCGGAGCACTGCCCGCTCGGCGAGGTTGATGAGCTCGCGCACATTGCCCGGCCAGTCATGCGCGGCGAGGGCGGCGATATCGTCCGGCCCCAGTTCCGGCGCCTCCGCCCCGTCCCGGGCCGCGGCCTCGGCGGCGAAATGGTTGAAGAGGAGCGCCGCGTCCCCGCTCCGGCGGCGGAGCGGCGGGGCCGAGATCGCGAGGGTCGCCAGCCGGAAGTAGAGATCGCGGCGGAGGCGGCCGGCGGCGACCGCTTCCTCCGCATCCTCGTTGGTGGCGGCGAGCACCCGGGTGTCGACACGGCGGGACTGGCGCGCGCCGAGGCGGGTCACCTCCCGCTCCTGCAGAACACGCAGCAGGACGGGCTGCAAGCGCGCGGGCAAGGCGGTCAGCTCGTCGAGAAAGAGCGTGCCGCCCGAGGCCGCCTCGAACCAGCCGGGACGCGCCTTGCCCGCCCCCGTGAACGCCCCCGCCTCATGGCCCAGAAACTCCGCCTCGATCAGCGTCTCGGGCACCGCAGCGCAGTTCACCGCCACGAAGGGCCCGGCCCGGCGGGGCGAGAGGTCGTGGAGGCTGCGGGCCACGAGTTCCTTGCCCGCCCCGGTCTCGCCGGTGATGAGCACCGAGGCCGCGCTTTCGGCGGCCTCCGCCACATCCCGGCGCAGCCGCCTGATGGCCGGGGAGTTGCCGAGGAGGCGTGCCTCGAGAACCCGTGCACTGCCCTCCCCTGCGGCCATGGAGCGGAGGCGTCGGTTCTCGAGCGCCAGTGCCCGGGCCCCGGCCGCGCGGGCGATGAGGGCCATCAGGCGGTCCGGATCGAATGGCTTCTCCACGAAATCGTAGGCCCCCTCGCGCATGGCATCGACCGCCATGGGCACATCGCCATGCCCGGTGAGGAGGATGACCGGCAGCGCGCTGTCGATGGCCGCGACGCGGGCGAGCAGCGCCATGCCGTCGACGTCGGGCATGCGCAGATCGCTGACCACCACGCCCGGAAAGTCCCGCCCCTCGGCCGAGAGGGCTTCCCACGCCTCCGCGGCGCCCGCGAAGGCGCGCGGCTCGAAGCCGCCCAAGCGGAGCCACTGCGCGAGGCTGCGGCGAAGCTCCGCCTCGTCGTCGACGATGAGGACGGGTGTCGCGCCCTCCCCAAGGCCCCTTCCCGCGGCATCGGCCGGCGCCGACGCCCCCTCGCCGAGGCCGAGCGACGGGGGGGCCGGGGCGCTCATGCCGCGCCCTCGGCCACCGGCCGGGCTTCGGGCTTGGCCACCGCGCGGGCCGAGGGCAGGACGAAGCGGAAGCGGGCACCGCGGCAGGCCCCGTAGCGGCGCGACGGGAGGAGATCGAGACGCCCGCCGAGATCGGCCGCGATGGTGGCGGAGATGGCGAGGCCGAGGCCCAGCCCCTCCCCCTGCACCTTGGTGGTGAAGAAGGGATCGAAGACCTGCCCCGCCGCGGCGCGCGCAACGCCCGGCCCGCTATCGGCCACCTCGACGCTGACGGCGCCGCCCTCCTCCAGCACCAGCAGCTCGATCCGGCGCGGCGCGGCGCCTCCGGGCGGGCCGAGCGCATCGAGCGCGTTCTGCAGAAGGTTGGAGAAGACCTGCTCGAGCCGGTGCGTCTCCGCCCGCACGGGGTAGGGCGCGCCGGGCGCTTCGATGCCGACCGTCACGCCCGCATCGCGCAGGAGCGGGCGCATGCCCTCGATGGTCGCCCCCGCCACGCCCGCGATGTCGACCACCGGGGGCGGCATGGCCTCGTCCCGCCCGCCGCGGCGGGCCAGCGCCTTCAGCTCGCGGGTGATGGCGGTCATCCGCTCCACGATCCGGTCCACATGGCCGAGGGTCTCCGCCGCCTCCTCCTCGCGCTGCTGGCGGAGGAGGAGGCGCAGCCCCGCGAGATAGGTGCGCAGCGCCGCCACGGGTTGGCTGAGCTCGTGGCTCACGGCGGCGGACATCTGGCCGAGGGCCGCGAGCTTCTCCGCCTCGCGCAACCCGGCCTCCGCCGCCCTGAGCTCCGCCTCCACGCGCCGGCGTTCCTCCACCTCGTCGCTGAGCCGCAGGTTGAGGCTGCGCAACGCCTCGGCATCGCCGGTAAGGGCGGTATAGGCGCGGTGCGTGCGCCGCTGGTCCATGAAGAGCGCGAGGGCGGCGAGCAGCGCCATCACCATGATCTCGATCGAGACGACGGTGGCCGCCCGCTCGCGCACGGGGCGGGTGGACCGGGTGATCGTGACCGCGAGCCCGAGATCCGCAACCGGCGCTGCATGGGCGATGCGCCGGCGCTCCGCGACGGCGGCCAGCCGCGGGTCGGCCGCGGCCGCGGCGATGCCGGCGACAACCGCCTCGCCCTCCATGCCGCGCGCTGCCGCCTCGAAGGCAACGGGCCGGAGGGCCGCGACTGCGACAGCGGGGCGGCCGCCCGCCTCCACACGCTGGGCTGCGGCGAGGAGGAAACCCGCAGCCTCGGGCGAGCCGCCGACATCGGCCGCCGCCTCCGTGGGCAGGGGGAGGGAGGCGGTGGCCCGACCCTCCGCCAGCGCGCGCGCGGCGAGCGCGGCCAGCGCCTCTTCGGGCAGCGCCGCGCCGTCGGGCCCACGCGCCGTTGCGACGGGCGTGAGGGCGACCGCCCCGCCATCGCCCGCTTGCCGCTCATAAAGCGCGAGCGCGGCGGCGGAGGTGCCGGCGGCCAGACGCGCGAGCGGCGCCGCCCCGGCCTCCGCCCCACCCTGGGCCACGCTGGCAGCCAGTGCCGCCAGCGGCACGGCGCGCGCCGCGTCCCGCTGCAGCGCTTCGGCAAGGGCCCCGGCATCCGCCGCCGTCTGCTGCGCCAGCCGGTCCGTCGCCGTGACGATGGTGCGGTAATAGGAGGCCGTGAGGATGATGACGGCGCCCATGATCGAGAGAGACAGCACCAGCGGCCGCCATGCGGGGAAGCGCAGGCGGCGCTGCCAGTCGGCCGAAAGAGCGTCGGACAGGTCTGTCATCAGGTGCAAGCTTGCCCTACGCTGCGGAAATCCGAAAGGGCATCTGCGGGCGGGCGTCCTGCGCCGCTGCGATAACGTGACCGTTACTCTCGCTCACAGCGCGGTTGGGCATACCTATCTTCAAACCTGATTGACGCTGCTGGAAGGACAACGGATGAAGCGCCTCAAGCGTCCGAGCTGGATGATCTCGGAGAACAAGACCACGCCGGAGGCGGTGTTCTGGAACCGCCGGAACATCCTCGCCATGGGCGGTGTCGCGGGCGGTGCGGCGCTTCTGACGGGCATTGCCTTCAACCGCGATATGCCCACGGCGCAGGCGGCGAGCGAGGCGGCCCCTCGCACGTCCGGCCTGCCGGCGCCGAACACGCCCTACGCGCCGCCGCCGACGCTGAACCCGGCCTTCGCCGATGCGGGCCGGGCGGTGACGGACGAGGAAGTGAACTCGACCTACAACAACTTCTACGAGTTCGGCAGCCACAAGCAGATCTACAACGCCTCCCAGGCGCTCAACACCGATGGCTGGTCGGTGACGCTGGA
>JBCBEP010000070.1:0-18342 GCA_038528605.1 Pseudomonadota bacterium
GGCGATCTCTCCGTCCTCAGCCGCGCGGAGCAGGAGGCGGAGATGCAGTTCTTCGTCGACGCCGCGAAGCCGTTCGAGGGCATGGAGATCAAGGTCGTCTCCGAGACCATCACCACGCACGCCTACGAGGCCGAGGTGCTGGCGCCCGCGTTCAGCGCGATCACCGGCATTCAGGTGACGCATGACCTGATCGGCGAAGGCGATGTCGTCCAGAAGCTGCAGACGCAGATGCAGTCGGGCGAGAACATCTACGACGCCTACGTGAACGACAGCGATCTCATCGGCACCCACTGGCGCTACCAGCAGGTCCGCAACCTCACCGACTGGATGGCGGGCGAGGGTGCGGATGTGACCCTGCCGACGCTCGATATCGACGACTTCATCGGCCTCAAGTTCACCACCGGCCCGGACGGCAAGCTCTACCAGCTGCCCGACCAGCAGTTCGCGAACCTCTACTGGTTCCGCTACGACTGGTTCAACGACGAGCAGAACAAGGCGGACTTCAAAGCGAAGTACGGCTACGACCTCGGCGTGCCGAAGAACTGGTCCGCCTATGAGGACATCGCCGAGTTCTTCACCGGCCGCGAGATCGATGGCGCCACGGTTTATGGCCACATGGATTACGGCAAGAAGGACCCGTCGCTCGGCTGGCGCTTCACCGATGCCTGGATGTCGATGGCCGGCATGGGCGATGTGGGCGAGCCGAACGGCCTGCCGGTGGACGAGTGGGGCATCCGCGTCGATGAGAACTCGCGGCCGACGGGCTCCTGCGTGGCGCGCGGCGGGGCGACGAACTCGCCGGCCGCCGTCTACGCCGTTCAGAAATATGTGGACTGGCTGCAGGAATACGCCCCGCCCGCCGCGGCCGGCATGGTGTTCTCCGAGGCCGGACCGGTGCCGGCGCAGGGTGAGATCGCCCAGCAGATGTTCTGGTACACCGCCTTCACGGCCGACATGGTCAAGGAAGGCCTGCCGGTGGTGAACGAGGACGGCACGCCGAAATGGCGCATGGCCCCCAGCCCGCACGGCTCCTACTGGGAAGACGGCATGAAGGTCGGCTACCAGGATGCCGGTTCCTGGACCCTCATGAAGTCTACCCCGGTCGACCGTGCCAAGGCCGCCTGGCTCTACGCCCAGTTCGTGGTGTCGAAGACCGTTGACCTGAAGAAGAGCCACACCGGCCTCACCTTCATCCGTGAGAGCTCGATCAACGATGAGAGCTTCACCGAGCGGGCGCCGAAGCTTGGCGGTCTGATCGAGTTCTACCGCTCGCCGGCCCGTGTCCGCTGGTCGCCCACGGGCACGAACGTGCCTGACTATCCGAAGCTCGCGCAGCTCTGGTGGCAGAACATCGGCGATGCGTCCTCTGGCGCGAAGACGGCGCAGGAAGCGCTCGATGCGCTTTGCAACGCGCAGGAGCGTGTGCTGCAGCGCCTCGAGCGTGCCGGCATCCAGGGCGATATCGGCCCGAAGCTCAACGAGGAGCAGGAGGCTTCCTTCTGGCTCGACCAGCCCGGTGCCCCGAAGGCGAAGCTGGCGAACGAGAAGCCCGCGCCGGAGACCATCAGCTACGACGAGCTGATCAAGAGCTGGCAGGAAGGCTGATCGCAGAAAGCGAGCTTTCCGTCCGTTGCATGCGAAGGGCGCCCGGCACTGGGCGCCCTTTGTCGTAAGGCGCTTGACGCTGGTCGAGGGCGCCGTGCGATAAGCGGAAATGAAGAGGGGCCGCTACCGGGATGCGACGATGCGAGGCTTGAAGTCGTATCTCACGGGGCCCTTCGG
This sequence comes from Pseudomonadota bacterium, assembly GCA_038528605.1. Taxonomy (GTDB): domain Bacteria; phylum Pseudomonadota; class Alphaproteobacteria; order Rhodobacterales; family Rhodobacteraceae; genus Thermohalobaculum. The sequence goes on from JBCBEP010000070.1 coordinate 1,783, forward strand.
AAATGACTGGGCGCGAACGGCGGAGCGGCTCATGCTCTTGGCCTGGCCGCTCCTGCTTTTCCCTGTCGGGGCGGTTTACACGCAGCTCCCGCCCTCTCCCGATCAAGCGCTGTTCGCACATTACGGCGCACTGATGGGTTCGGGTTTCGTGCTCTACACCGATCTCTTCGATCACGCCTGGCCCGGGCCGTTCGTGCTCAATTATCTCGCGGTCGCGCTTTTCGGTGTGGAGAGCTGGAGCACGCGGTTGTTCGACTTGCTGGTTCTGCAGATCGTGCTCGGGGGCGGTCTGCTCTTCCTGAGGCGCGCTGGCTATCCGCTGGCGGCGGCGGCCTTTCCGGCCTTCTACCTCGTCTTCTACGCCAACACCGGCTACTGGAACGCGGGCCAGGGAGATTTCGTCGGGGCCGGATTTCTCGTTGTCGCCATGGCGCTGTTGCTCGGCCGAGGCACTTCATGGGCGAGACTCGCCAGCCTCTTTGCCGCGGGTCTCTTTATCGGGGCAGCGGTTGCGCTCCGCCCGACCCTCGCCCTGTTCGCATGCGGGGTTCTGCTCCTTGAGGCTCTACCGGGGTGGACTGGCGCCAACGGTGGGTCAGCACTGCGCCCGACCCGTCTGATTGCTGTCTCCTGTGGCGTCCTTGCGGTGCTTGCCGCTCTCGTGGGGGCAGCAGTATGGGTCGGGAACCTAAGCGACTTTCATCAACAGGCGATCGCTCTAAACATTGGCGATGATCGCGTGGGGGCGGTCTCTCCAGCGCTGTTTTTTCAGCTTTGGTATTGGCATTGGCTCTTCCGAGACTTGCTGCTGATTTTCGCTGCGGTTGGGTTTTGCGCCTGGATCGCGCTGCCCTGTGTCTCCGGCGGCGAGGCCGATAGTCGATCGGTGCGGTACGCGGTGCTGCTCACCTTAGGCCTTTTCGCTACCGGCATCGCCTCATTCGCTGTGCAGAACAAAGGGTACGAGTACCACATCCTGCCGACGTTTCCGGCTCTGGTGTTGGGCGGGCTCGCAGGCGCCGAGGCCCTGATGCGCAGGATCGTATCGTCCGTCGGAGCGGCGGAGTCGCGTGAGCCTCTCCCAGGTGCCGGCGCTTGGCTTCGACGATGGGTCGGTGGCCTCTTGCTTCTATCGCTTCTCGCGGTCTCCGTGCTGAGCGCGGCAGGGGCCATCCTGCCACCGGCTGCTCGCACAGCGGCCGCAGCCCTGCGTTCTTCGGATGGCGAGCGCTGGCGGATTGCCATACCGGGGCAGACACTCTCGAACGCTTCGCTCGATGAGGCGCTCGCGGCGATGGCCGTCGCAGGGAATGCGCCGGAGGGAGAGCTCTTCTTCATCGGCACCGATTTCGAACTGGCATTCCTCGCCAACCGGGCGCCGGCAACACGGTACGTGGCCGTGCCTGCGTTCTTCAGCCTTGCACGGCGAAACGCGCTCGGGGCGCAATGGATGGAGGAGTATGTCGCCGCCCTCGAGAAGCGTCCCGCGGTGATCTACACCGATGATCGCGTGCTGTCGTCCGCCGGTGGGCCCGAGCACCCTCTGCGCCTGAGCCTTCGTCGTTTGACGGCCGAGCATTACCGCGAGGCCTTTTCGGAGGGCAGCCGCCGGGTGTTTGTGCTCAGACGCTAGCCCATCCGGCGGGAGTGCCTGGCGCAAGACGAGCGCGCCTCAGGAGCAGCGGTCTGCTGTCCACTGGCCTGCGCGCTCGCCGCGGGCGCAGAGGTTCTGGCGCCAGAGCTCGTCCATCCGCCAACCGTCCGGATGGGGGCTGGCCAAGAGCACGAACCGCACGCCGTTCACCGAGTCGTCCGGATAGCCGGTGCCCGAGGCGTGGATCTCGAGGCGCGGTCCGTTACTTCCGTCGCTCGGGCTTCGCGCGATTTCCACCGTTACGGTCGGCCGCCCTTCGATGGTCGACGGGAAGTCCCGCACCAGCCGGGGCAGGAGATCCACGATGCGGGGGGCCGTGAGCCTGCCCCAGCGGGGCCGGTCCGTGGCCTTCCAGTCCCGCTCCAGCGTGGCGGGGTCGATGCCCGGCGCTCCTTCCGGCGCGGTGCAGGCCTGGGCTTCGGTGGTGAGATCGAGGACGCCCTGATAGGCGCCATTGGCGAGGACCCGGTAGCGCCGCGCGCTAAGGCTCTCGACCGCCATCTGCTCGATCACCCCGCCGCCGCAATCGGTCGTTGCGATGCCGTTGGCGGGCACGTTGTAGCGGAAGCCGCCCTCGATCAGGACCGTGGCGTTCAGTTCGTCGACCACGACCGCGGGGCTGCCGTCGAGGCGCTCGAAGCTGGAGCTGAGACAGCCGGTGGAGAGGGTAACGGTGCCGCTCCCGCCGCCGTCGCGCAGGGCACAAAGCTGCGGGGTCACAACACGCTCCTGCGCCCAGGCAGCGCCGGCGCCGGCGCTGAGCGCCAGCAGGGCCGTCGCGGTGGCTGCAAGGCAGCGCCGGCGCCATGGCGTTGCGCTCGCCGGACCGGGCCGGTGGGGGACAACAGGGCGGTTCATCGATGGTTCTCCGTCGCGCGGCTGGGGACGCTGGGCCGCAGCCTGCCCAGAGCGACGGGGCAGGGCAAGCGCTTCACGCAATGCGTCCTCGATCAGTGACCCGATCCGCCACCGACGCCCGCCGTCCAATGCGCGTGGAGGGCGGCGACGGAGCAGGAGGCGAGCCGCGCCTTGTCATCATCCGCCCGGCTCGTGAGGATCACCGGCACCGAGGCGCCGAGCACCACGCCCGCTCCCTCCGCATGGCTGACATAGGTGAGCTGCTTGGCGAGCATGTTGCCGGCGTCGATCCCCGGCACCACGAGCACCTCCGCCATACCGGCCACGGCGCCGCCGATGCCCTTCGTGCGCGCGGCCTTGAGGTCGATGGCGTTATCCATTGCAAGGGGGCCGTCGACGAGCCCCCCGGTGATCTGGCCGCGATCCGCCATCTTCGCGATCAGCGCGGCATCCACCGAGCTTTGGATCGACGTGTTCACGGTCTCGACGGCGGAGAGCACGCCCACCTTCGGCTCCTCGATCCCGATCGCCCGGGCGAGGTCGATGGCGTTCTGCACGATGTCGACCTTCGTCGCGAGATCGGGGGCGATGTTGATCGCCGCGTCGGTGACCAGAAGCGGATGCGCGAGGCCGGGGACGTCCATCACGAACACATGAGTGAAGCGCCGCCCCGCGCGCAGCCCGCGGTCCTTGCGCAGGCAGGCGCGCAGCAGCTCGTCCGTGTGCAGGTGCCCCTTCATCACCGCCCGCGCCCGTCCATCGGCAACGAGGTCGACCGCGGCGTGCGCGGCGGCATCGTGCGAGGCGGCGGCGATGATCTCGACCCCCTCCGTGGACTGCCCCGCCGCGGCCGCCGCGGCGGCGATGCGGTCCGGGTCGCCCACGAGGATGGGCGTGATGATCGTCTGCCGCATGGCGAGGAGCGCGCCCGAGAGGCTGTTCGGCTCCTCCGGCGCCACCACCGCCGTGGGGATCGGCTCGAGCGGGGCGGCGCGGGCCAGCAGCGCATCGAAATGCCGATGGCGCTCGACCAGCAGGCCCGGCACCTCGAAGGCTTCGAAACGGAGGCGGCGTTCGGGCGCGCGCACCCAGGCCTCGCCGTCGAGGAGCAGCGTGTCGTCCGCGGGGCGGTGCACGGTGGTCGCCAGCCGCACGCGCCGGTCGGGCCCGGTCTCCACCACCTCCACCGCGGCGAGCAGTTCGTCGCCCACCGCCGCGCGGGCGTGGAAGGTGAAGCTTTGCGAGAGGTAGACCGTGCCCGCGCCCGGCAGCATCGTGCCGAGAACGGCGGAGATCAGGCTTCCGACGAAGAGCGCGGGCGCCACGGCCTCGGGCGTGCCGTCCCCGTCCCCGTCATGCGTGCTGAGATGGAGCGGGTTGTGGTTCCCCGTGGTGGCCGCGAAGGCGAAGAAGTCGTCCTCGGTGCAAAGCCGGCGGAGCTCGGCGCGCTGGCCCGGCGCGATGGCGTCGAAAGGCGTGTTCTCGAGCGTGGTCATGAGAGCTCCGTCTCTGTTGCGGCGCACACATGAGCATAGGAACAGGGTTCCGCGACAGTATGATGTCGTGGCGGCCAGGGGCTTCCTTCACGGTTTTTCCACCATATCGCGGCATGACGGGCGGGTGAGCATCGGCGCGTGAGGGTGGACATGGCGGGTTTGGCACTGGCGGTGGCAGCGCGGGGCCTGTCGGCGCTCGAGGCGCAGAATGGGCGGGCGCGGGCGGAGATTTTGGCCTTTCGTGCTGGTCGCGCCGCTGGTGAGCATGGGCTGATCGATGCGCGGTTCCATCGCTTCAAGAACCGGTTCCCCTATCACGGCTTCGTCGAGATCGAGGCGGCTGGGGAACGCTTCGTGATGTTGTCGACGAATGACGACCTCGTGGCGATGGCGCATTTCTGGCACGGGGCGGAGGCGTGGGAGCCCATGTCGCTCGGCATCTGGCGCGGCTGGGTGGGGGAGGGCGCGCAGGTGCTCGACGTCGGCGCCTTCTCGGGCCTCTACAGCCTGGTGGCGGCGGCTGCCTCGCCCGGTGTCGCGGTCTTCGCGGTGGAGGCTGCGCGGCGGACCTATGGGCGCTTGCTCTCGAACATCCAGGCGAACGGCTTCGAGGGCCGGGTGCGGGCGGTGAACCGCGCGGCCGCTGACGGCCCGGGGGAAGCGACCTTCAAGCGCTTCCGCGGCGAGAATATCCTCGGGATCGGGGACAGTCTCCTCGCGAAGGACGGGATGGACGTGCTGTCGGAGGAAGAGCGGGTCGAGACCGTCGCGATCGATGCGCTGCTCGAGGCGGAGGGCTTCGTGCCGGACATGGTGAAGATCGATGTGGAGGGGGCCGAGGTGATGGCGCTGTCGGGGATGGACACCCTGTTGAGCGAAGCGCGGCCGCGTCTCCTGATCGAGGTAATGCCGGAGACGGCGGCCGAGGTCATGCGCGTGCTTGGACGTCACGGCTACCGCTGCGGGGCCGTGGACGAAGCGGGGGGCAGGCTCCTTCCCCTCGGCGACACCGTCGCGCGGGTCGGCAACCTCGTCGCCGAGCCTCAGGGGCGTGGCGGCTGATCCTCCCGGTCCTCCGCGAGGGCCGCGCGGAGCGCGGTTTTCAGGACCTTGCCGTAGTTGTTCTTGGGCAGGCTTTCGCGCGCAATATAGGCCTTGGGGCGCTTGAAGCGGGCGATGCGTTCGCGGCAATGGGCGTCGAGCGCGGCGTCGTCGAGCGCCATGCCGGGCGCGTGCACCACGAAGGCCACGACCTCCTCGCCCCAGTCCGGATGCGGGCGGCCGACCACGGCGACCTCGTGCACCGCCGGGTGCTCGAGCAGCGCTTCCTCCACCTCGCGGGGATAGATGTTGGTGCCGCCGGAGATGATCACGTCCTTCGAGCGGTCGACGAGGGTCAGGAACCCGTCCGCGTCGAGCCGGCCGAGATCGCCGGTGTGGAGCCAGCCGTCGCGCAGCGTCTCTGCCGTGGCGACGGGGTTTCGCCAGTAGCCGGCCATGACAGGTGCGCCGGCGACGACGATCTCGCCGGGCTCCCCGGTCGGCACGTCCGCCCCCCGTTCGTCGACGACCCGCAGGCTGACCAGCGACTGCGCGGTGCCGACGGAGCCGAGGCGCTCGCGCCAGCGCGGATGGCTCCGGTCCGCCACGATCTCGCGCGGGAGGGCGGTGATGGTCATCGGGCTCTCGCCCTGCCCGTAGATCTGCACGAAGCGCGGGCCCATGACGGCCACGGCGTCCTCGATATCCGCGCGGTACATGGGCCCGCCGCCATAGACGATGGTGCGCAACCCCTCGCCGCTGACCGCGCCCGCGCGCGCGGCGTCGACGAGCCGGCGCACCATGGTGGGGGCCGCGAACAGGTGGACGCTGCCGAGCGTGCTGGCGAGGCCGAGCACCTCGGCCGCGTCGAAACCGCCGGAGGCGGGGACCGCGTGGCGTGCCCCCCGGATCACATGCATGAAGCTGTAGAGCCCGGCGCCGTGGGAGAGTGGGGCGGCGTAGAGTGCGGTGTCCGCCGCGCGCACCTCGTCCACATCCATGAAATAGCAGGCCACCATGGCGGCGATGTTGCCCGCGGTGATCATCACGCCCTTGGGGCGCCCGGTGGTGCCCGAAGTGTAGAAGAGCCAGACAAGCGTGTCGGCCCGCATGCGGGCGGGTGGCGGTGGGCTGTCGGGGGTCTCGGCCATGGCCTGCCAGTTGGCGCCCTGCGGGTCTATCACGGCCTCGACGCAGGGGGGCAGGTGGACGGCAAGTGCGGCGCCGGACGCTTTCGGGACGATGGCGAGGCGCGCACCGCTGTCGCCGAGGATCCAGGCGGCCTCGCGCGGGTGGAGCTTGGCGTTGATCGGGACGGTGACGGCGCCAGCGTGCCAGGCCGCATAGAGCGCCTCGAGATAGGCGGGCGCGTTCGGCATGTAGATCGCGATCCGGTCGCCCGGCGCGAGGCTATGGCGGGCACGGAGGGCGGCGGCGAGGCGCGCGACGCGGCCGGCGAAGGCGCCGTAGGTGGCCCGGCATTCCGTGCCTTCGAGAAGGGCGGGCGCGTGGGGCTGACGCCGCGCGGTGCGCTGGAGCCATTCCGCGGGGTTCATCGCAGGCCGCCCGGGATGGGCGCGGCCTGTCGAGCGCCCCGGCTTCGGGGGCTGCGCCCCCTCAGCGGCCCGCCCGCCAGCCACGCGCTCGCCTGTGGGCGCGGATGGGCCGCGCGCTCAGGCATCGCGGCCGAAGGCGGCGCGCGCATCCGCGAGGCGGAGCGCGATGTCGGCGGCAGGCATGAACCAGGGGCGGCCGCGATGCCACCAGCGCGTCTCGAAGCGCGTCTCCGAGAAGGCCGTCTCGCCCTCCGCCTCGGCGAGGATGGCGCAGGCGGCCTTGTGGCCGAGATAGGGGGCCATGGCGTTGCCGGAGCCGGAATAGCCCATGGCGTGCCAGAGCCCGTTCTCGCCGCCGATATGGGGCAGGGTCTCGAAGGTGAAGCCCGTGTAGCCGCGCCAGCTATGGGTGAGCGCGACAGGCCCGAGATCGGGGAAGATCTCGGCGAGCAGGCGTTTCAGGCTTCGCCGCACGAAGCCCTCCGGCGCGTCGAGCATGGCGGCGCGGCCACCGAGGACGATGCGGTCCCCGGCCGGGGAGGGGCGGTAGTAGCAGTGGCGCGCCCGGCTCTCCACGGTCATGCGGCCCTTCGGGAAGAGGGCCTTCATGCGGTTTGCGCCGAGGGGTTCGGTGGTGATGATGAAGCTCGGCACCGGGACGATGCGCCGGCGGAGGGCCGGGACGGCGGCAGTGGTGTAGCCGTTTGTCGCCATCAGCACGGCGCCGGCGCGTACGCTGCCGCGGGGGGTGTGGACGCTGTGATGCCCGCCATGGCGCTCGACGGCGGTGACCGCTGTTCCTCCCTGGATCGTGGCGCCGTGCCGGATGGCGGCGGTCAGGATGCCCTTCACCCATTTCGCGGGGTTGAGACCGCCATGGGCGGGAAACACGATGCCGCCGCGGTAGAGCGTGGAGCCGGTCTCCTCGTGCTGGCGGGCGCGGGGGACCATCTCGTAGTCGAGCGGGATGAGGCGGGCGAGCGCTTCCATCGCGCGGGCCGTGGCGTCGTATTCGCGGGCCGCCCAGAAGCCGCGGAAGCGGCCGGTCTGCTGGAAATCGGCGTCGATGCCCTCCTCCGCCATCAGCTGCCGGCAGAAGGCCAGGCTGTCGATATGCGCTTCGTGGAGGAGGCGGCGGGCGAGATCGGGCCCGTAGCGCGCTTCGAGCTCTTGCGGCGAAAGGCGGTGGCCGCCGCCGATCATCCCGCCATTGCGGCTGGAGGCGCCGATGCCGGGGGCGCCGGCGTCGAGCACGAGGACAGACCGGCCTGCCCGCGCCAGCGTGCGGGCGGCGGAGGCACCGGTGAGGCCCGCGCCCACGATGAGGACGTCCACCGTCTCCGGCAGCGGCTGGGGCGGTGGGGTTGCGGGGGCGCCAGCATCCTCCCACCAGAAGGGCGTGGTCTTGGTCATGCGCGCTCCGGCGCTGTCTCGCTTCCCGGCAGGAGAGCCTGCCCTTGTCCAGAGCGCAAGCGTTCGGGTTGGATGGGGCGGGGGCTGCCATCGGGGCGGGCCGAGCGGGGAGGCTGCGGATGAAGCCGCATCGTGAGTTCTTTGCCATCGACGACAGCGCCTGGCGGGCGCAGGAGGGGTATCCGCCGGGCTTCGAGGTACAGGTGCTGGCGGACGATCTTGACCCAGTGACCCGCCGGGGCTCGCGCACGGTTCTGCAGCGGATCGCGCCGGGCGCCGAGGCGACGGGGGTGCTGGCCCATGAGGAGTGCGAGGAGGTGTTCGTCTGGCAGGGCGACCTTGTGGCTGCGGGCCAGCGCTTCGAGGCGCCCGCCTATGCCTCGCGCCCCGGCGGGGTGCCGCACGGGCCGTTCAGTTCGGAGGGCGGGTGCCTGCTGCTGGCCGTCTTCTACTATGCCGATGGGCCCTGAGGCCCCTCAGGCGATCACCGGCAGTTCGGTGATGTGGTAGGCGAGGGCGATCTCGCGCCCCGTGCCGGGGTCGCTCAACCGGGCGCGGAAGAAGGGCGTGGGGCGGACGCCGCCCTTGGCGGGGACCGTGCCGCAGAAGAGGACCGTGCCGGCGCCGAGCATGCCTGCCCGCGCGCCCGGCGCGCCGGAGGCGAGCTCCGCGAGGGGCAGCATCGCGGCGAGGCTGTCCTCCTGGTAGAGGTCCCAGCCGTGGCCATCGGTTGAGATCTCGCTGGTGAGGACGAGACCGTCGAGGCGCGCCGCCACATCGTCGAGCGCCCAGGCGCCGGTGGCGAGCGGCTTGGGGCACACCGCCTTGGAATGCGCGACGGAGGCGGCTTCGAGGCCCCGGTCCGTATGGTCGGAGCCGAGGGTGAGCCAGAGCCGCGCGCCGTCGTCGAGGATCACGGGCTCGGCCTCCCCGCCGGTCTCGCCGGAGAGGACCTCGTAGGCAGGCTGCTGAGACGCCAGGCTTGCGGGCACGCGGTAGTAGAGCGGCGTGGTCGAAGGCGGCGCGACGCCGATGGCCGCCAGCTCCTCGATGTGGTGGGCGACCTTCGCGGGGTCGCGCCCCGTCCATCCGGCGACCAGGCACCGGATGGGGGTCATCTCGAAGGGGCCGTCCGGGCCCTCGAAGCGCAGGGACATGGGCGCCTCCTATCCGAAGCTCGGCAGCCAGAGGGCGAGGCCGGGCACCGCAAGCAGCATGAACGCCATGATGAGCATGGTAACGGCATAGGGCGCCGCCCCCTGCATCACGACGCCGAGGCCGCCCTCCGCACCCGCCGCGCGCCGTGCCGCCTGCACGACGAAGAGGTTGAGGCCCACCGGCGGGGTAATCAGCGCCATCTCGATGAGCAGGATCAGCATGATGCCGAACCAGACGGGATCGTACCCGATGGCGATCACGATGGGGGCCACGATGGGGATGGTGGCAACCATCAGGCTCAGCGTCTCGATGAAGAAGCCGAGGATGATGTAGAGCACGATGATGGCCAGCATGGTCTCGAGTTTGCCGAGGTTGAGGCTGTCGAGCAGTTCCTGCAACTCGCGGCCGAGGCCTGCGGCGCCGAGCGTGTAGTTGAGGAAGGAGGCGGCGAGGATGATGAAGATGATCATCCCCGTGACCTTCACGGTACCGAGTAGGGCCGCGTGGACGGCGGAGAGCGTGAGCCCGCCCACCGCCGCGGCGATGCAGGCGGCGATGGCGACGCCGACGGCCGCGGCTTCGGTGGGGGTGGCCCAGCCCGCATAGATCGAGCCCACGATGGCGGCGAAGAGGATGAGGACGGGCACAAGGTCCCGAAGCCCGCGGATCCGCGCACCCCAGTCCGCCTTCGTGCCGGGGCCGCCATAGCTGGGCTTCAGCCAGCAGATGAGTGCGGTGATGGCCATGAACATGAGCGCCAGCAGGACGCCGGGGATGAGGCCCGCAAGGAAGAGCTGCGGGATCGAGGTCTGCGTCAGGAACCCGTAGACGATCAGGTTGATCGAGGGCGGGATCATGATGCCGAGCGTGCCGCCCGCGGCGATGGCGCCGGCGAAAAGGCGCGGGTCGTAGCCCAGCTTCGTGCCCTGGGGCGTGGCGACCGTGGCCACCGTTGCGGCGGTGGCGACCGACGAGCCGGAGGTGGCGGAGAAGGCCGTGGCGGTTGCGATATTGGCGTGGATGAGCCCGCCCGGCAGCCATGAGAGCCAGGCATCGAGCGCCTTGTAGGTGCGCGCCGCCACGCCCGAGCGGACCAGCAGCTCGCCGAGGAAGATGAAGAACGGGATGGCGATGAGAAGGGCGGAGTTCGACGAGCTCCAGATCACCTGCCCCATGCCGCGCGAGAGCGGGAAGGCCGAGAAGAACCAGTCCACCCCGAAGGCGAGCAGGAAGAGCGTGAGGCCCACAGGCGCGGAGACGACGAGGAGCGCGAGCAGCGCAATGGCGAGGCGCGTGATCATTTTGGGGCCTCCCTTTCCTGTTCCGCGAGTTCGGCCTCGATGGCGCTCTCATCCGTCTCCGGCGCGGCGATGGCGGCGGCGCTCGACCAGTCCGCCTTCATTGCGAAGCGGATGGTGAGGACGAGGAGCACGAGGGCCGCGATAGCGAACCAGACCCAGCCGAGCAGCCACACAAGCTGCGGGATCCAGAGCGGTGTCTCGAGCGGGGTGTTCGCGGTGGACCCGGCGGAGAGCGATTTCGAAAGCACTCCGCCGCCGTGGTAGAGGAGCGCGATGGCCACCGCGACGAGGCCGCCGAGGCTCAGGATATCGAGCATGGTGCGCCCGAGCGCGGGCAGGCGCCGGTGCAGGATGTCGATGCGGATATGGGCGCGTTCGACCAGCGCGTAGCCGGCGGCGAAGCTCGCCACGCCGGCCATCACATAACCCGAGATCTCGTCGGTACCGCCGAAGATGCCGAAGGCAACGCGGCGCATCACGATCTCGACCAGGATGAAAAGGCAGGCGGTGAGCAGTACCAGCCCGCAGGCGAGCCCCACGCCGGCATTCGCGCGGCGCAGGGCTGCAAGGGTGCGTTCAGCGGTCAACGGGCTGACTTACGGGATCTGGACGCCGGTGGCGTCGCCCACGCTGGCATTCCAGCGGTCCTTCCAGTCGCCGCCCGCACGCTCGGCCCAGTCCGGCAGCACGGTGCCCACGAGGATCTCGCGCGCCTTGGCCTCGTCCTCGGCCGTCACGGGCACGAGGGTCATGGAGGCGGCATCGCCCATCGGGCACGCGGCGCGACCGGTGAGGCAGTCGAGATCGGTCTCGAGGCTGGCTGCGGCGGTCTCCCAGGCGGGGGTCTCGAACTTCTCGGTGATCTCCTTCTGGATCAGCGCCTGCGTGTCCGCATCAAGGCTGTTCCAGCGGTCGAGGTTCATGGCCGTCACCACCGGGTCCCAGCCGCCGAGGGGCAGGGGCATGACATGCGTGGTGACCTCGTGCCAGCCGGCGCTGTAGCCCGAGCCCGAACCGGTGATCGCGCAGTCGACGACGCCGCGCTGAAGCGCGCCCGGCACCTCGGAGAAGCCGACATTCACGCCCTCAGCGCCGAGCGCTTCAAGGAGCTTGGTGGTCATCCGGCCCGAGCCGCGGATCTTCAGACCCTCGAGATCGGTGAGGCTCGCGACCTCGGGCTTGCAGAAGATGATCTGCGGCGGGTAGGGCGCGATGGCGAGCATCTTGGCGCCGAACGCGCTCTCCATGATGTCGGCCACCATCGGGCGCGCGGCATCCACGGCCTTGCGCGCCGTCGCCGCATCGGTGGCGATCAGCGGCACGTCGAGGCCTTCGAGCTCCGGCGCGTCGCCGACGGTGTAGTCCGCCACGGTCATGCCCACATCGAAGACGCCGTCATTGAGCAGGCGGAACACGTCCCCGCCCTTCACGCCCATCTGGTTGAAGGTCGTCATCTCGACGGCGATGTTCCCGCCCGAGGCTTCCGGAAGCTGCGACGTCCAGAAGGGCGCCTCGTAGTCGTTGTAGAGCGGCAGGGAGGACCAGCTGCCGACCACCGAGAAGGTTTCCTCGGCATGGGCGGCACCGGCGGCGAGGGCCAGCGCGGTGGCTGCGGATGCGATCAGGCGCGGGGTGGTCATGGTGTCTCTCCTCGTCTTTTTTCTCTGAGGGTCAGGCCGCGACGGGCCTGTGTTGGTGTCAGGCCGCCGCCCAGGCGGCGAGGCCCGGGGCGGAGGCGTCGAGGTCGGTCACGAGCATGTGGCCAGGCTCGTGGGCGGCGGCGAGCGGCAGGCGCGCGTGGCGGAGCGCCATCTGCGCCGTGACGCCACAGGCCCAGAAGGCAAGCACGTCGCCCTCCTCGATATACGGGTCGTCCCCGAAATCGGGCTTGGCGATGTCGGTGATGCCGATCTCCGCGGGGTCGCCGATTTGCACTGGCGCACCGTGGGCGAAGGGGTAGCGCGCGCAGAGCGCGTGCAGCTCCGGCGCACGGTCCGCCGGCACGCCGCGCATGCTCACCACCATCTTGCCGCCGAAGGGGCCGGAGGACTTGGTGTCGATATTCGAGATGAACATCGGAACATTCGCCTGGCGCTGCCAGTGGCGGACGGGAATGCCCGCATCCTCCATGGCGGCCTCGAAGGAGAAGGAGCAGCCGATGGCGAAGACCACCGTGTCGTCTCCCCAGATGCTCTCCAGCGTCTCCACACGCTCCGCGGGTTCGCCGTCGCGCAGCACGCGATAGGCGGGGACGTCGCGCGCGATATCGAGATCGCGGGCCAGCTCCGGGATCGCTCGGCCACCGGGCTCGGTCCGCCCGAGCATGGGGCAGGGGCGTGCGTTGAGCTGGCAGTAGGCTTCAAAGGCCGGCGCATAGGCCGCAGGCATCACCGCGAGGTTCGCCTGCAGCGCGCCATGGGCCACGCCCGTCGTCGGGCCTGTCCAGTCACCGCTGCGCACGTGCCTGCGGAAAGACTGTGCATCCGTCGCAATCTGATCAGGCGTTCTGCCAAACATCGCTTCAACCTCCGTTTGACCTTACGCCACCAGAGATTGATGTCATCGTCAACCGATCAAATAATGATCATTATGATCGTCTGAGGAGAACACTGAGGGGTGCTTTGGCATGTTCGGGTTGCGGGACGCAGAAATCGTGCGCGAGGTGGCGCGTGCAGGTGGTTTTCGTGCGGCGGCGGAGGTGCTGAAGGTCGCGCCTTCCGCCGTGTCGGAGCGAATCGCGCATCTCGAGGAGAGCCTCGGCCTCGTCCTTTTCGACCGTTCGCGCCGCGGTGCGCGCCTCGCGCCGGAGGGGCGGCGCTTCCTGGAACGCGCCAGCCTGCTGCTCGACCTGCGGGACAGCATCGCGGCGGAGCTTTCGGCTGGCGAGGGCATGGAGGGCACGCTGCGCATCGGCGTGGCGGAGACCATCGTCCATTCCGCGCTCCCGCAACTGCTCGAGCGGCTGCGCGAGGCGGCGCCCAAGATGCGGCTGGAGCTGTCGGTCGATGTCTCGGAGGACCTGCAGCGGGCGCTGACCGAGGATGCCATCGACATTGCCCTCCTGCTCCGCCAATGGGTGCCCGGCGGCGCGCCGTCCCAGCCCATCGAGCGGGTGCAGCTCGGCTGGTACGCGGCGCCCGGGCTGTTGCCGCGGGGCCTCGGCCCGCTCGAGCCGGGCGCTTTCCTCGAACTGCTCGCCGCGCGGGACCTCGCCGTGATCACCTTCGCCCGCCGCACGCCGCCCGCGCGCGAGGTGCTGCGGCTGCTCACGGTACCCGGTGCGCCGGCGCCGGTGCTCCACGGCTCCTCCTCGCTCGCGACGATGACGCATCTGGCGCGGGCGGGTTTCGGCATCGGCACGTTGCCGGACCGGCTGGTGGCGGACGAGGTGGCGGAGGGGCGGCTGGAGCGTATCACGCCCGGCCCGCTCCTGCGCCTCACGCCGATGGAGTTCGAGCTCTGCTACCTCGCCCCCTCGGCCGCGCCCTTCGCCGCCATTCTTGCGCCGCCTGCAACGGAGCCTTGAGCCATGGCCGCTTGCCCGGCGGCGACGCGGGCATAGCTGCCCCACGAACCCTTGCGCGAAAGGACCCCTCATGAGCCAGCTCTTCGAGCCCCTCGATCTTGGCGGCCTTCGCCTCGACAACCGCATCATCGTCGCACCCATGTGCCAGTACTCCGCCAATGACGGCTCGGCGTCGGACTGGCACATGATGCATCTCGGCAGCCTCTCGCTCTCGGGGGCCGGGCTTCTGATCCTGGAGGCGACAGGCGTGAGCCCGGAGGCCGGCATCACCGCCTGGGACCTCGGCCTCTGGTCGGATGAGAACGAGGCGGCGCTCGCGAAGGTGCTGGCCGCCATCCGCGTGCATTCCGACATGCCCGTGGCGATCCAGCTTGCCCATGCCGGGCGCAAGGGCTCGAGCCTGCCTCCGTGGGAGGGCGGCGGCCAGATCCCCGCCGCCGCCCCGCACGGCTGGCGCACGGTATCGTCCTCGGCCATCCCGCATTCGGAGGGCGAGGAAGCGCCGCTGGCCCTCGATGAGGCGGGCCTCGAGAAGGTGAAGGCGGATTTCGTGAGGGCGGCGGAGCGGGCGGCGCGCCTCGGCATCGACGCCATCGAGCTGCATTTCGCCCATGGCTACCTCTTCCACCAGTTCCTCTCCCCCATCGCGAACAAGCGCAACGATGCCTATGGCGGCAGCCGGGAGGGGCGGATGCGCTTCCCGCTCGAGGTGTTCGAGGCGGTGCGCGCCGCCTTCCCGGCGGAGCGCCCGGTCTGGACCCGCATCTCCGCCTCCGACTGGGTGGAGGGCGGCTGGAATGTGGAGGACAGCGTGGCGCTCACCAAGGAACTCGCGGCGCGCGGGGCGGCGGCGATCCATGTGAGCTCCGGCGGGGTCTCGCCCGACCAGAAGATCACGCTCGGCCCGGGCTATCAGGTCCCCTTCGCCGAGCGCGTGAAGGCGGAGGCGGGGCTGCCGACCATTGCCGTGGGCCTGATCACCGAGCCCGAGCAGGCCGAAGAGATCATCGCCAAGGGCCAGGCGGACGCGATCGCGCTGGCCCGGGCCATGCTCTACAACCCGCGCTGGCCCTGGCACGCGGCGGCGAAGCTGGGGGCGAGCGTGTCCGGCCCGAAGCAATACTGGCGGAGCCAACCGCGGGAGCTGAAGCACCTCTTCGACGGCGCGCGCACCGGCCAGCGCTAGGCGGCTGGACCGGGCGGGCCGGTCAGTGAACGCGGCCCCGATCCGTCGACCGCGAGCCCCTAGGCGCCCGGTTCAGGCTGCGCACCGGCTGCAGCGCGTGGCATAGGGCACGGCGGTAAGACGCTCGTTCGAGATCTTACTGCCGCAGCTCACACAGATGCCGTAGCTGCCGTCCTCGATGCGCTTGAGTGCGTGCTCGATCTTGCGCAGCTCCGCGAGGCCCGCATTGCCGAGGCCTTCGAGCACCTCGTCATCCTCCCGCTCGGTCGCCTGGTCTTCCATGTCCTTGTTGCCGGGCTGGTCGAGGTCGTGCTCCACGCTGACGAGGCGCTTCATCAACTCCGCACGCCGTGCGAGAAGTTCCGCTTCGTGCGCTGTTTCCATTCTCATCGGTCATCCTCCCGAGTTCACGGCGCCGCGCCTGCCGCGGGGCCTCTTTGGAAGGCATCGCCCGATGGAGAAGCTCGCGCCTTGATCTGGTTCAGTTTTGTGACGTTTCGCCGTCAGCGCCGGTTGGCGAAGAAGGCGCGGAGGAGATCGGCCGAGGCGCGCTCGCCGATGCCGCCGTAAACCTCAGGCCGGTGATGGCAGGTGGGCTGGGCGAAGACGCGAGGGCCGTGCGCGACGCCGCCGCTCTTCGGATCCTCCGCGCCGTAGTAGAGCCGGGCGATGCGGGCATGGGCGATGGCGCCGGCGCACATGGGGCAGGGCTCGAGCGTCACGTAGAGATCGCACCCTGTCAGCCGCTCGCTGCCAAGGGCGCGGGCGGCGGCGCGGATCACGTTCATCTCCGCGTGGGCCGTCGGGTCGGAAAGCTCGCGCATCCGGTTGCCATCGGCGGCGAGCAGCCGGCCGTCCGGGCCTGCCAGGGCGGCGCCCACCGGGGCCTCGCCCCGCTCGGCAGCCGCCTCGGCCTCGGCGAGCGCGCGGTCCATGTGGCTGGTGAACGACATGGGCAGAGCTTGACCACAGCGCGCCCGGCGGTCCAAGCCCCGGGGAGCATCAGCGGAGGATGACGCCTATGGCGCGCGAGGACGGCGATGGAAAGAGCGGCCGCCCGAAAGCGCGCCGCCCGGCAGCCCGGCCTCCGCGCGGGGCTGCGACGGGCCAGAAGCGCGCCGCCGAAGCGACGTCCGAGACCGCGAGCGGGCCGGAACGCATCGCAAAGCGGCTGGCGCGCGCCGGCGTCGCCTCCCGCCGGGAAGCGGAGCGGATGATCGAGGACGGGCGGGTACGCCTCAACGGCCGGCTGCTGGACACCCCCGCCGTTACCGTCACGCTCGACGACCGGATCGAGGTCGACGGCAAGGAGATCGCCGCGCCTGAGCCCGCCCGCCTCTGGCGCTATCACAAGCCCGCCGGTCTCGTGAC